>JAJFKF010000017.1 GCA_021773365.1 Gammaproteobacteria bacterium | reverse complement strand
CAGGCGTATGGCAGCTGACCAACCTCTCCCTCTGGCACAGCTACACCACCGGCGCCGACGAGCAGCGTGCGCTGGCGCTGGCCGACGGTTCGCAGGTGCATCTGAATGCCGGATCGCGTTTGCAGGTGCGTCTTGGCGCCTCGGCCCGCGAGCTGCGCCTGCTCGAGGGCGAAGCATTTTTTCAGGTTGCCGCCGATCCGGCCCGTCCCTTTCGCGTTCACGCGGGACAGACGCTCATCCAGGCAGTGGGTACGGCCTTCAACGTCAACCGCCGCGAGCAGGAGACCACCGTGTCAGTCATGGAAGGCGCGGTGCGGATCACCGCCGCCGATGAGGCGCCGGCCAGTCCGCCGCGCGCCAATGGCGCGGATCCCGGAACGGGCGCGGGCAATGCGCACGCCGGCACGGCCGCCGCGGACATCCTGCGCCCGGGGGAAGAGGCACGCATCGACCTCACAGGCGACCTCGTGCGACGCACCGGGCTGGACATCGCGGCAATGAGCGCCTGGCGGCGGGACTGGCTGGTCTTTGTCGATGAGCCACTGGCGGATATTGTTAGCGGCTTCAACCGCCACAAGCACTCGCCGCAGATTCGTATCGCGGACGAGCGGGCGGCGCGGATCCGGCTTTCCGGTGTCTTCGACGCCAGCGATCCGGAATCGATGCTGCTGTTTGTCGGCAGACTCGAAGGACTGGCGGTGCGACGTTCGGACGGACAGATCATCATCTTCAGCCGGAATGCCGCCCACCCCTAACCGGCGTGCAGGTAAACCCTGATTTTCAATTCAGCGCAGGTCCCGCCGACGGCGCGCGGCGTTAGACTACCGGCCACGGCCCAAAGGAACGAACCCGGGCCTGACAGGCGCCAGGCCATGGCGCCCCAGGCAACAGCCGTTGCATGCAACGGCCCGATCAGTATGGAGGCAGACCGGTGGACGCAAATATCGATGCCAGTGAGGGCGGGGTTTCCGTCGTCAGTCACGGACGCGAGGGCGGTATCCCGCTCCCCGCAGGCCCACGCACATTGCTGTGGCGCGTGGCCGCCGACGCGGCTTTTTCCTTCTTTGCCAGGCGCCGGCTGTACGGGCCGGACCGCACCCTGGAAGATGAGCTCGGCCCCGACTGGGGCCAGCGCATTCCGGCGCCGGATCTGCGCCTTGGCGCACATATCTTTGTCGAGGCCTTTGCCCTGCGCCGCTGCTTCACGCTGCAGTACCGGCTGCGCGATGCCGGTGGCGGATTGCGCCTGCTGCGCGAGCAGGGCGCGCCGTACTTTGCGCCTGACGGCAGTTTCCTCGGCTTTTTCGGCTGCTGCGAGGACATTACCGCACCGCAGATTGCGGGCGAACGCACCGCGGCACTGGAAAACACCGTGGATGATCTGGAGGCATTCAACTTCGCAGTGGTGCATGAACTGCGCGCGCCGCTACGGGTCATCGACGGCTGCGTGCAGTTCCTGCAGGAAACCCGGACCAGCGCAAATGACGAGGATGGCGCACAGGCGCCGCAGCGCATCCAGGACTGCGTGGCGCGCATAGGCGCCCGCCTCGACAGTCTGCTGAACCTGGCCCGCGCCGGCAGCGCCGGGCTGGTACGCGACCGCGTGGACCTGTCAGCGCTGGCTCGCGAGGTATTGCGGGAGCTGCGACAGGACAATCCACATCGTGCCGTAGAAAGCGATGTCCAGGATCAGCTCCTCGCCCATGCCGATCCGCACCTGCTGCGCGTGGTACTCGAGAACCTGCTGGGCAATGCCTGGAAATTCACCGCGCACCGCGAGACGGCGCACATCGCCTTCGGCGCCGAGTGCGCCGAGGCGGACGAGGCGGCCGGGACGGCCAGGGCGATCAGTTACTTCGTACGCGATAACGGCGCCGGTTTCGATCCGGATCACGCGGCCCGCCTGTTTGTTCCGTTCCAGCGCCTGCACACGGCGGAGGACTTCCCCGGCACCGGCCTGGGGCTGGCGACGACGCGGCGCATTATCCACCGGCACGGCGGGCGGATATGGGCGCGGGGCAAGCCGGAGGAAGGGGCGGCGTTCTGCTTTACGCTCGGATAGCCATGGTGCTACACGATCAGGAAGCGGGTGTGGTTCTCTCCGGATCGACAAACTCCGCCGGTTTGTCCGAACCGGTGCCGAAGAAGAACTTCTCCATCTCCGCTTGCAGAAATTTTCGCGCCTTCGGCTCGATGGGCGTGAGGCGGTATTCGTTGAGCAGCATGGTCTGGTGCTGTACCCAGCGCCCCCAGGCCTCCTGGGAGACATTGTCGTAGATGCGCTTGCCCAGTTCACCGGGATAGGGCAGGTAGTCCAGGCCGGGCGCCTCGCGACCGAGAAGTATGCATTGAACAGTGCGTGACATGAGTGACTTCAAACCTCGGAACAATGTGTGGAACATTCGCAGGGCATTCAGCACCGCGCACAGGATTCAATCAGTGCCTTCACCGGCGCGGCCAGCCCCAGCTTCGCAGGAACCACCGGGTCATACCACACCCAGCTGCCCGCTTCCATCACCGCGGACGGTGCACCGCAATCCACGGTCAGCGGTTCGATCTCCAGATCGAAGTGGGTAAAGGCATGATGCACAACAGGCCCGCCGCGCGGCGGCGCCGGCAGATCGCCGAACTGCAGCTGGCACCATTCCTGCGCAGCCTGCGCGGTGTCGAACTCCGGCAGACCCCACAGACCGCCCCATATGCCCGCGGGCGGACGGCGCTGCAGCAGCACGAATCTTTGTTCACGCAGCGCCAGCAGCATGCAGGTCCTGCGGCGCGGTCGGGCCCTGCGTGGCCGCGGGGCCGGGAGATCATGCTGTCTACCGGCCCTGCGTGCCACGCAACCGGCGGCGAGCGGACAGGTGGCACATTGCGGTTTGCGGCGCACGCACAGCGTCGCACCCAGATCCATAATCGCCTGCGTGTATCGCGCTACATTCTCCTGCGGCGTGCAGTCCTCGGCCAGACTCCACAAACGATTACTCACCGCCGACAGGCCGGGAAATCCCTCGATGGCGAAGTAGCGGGCCAGCACGCGTTTGACGTTGCCATCAAGGATGGAATGGCGCTGCCCGCAGGCCAGCGCGAGAATTGCGCCGGCCGTCGAACGTCCTACGCCGGGCAGTGCCATGGCCGCCTCCAGCGTGCGGGGAAACTCACCGCCATGTTCATCGACGATCCGCTCTGCCGCCCGATGCAGGTTGCGCGCGCGGGCGTAGTAGCCCAGGCCCGACCATAGATGCAGCACCTCATCGACGGGCGCTGCAGCCAGCGTCGTTACATCCGGGAAACTCTCCACGAAGCGGTTGAAGTAGCCGATGACCGTGGCCACCTGCGTCTGCTGCAGCATGATCTCCGACACCCACACCCGGTAGGGCGTGGTTTCGTGCTGCCACGGCAGATCCTTGCGGCCATGATGTTCGTGCCAGGCGAGCAGCGCGGCGGCGAAGGGTGGCGTTACTTCTTCTTGAGCCATTTACCGAGCTGATCCTGCAGCTTCTCCTTCAGCTCCTCTTTCTTTTCCTCAACCTTCTCGTCCACTTCGGCCTTCACCCGCGCCTCCAGGTCCGGCCGCACTTTCAGGTCGTCCAGCGTGCCGCTGATGCGTACGGGAATCTCGACGGACTTCAGCTCCGCCAGCTCCGCACCCTCTCCCTCCGCGGGCACCTGCGAAACGCTGGTCTTCAGCCGGTAGTCCACCTTCTGGCTGGCCAGATCCAGCGTACCCTGGCCGGTGACCTGCATGTAATCCATGTCCGCGACCAGATCGCGATTGTCGACCTTGCCATCGGTTACCGTGGCCGAGGCCTGCAGCGTGTTGAATGCCGTGCGGCCGGCACCGGCACCCGGCGCCGGCTGGCGCTTGAGCAGCGCCTGCGCGCGGCGGATCTCATGCCACAGATCCATGCCCTCCACCGCCCCGTCCGCCACGGAAAAATCCATCCCGCCGTCCAGCGTGCGCAGCCAGGCCTGGGAATCATTACCCTGTGCGGACAAGGTCATGCTGGTGGTGCCCTTGCCGCTGAGACGGGCGCTGTCGAACAGTTCCTGCATGATCGGGGCGAAGTCGATGCCGCTGAGCTGCTCCTCCAGCGCCAGGCTCGCGGTGTCCGCGCGCGCGTCGATGGTCACCTTGCCGCGATGAGTGCCGCTGTACAGCTGCGCCTGCGAGGGATCAATGCGCACCACCCCGTCCTGGGCGTCGATCTTCACCTTCACATCCGTCATCTTCATGCTGGCGAGGGTGAGCGCGCCGATGTCGAGCGTGCCCCTGGCATTCAGTTCTTTCAGCGCCTGCATCGGCAGCTCGATCGGTTCGCCCGCGGCGGCGGATTCCTGCCCCTCTGCGGGCGCCGGCGGCAGATAGCGATCGAGATCAATGCTGTCGACCAGCAATTCAAAACGCAGCGCCGTGCTGGCGAAGTCCGCGATGCCGAGACTGCCGCTCATCTGCGTGTCATCCAGTTTCAGCTTCAGCTCCGACAGCGCCAGACTTTCGCTGCTGGCCGCCAGCTGCGCTTCCAGCGCCAGGGAATCCAGCACATCGTCATCGCGGGTCTGTGGCGGCTCGATATCCAGCGTCTGCAGCAGCTCGCGCAGGGAGACCTCCTCCAGCGTGATCTGTGCAGTGAACGCCGGACTGTCGAGAATATGCTCGCCCTGCAACTGACCGCGGATCTTCGCCGGCGATACCGAGAGCAGGAACTGCGGCGAGTGCAGGGTCTGTTTGTCCAGGTCCAGCGTCAGCGCCTTCAATTCCAGTGAAACGGGTAACTGCGGTCCCTCTGCTCCACCGGAATACTTCAGATCCAGTTGCACATCCATCGGCTCGCCCGCCGCCAGCCGGCCGGTTTGCAGATTCAGCCCGGTAATGCGGAGATCGCTGCCGGACTGCGCGTCGCGGTAGTTAAGCGCCGCGTCCTTTACTGTCAGGCCGGCGATGGAGGCTCGGGGGTTGCCGCTGGCGGCCTGCGAGCCGGCCGCCGCATCCGCCGCCGGTTCCCGGGAACCGAGATCCGCCCAGTTCGACCGCCCCTGCCCGTCCACCTGCAGGTTCAGCCGCATGCCTTCCAGCCGCACCCGGCCTATCTGTAACTCTTTGTTTAATAAGGGCCAAAGACGCACGCCCACGGCCGCCTCCTCGATGGCGGCGAAGGGCTCATCACCGAAGCCCGCGGCATTGCCCAGTTGCGCCTGGCGAACCTCCAGCGCCAGCCACGGAAAGAAGGACAATCCCAGGTCTCCCTCGAGTCGCAGCTCCCTCCCGGTGTTGTTTTTTACCACCTGCGCAATTTCCTCCTTGAAATCGTTGGGATCGACGAGTATCACAATAGCCACGACCGCCAAGGCGAGCAGCAGGCCCAGCCCCAAGAGCGAGTAGCCGAGAATTTTTACGAAACGCATACAAGTTCCCTGTTTTCAGCGGTTGTACGGATTATGGCCCAACCCCCGGGGTCGGGGGCCCAGCCGATGAACTTCATCGAGCGGCTGTGCGCTTTCCTGCGTCCAAAAAACGGGCGGCCGCGCCGCAGGTCGTTCTTCGAACCTGCCCTCGAGGCGGGCGCCGTGGGCCTGTTTGAACTCGATCTGGACACCGGCATGGTGTGCGGATCGCCCCTGTTCTTCCAGCAGCTGGGCATCAGCGCGGGCGCCGGCGAGGCCATCACCCGGGAACGCTGGCTGGCCACCGTACATCCGCAGGACCTGGAGCTGCTGGCGCACGATCTGCAGCAGGCCATCTCCGCCACAGCCACCCACGGACCAACGCACCGGCAGCTGCAGAGCAGCGGACGCTACAACGTCGAGTACCGCATCCTGCGTCCTGATGGAGCGCTGCTGTGGATCGAAGGCGCCGGACGGTTGGTCACCGATGGCGCGGGCGGCAGCCCGACGGACGGGAAACGCGCCGTGCAACGCATCCTGGGCATCACGCTGGACGTCACGCGGCGCAAGCAGGCCGAACTGGCGCTCATCGAGGCCACCGCGCGCGGTGCCGAAGATGCTGTCCGGACCCGGCTCGCCGGCGCGGAGGCGGGTCTCTCCACCACAGCCGCGCCTGAAACCGGCAACCCAACTCACCAGCCGGAGCCTGCTCCCGGCCGCTCCGCCACGCCACCGCCCGTCGACCTGGAGGCGCTGAATGAACTGGCGGGCGGAGATGTGGCATTCATCCGCGAACTGCTTGCCACATTCATTTCCAGCAGCGAAGCCACGCTGATGAAGATCGCCACGGCCCAGGAAACCTCCGATCTGCCCGCGCTGCGCCGCAATGCGCACAGCCTGAAGGGCGCAGCCTCCAACTGTTGCGCCGACCAGCTGGCGGCGGCGGCCGGAGCACTTGAGCAACTGGCTGCAAACGCCGACCATGCGGGCTGCCGGGCGGCGGCGGAACAAGTCCGCGAACAATTTCAGCGCACCACGGCATACCTTGGGAGTGTGGCTCCATGACTTGCGGCTTGAAACCTGCAGCGGGTTTGACGGGAATGATGCTGCTGCTGTCCAGCTGGACGGCAGCAGCGCTAGACCCCAGCCGCCAGCTGACCCAGTACGTCACGGACAACTGGCAGATCCAGCACGGCATGCCCAATGACAAGGTGCAGGCGCTGGCCCGCACGCCGGACGGTTACCTGTGGATCGGCACCCTTGAGGGCCTGGCGCGATTTGACGGTGTGCGCTTCGTGGTATTGGACCGCACCAACACTGCGGAGATGGTCAGCGCCAACATCCATGCCCTGCTGGTCGACAGTCGCGGGCGGCTGTGGGTGGGCACACAGATCGGATTGATGGTCCTGGAGAACGGACAGTTGCGCATGTACCAGGGCATGCAGGGGCTGGCGGAAGCCGACGTACAAACGCTGACCGAGGACAAGGACGGGCGACTCTGGGTGGGAACCCGTGCCGGGCTGTTCCGCGCGGAGGGCGGCACTGCCAGGCTGTACACCACATCCGACGGACTGGGCGATGCGAACATCCGTGCCGTCCACCAGGACCACGAGGGCACCTTGTGGGTGGCCACCGGCGGCTCGGGGCTGCACCGCCTCGACGGCGAGCGCTTCAAGGTGGCGCGGCAGATATCCACCACCGATGCGGTGCGCGCCATGTACGAGGACAAGGACGGCACACTGTGGCTGGGCACCGAGGGCGGACGGCTGTACCGCCGCGCGGACGGGCGCTTCTCCTCAGTCACCAGCAAGCTCGGCGCCATCCGCGACATCACCCGCGACAGCAACGACAACCTGTGGATCTCCACCTTCAATGGCGGTCTGGTGCGCCAGAGCCGCGGTGTATTCAGCACACTGGGCATCGACCGGCTGCCACACAACGAACTCAGCGCCGTGTTCGAGGATCCCGAAGGCAGCCTGTGGGTGGGCACCAATGGCGGCGGACTGTTCCGCCTGCGGGACGGCAAGTTCCTGACCTTCGGTGAGACTGAGGGCCTGCCCAACAACATGGCATGGGCCGTCGCGCCTGCCCGCGGCGACGGTTTATGGATCGGCACCGATGCGGGCGTGGCGCGCCTGCGCTTCGCCGGCTCCACGCCCTCAAGCTGGCGATTCGAGAATCTCGCCGCACGTATCGGCCTGAGAAATGTGCGTGTGCGCACCGTACTGGAAGACCGCAGCGGTGCACTGTGGATCGGCACCGAGGGACGGGGCCTGTACCGCTGGCACAACGGTGAGCTCAAGCAGTTCAGCCGCAAGCAGGGCCTGTCCGGCGACACCATTCACGCACTGATGGAGGACACCCAGGAGCGGCTGTGGATCGGAACCGACGCGGGACTCAATGCCGTAATAGGAGGACTGCTGTACAAGGCGCCAGACACCATGCTGGACCTCGGCGCCGTCACCATCAGCAGCATCCTGGAAGATCGCACTGGCAAACTCTGGGTGGCCACCGACATCCGTGGTTTGTTTGTGCTGGATGGCGGACGTATGCGCCGCTACGGCATGAATGGTGGCCTGCGGGTCACCACCATGCACGAGGATGAGAACGGTACGCTGTGGCTGGGCACCAACGGCGGCCTGGTGCGCGTGCGCAACGAGCAATTCGAGCCGTTGAAAGCCGGCGAGGGCCCGATCAAGGAAGTGATCCTGAAGATCCTTGAGGACCGGCAGGGGCAGCTGTGGGTCACGACAAACAAGGGCCTGTTCTCGGTGCCGCGCAGTGATCTGGACCGCTACCTGGATGCAGGTGAAGACGGCGACGTACCACCACCGGTGTTCCACGGCTACGGCCTGGCCGACGGCCTGCGCACCATCGAGTTCAACGGCGCCAACACCACCGCCGGCTGCGTCACCGCCGATGGGCACATGTGGTTACCGACCACCCGTGGCCTGGTGCATTTCGATCCGGCCAACATGCGCAGCAACGCCTTGCCGCCACCGGTGGTGATTGAACAGGTGCTCGCCGACGGCCAGGCGGCCGGCCCGGAAGACAGAAAACCCGGCCCCATCGCCAGCGTGCTGGATATCTTCGGTATCGAGTTCGGTTCCATGGCGGAAGGCGAAGCAGCCGCCGACGGTCCGCCGGTGGTGCCGCCCGGCGCCAGCAACTGGGAGATCCAGTACACGGCCCTGAGCCTGCAGGCCCCGGGCAAAGTGCGCTTCCGTTACCGCCTGGAGGGCTATGACCGGGACTGGACCGACGCTGGCACGCGCCGCACGGCCTACTACACCGGACTCAGTCCCGGCGAGTACACCTTTCATGTCATCGCCGGCAACAATGACGGCGTCTGGAACGAGGACGGCGCACGACTGACCTTCCGCCTGCAGCCGCACTTCTGGCAAAGCTGGTGGTTCATCGCCCTGTGCACGTTCGCCGTGCTGGTCCTGGCGGGCTACGCCATCAGCTGGCGCGTACAGCAGCTCAAACGCAATTCGGAGGCACTGGAAGCACAGATTGCCGAGCGCACCCGCGATCTTGAGGCCGCCAAGGAGGAGGCGGAGATGGCCACGCAGGCCAAGTCACATTTCCTGGCCAACATGAGCCATGAGATTCGCACGCCCATGAACGGCGTCATCGGCATGACAGAGCTGCTGATGGATACACAGCTCAACGCCACCCAGCGCGATTACTCCGAAACCATTCGCGAGAGCGCCGTAGCACTGCTGACGGTCATCAATGACATCCTGGACTTCTCCAAGATCGAGGCCAACAAGCTCGACCTGGAAGAAGTGGACATGGATCTGCGCGACACGGTGGAGGATGTGGCGCGGCTGCTGTCCATCCAGGCGCACGCCAAGGGACTCGAGGTCGTGGCCAGCATCGATCCGGCGCTGCCCGAACTGGTGGTCGGCGACCCGTCGCGCCTGCGGCAGGTCCTGATCAACCTCGGCGGCAACGCGGTGAAATTCACGAAGCACGGCGAAGTGACGCTGGAAATTCGTGTGGTCGAACGCGGGCCGCTGGACCTGCTGGTCCGCTGCGCGGTGCGCGATACCGGCATCGGCATTCCAAAGGACCGGCTGAAGAACCTCTTCCAGCCCTTCATGCAGGTGGACGGCTCCACCACCCGCCGCTATGGCGGTACAGGCCTGGGGCTTTCCATCGTCAAACGTCTGGCTGGATTGATGGGCGGCGAGGTAGGTGCGGAGAGCCTGGAAGGGCGCGGCTCGATGTTCTGGCTCACCGCGCGTCTGGGCGTGTCAACCGCTGCTCAGACAAACAAGCGCGTCGGCCGCGACAAGCTACGCGGCGTGCGCGTGCTCATCGTCGATGACAACCCCACCAACCGCCGGGTACTCGCCGGCCAGGTGGAACTGTACGGCATGGATGCGGTGTGCGCCGCTGACGCGGAAGCCGGCCTGACTCTGCTGCGCGAAGCGGCCAACGGCTCACGGCCCTTCGATGTGGCGCTGATCGACTTCCAGATGCCCGGCAGCGACGGTGTCGGCCTCGGACAGCGTATCGCCAAGGATGGAAAACTGACAAAGACACGACTGGTGCTGCTTACCTCCTCCGGCCAGCGCGGCGACGCCCAGCGTTGCGCGGAGCTGGGTTTTGCAGCCTATCTGCTCAAACCCGTCACCCGTCACGATCTGGTCGACTGCCTGGAGCTGGTCATGGCGGCACCGGGGGAATCCTGGCACACCCACTCACAACCCATCGTCACCCGCCACCAGGTGCGCACCGCGCGCGCGCACGACGGCCGACGCATCCTGCTGACCGAGGACAATCCGGTGAACCAGAAGGTGGCGCGCGTGGTGCTGGAGAAGCTCGGCTATCGTGTCGATGCGGTGGAAAACGGCCGCGAGGCGGTGAAGGCTTGGGAAAGCGGACGCTACGACCTGATCCTCATGGACTGCCAGATGCCCGAGCTCGACGGCTACGAGGCCACGCGCGAGATCCGCCGCATGGAGGAACAGCGCATGATGATGGGTGCGGTGCCCGAGCACGCCAAACTGCATATTCCCATCGTCGCCCTCACCGCCCACGCCATGAAAGGCGACGACGAGAAATGCCGCGCGGCCGGCATGGACGATTACCTCACCAAGCCCATCGACCGCACCAGACTGGAGGCGTCGCTGGAGCGTCACATCAACCTCACAACCGGACGCAACAACGGCAACCGCACCAGCACCCTGCCCATTCTCGGCAATGAAACCCTGACCCAGCTGCGCATGGCCGAGGAGTCCGCGCGGAATTCAGCGCCGGTGGACTGGCACACGCTGCTGGATTCAATGGACGGCGATGAGGAACTGGCGCGGGAACTGGCCGAGCTGTACATCTCCAGCGGCGACCAGGCGCTGGAGAAAATCGCCGACGGTGTGCGACGGCAGGATTACCAGGCAGTTCGCGAGTGCGCCCACGCCATCAAGGGCGCCAGCGCCAACATCAGGGCCACTGCTGCCAGCGCGGTGGCGGCACAACTGGAAACGGCGGCGCACAATGGCGCCGGCGAGCAGGTACCGGCGCTGGCCGAGGCGCTGGAGGCGGAGCTGAACCGCACCATCGATTATCTGCACGCGCGGGTGCTTTAGCAGAGGCTCATCTTCGGGGATTGCGGGGTTCCCCGATTGCCATGGGTGAATTGTGAGTCGTACTATAGCCGACAGGATGTAGGCATTTTCGTACGAGGGACGGCCATGGCCCTGCCGGCAATTAATTTGAGGGAGACTCCGATGGAAGAACGCGTAGCCCGCCTGGAGGCCAACGTCGAACATATCCGCTCCGATATCGGCGACATGAAGACAGACATCGGCCGACTGAACGACAAGTTCGACCGGATGAATGACAAGGTGGACGGCGTCAAGGACTCCGTCGCCGCCCTGGAGTTGAAGGTGGAGAAATCCTTCTCCAGCCTCGCCGTCGGCCGGGCGCTGGACCGGGTGTGGTTCCTGCTGATGTCCGCCGCGCTGTTGGGCATCATGGCGCGGGCGTTCGGGTGGATCTGAACGCCCGCGCCGGCAATTCCTACAGACCGAAGCGCTTGGTGAATGAGATCGAATACCGCCGCAGGCGCGGATCTCCATAGGCACTGTAGGCCCCGCCCGCAGGCCCGGTCACGGCCAGAATGGGCGGCAGCGTATCAAACATGTTCTGCAGCCCCAGGGTCACTTCCGCATTGTCCAGCATCCCGCCGCCCCACTGGACTGCGGTGTCAAACCGATACCTCAGCATCAGATCATGATAGATCTGCAACGGCACCCTGGGGGAACCCTGATTGAGTGACGCCGCTTCGGCCGCGCCAAACGAGGACCCGGCTGGATACACGAGGTACGAAGCGTAGTACTGCGCATTCCAGCCCACCGACAACGCTCCGCGATCCCAGTTCAGGCCGAAGTTGCCTCGCCACTCCAGCGGTCCATCGTTGAACCCCACTCTTTCGACCAGCGGCATCCCCGGCAACACCCGATTCTCGTAGCGCGGCTCCCAAGTGGCGATGGCATACCAGTGAAATCCGCCATGGCGCTCGGTCTGCATGTCGTAGTCGAGCTGGAAATCATAGGCCTCGACAAAAGTGGACGCGATATTCAGGAAGCTCGCATCGACGCGAGTTATCGGACCGGCCCAGCCGTCCGGGTCACTCGCCAGGTTATCCCCCCGCTCGATGCGGCCCGGCAGATTGTCCTCGTTGGCCAACAGAAACGACGGGTTGGGCGTTTGAATTTCATCGCGCTTCTCGATACGAGTGTAGTCAGCCGAGAAGCGCAGGCCGGGAATTGAGTCCGGCGTGAAGATCACGCCCGCCGACCAACTCTCGGAGGTTTCCGGTTTGAGGTCCGGGTTGCCACCGAAAACATACCGAAACGGCACGCCAACGAACATACTGGTGTTGCCGCGCTGCGGATCAAGCCCCAGCGAGAAGGGAAACAGAATCTCGTTTGGGGCAATCTGCGTAACCGCTGGTGGCAGGAATCCGGTGCCATAGCTGGCGCGCAGGGTCACGTCCGGAAGCGGAGAGAAGCGCACGCCCAGCGTGTAGTCGTTCGAGGACAGGCGGTTGGTGGCATATTCAAGCATCGGAAACGGCCCGTCGATCGAGCTCACTTCGTAACCCGATTGCCCATCGCTGATGGTCTTGTACTCATCGCGACGCACCGAGGCCTGCACCTCCAGTTCGCGCACCCAGGTCCGCGCGTTGCGCGCGGAGATCAGCGGCAGGCGCCCTTCCATGTAGTAGGACCTGACCTGCTGCGAGCGCTGCGGATAGAACTGGTAGACCGGCGTTGCATCCCCATAGTTGATTGTCTGATAGAAGGAGCGCTCGAGATCTTCCTGGCGGTGAGCGGCCAGCACGGACAACATCAGCGGTCCACCTGACAACTGCACGGTCGGACCGGACAGGCGCAACGTGGCATCCTTCAGCACCGTGTCGTAGGGTCCGCGGAACCAGTTGGGCGAGGGCAGCAGGTAGGGCGAGAAGTCGATCGGAAAGGTATTGCCCTCCTGCAGCACGTTCAGCGCCGGCCTGCCGTCCGCCGACGGTAAACCGCTTTCCAGCGCAGCGATGCCGGCATCGTCGATCGCCGAGTTGGTGCTCACCCGTTCGAAGCGGGAGCGGCTCCAGCCATAGTCCACTTCCCCCGTCCAGCGAAACGGCAGCCGCGCCAGCAAGCCGCCCGCGACTCGCAGCACCGTCGATTTGCTGCGCGCCTCGAAGGCCAGGTTCGGCACGGGGAAGCGCACATTGATCGGCTGCTGGAACGGATTGCCGGGCGAGTCTTCAGGCAGATCGAAAACCACGTTGGGAATGCCGGCGTTGTAGGAGGTCCCCTCGTTGCCCAGCCGCGAGAGATCGATGAACGCCTCGACACGTTCACCGAACTCGCGCCGCATGTTTATGGCAAAGGAATGCGTTTCGGGCGCCGCCAGCAACCCCAATTGCTCGCCGTTCAGATCATGGGGAAGATCGAGGTTGTACATGCCGGCATTGGCCACCAATGCCGCACCGTTGTCCGAAGCCGGGCCGGCATAGCCCAGCGGCACATGGGTAAACGCCTTGCCCAGGGCGGCACCTCCATAGATGTCATCGAGCACCAGGTCACCGCCAGTGCTGCGGATGTTCACCGTGGCGCCCAGCGGCGGATAACTCGCGCCCTCGATGGCATCCCTGTTGTTCTTCAACTGCAAGGCAATGCCCCGGCGTGTGAAATCGCGATCGCCGAGGCGCAGCGTATGGGCATCGGTATAGGCGCCGTTGAACATCACTCGCGTGCGGCCTTCCTCCAGACTGAAGCCGGCGCTGATATCCAGACGCATCGAAGCGGCATCCGCATCGAAGGTATTGGCATAGGTGGCCGTGGCTTCCAGCCCCTCGTAGTCGCGTCGCAGCACGATGTTGATCACCCCTCCTGTGGCGCTGCCGCCGTAGATGCCCCCGGCCGTGGAGGGCAGTACTTCGATACGTTCCACGGCGGCCAGCGGAATGCCGTTGATATCCGCCTGGGTGGTTGCACCGGTTTCCCCCACGCCGGGCATGCGCCGGCCGTCGACCAGGATCAGCGTCTGATTCGCACCCAGTCCGCGCAGGTTGATGCTGGAGACGGTGCTGGCAGTGCCGGGGTTCTGGCCAATACTGCCCGCGCTGGTGTTCATCGGCAGCCGCGTGCGCAGGAACTCTTCCAGGTTGACGGCCTGCGAACCTTCGATCGCCTGGCGCTCGAACACCACGTAAGGCTGCGGCGCATCCTCGGAACGCTTGATGTCGGTGTTCAGCGTGCGCGCGCCCTTGACGAGTATCTCCGGCGTACCGGCCGCTTCCACGGCGGCGGCATCGTCCGCAGGCGGGGGCTGCCCGTGCGAGCCATCCACCGCCTGCGAACGCCGCCGCGCATCGCCGACGGAGGCCCCGGACGCGCGTTCGGCCAGGCTCAGCGCATGCGGAACCCGCGCCGACCCGCTCTCTCGCGGGGCGCCGGACAGCACCACGATCGTACCGTCCTCGGTCACCCGATAGGTCAATCCGGAACCGGTTAGGATGCGTTCCAGCGCACGCAGCGAGGACATCTCACCGACCACCGCCGGCGCACTCTTCTCACGGGTCGTCTCAGGGGAAAAGACTATCTCGCGATCACTTTGCTCGCCGAACAACGTCAGTGCGGTACCCATATCCTGCGCGGGAATATCGAAACGGCTGGTATCACCAGTTGCGGATGCTGGCGACTGCACGGACTGCGCCGCGACTGCTGCGCAGACAAAGAATCCACAGAGCGCCAGCGCGCATGGCACCGACCCTGCAAGTCTGGACTTCGGCATGACTGCTCCCTTCTGGTTATCTGGCCCGACCACGTCGATAGCCGCGCCGGTACCTCAGGGACGCAAGGGCTCGCTCAATCCTCACCTACGGGCGTGGAGAATTTCAGCTTCAGAGTGCCGTCCGGTTGCTGAACGGCAATGAGCGGAAACAATTCGGTCATTGAGCGGGCGAAACGGTCCGCCTGGGAAATGCGGAAAACCGCGCTGACACGCAGCGCGCCCACCCGCGGATCGTCGATCCGCATCGTCTCCCGTGTGTAACGGTTCAACTCGGCCACCGTATCGGCCAACGACTGATCCTGAAAAACCAGTCGACCACTGTGCCAGCTCGTCAGCCGCTCCATATCGGCGGCCTGGATCCGGGCCGGGGCAGCCGAGGCCGCGGTGAGCCGCTCACCGGGCGTGAGTTCGACGGTGCCACCGGGCGCGTTGGGACGGTCCACGGCAACCCGACCATCCAGCAGCAATACCTGCACCCGCCCGTCATCCACGCGCACATCGAAGGACGTGCCCAGCGCCTTGATGCGCCGATCGCCGGCAATAACCACAAACGGCCGCCGCGCGTTGCGTTTGACTTCGAAGAATGCCTGCCCGCGGCGCAGGTAGATACGCCGCTCGGTACTCGAAAAGTCAACGGCCAGATCACTACCTGTATTCAGCGAAACACTGGAGCCATCGAGCAGCGTCGTGGTCAGGCGCTCGCCCACCGCGGTGCTGTACCTGGCCCGATACTCGCCCAGCCCCGCCCAGCGCCACTGCTGCGTCAGCTCGCTCCAGTGGCCGATCAGGTACCACCCACCCAATCCGAACGCGGCGGCAACGAAACCGGCCGCAAGGACATCGGCGAGGAAACGGCGGCGGCGCCGGGGACGAGCGGCCAGGGCGTCAGCGCGCATGGCGCGCAATTCCTGTTCGCCGGCGGCCTGTCCGCTCAGATCCCACACCGCCCGCGCCCGATCATAGGCGGCGCGATGAGACGGACTTTGCTCCAGCCACGCATCGCGCTGCTCACGCTTGCGCTCGCTCAATCCAGCACCCTGCTCGCGCAGCAGCCACTGTGCGGCGATTTCTGTCAGACCCGGACCGGCATTGGAAGTGGAATCGAGGCTCATGACTGCCGAGGTCCGCTGATTCCGACGCTGTCCATCAGATAGGCCATGGCCTTGATCATGTGTTTCTCCACCGCGCTGACGGAGATACCGAGCCGCCGCGCGATCTCACTCTGGCGCAGCTCTTCCATCCGGTGCAGCACAAAAACCATTCGGGTCCGCTCGGGCAGTTCCTGCAGCGCACGCGCCAGCATCTGCAGGGCCTCCGTATCCATAGAGACGCGCTCCAGCGATACATCCTCAACAGCGTGCACGGATTCCTCGTAGCGTTCATGCGACTGCGCATGACGCACTGCACGCCGCCGGGCCCGGTCGCGCATGACACTGGCCGCAGTTTCGAACAGATAGCCTTCCTGCCGATTGATGGCAACCAGATCGCGCCGGCGCAACAGGCGCATGAACACCTCCTGCACCATGTCTTCCACGTCCGCCGATTCACGCAGGTGGCGCTCAAAATAGCGCATCAGTACACCGCGGAAGCGTTGTGACAGCGCGGCCAGCAGCGCCCGGTCCTGCTCGTCTGACGAACTATCAGCGGGTCTTGCGGCTGATCGGGCAGTAATGCGCTTCACAATACAAGCGCCTCAACGGTCGCGCACGATGAAGGCTTCCGCGGTAGCTTCCACCGACAATTCGTCGTATTTTCTCAAGAACAGCGCCAGCGACGCGGGATCATCGGCGTTGAATGTGCCTGCCAGGCGTTTGTTCCTGGCTGATTTCCCCACCACTTCCATTTTGCGCAAGTTGTAGCGATTGAACTCCGCGGCAATGTCCTCAAGACGCTCCCCACGAAAGACCAGGCGCCGTTCACGCCAGACGGTGGCGACGGCGCTCTCCGGACTGTTACCAGTGGTGATCCGCCCATCGCCGCCGACCATGGCTGTTTCACCCATGCCGAGTGATATTTCGGAGTGGGCGTTGCGGGGCGTGACGGCTTCTCCGTCCGTGAGTGCCTCAGGCGCATCCGCAACAATCCTGATCTTGCCCTCCAGTACGACTATCCGGGTGTTGTCAGTGTGCCGGCGCACGTTGAACTGCGTCCCCAGCGCCTCGATCATCGCCGGACCTGCCATTACCCGAAACGGGCGGTTTGGCTGATGCGCAACAACAAACAGGGCTTCTCCAGCTATGAGGTTCATTCGCCGCTCGTGATCCTCGTAGTGAACCTCGACGCGGGATGCGGTGTTCAGATACAGAACGGAGCCATCAGCCAGCCGCACCGCGCGCTGCTCGCCGACCGCGGTGGTATAGATGCTCGCCTTTTCAAGGCCGGGTACCCACCAGGCCAAAGCACAGGCAGCGATCACTACAGCGGCGATCGCCCAGCCCAGTCGCCGCCAACCTTGATTCCTCGATCGCCGGGCGTTGGAGGCTGCCGGCAGCGTGACCACAGTCTCGGTGTCACCTGATGCTTTCGCCGCTGCCACGGCCTGCCCAAGCCCCTCATCGCTGATCGGGTCGGCGCCATCGAAGGCTTTCCAGACCGAGGTGGCCAGCAGAAATTCCTCCACATGCCGAGGCGATTGTCTCAGCCAGGAGAAAAATGCCGCTCGATCGATTGTACTGCCGCCGTCGCTACGCAGATCACAAAGCCATTGTGCGGCCTGCTCGGTGGTCAGTTGTCGTGAGGCTTCTTCGCGATAGGTCTTCATGAACGACCCCGTTGACCGTCGTGGCGCAGCTCACCGTCTTCAGCGAGCGCCCGGCGGCAATGACAGATGGCGCGATGCAGGTGCACTCTGGCCGTATTGATGGAGATGCCGAGGTGCGCGGCGATATCCGCATGCGACATGTCGCGGTGCTTGGCCAGCAAGAATACCGCTTTTTGCATGGGTGAGAGCTGCTCAACCATGGCCGCAAGTCGCTGCTGCAGGCGGCGGCGTTCGTAGACCTCCTCGGGCGAGTCTATCTCATCGGCCGGCAGGTCGGTTTCCGCTATGGCGAGCGAGTCATAAGCTACCGCGCCGCGCTGCTGATGTAGATTGAACTCGTTCAATACATTGACTGCAACGCGATAGACGTATGCTTGGGGGCATTTGATCTGGGAGGCGTCACCGACGCGCAGCAGGCGCAGATATATCTCCTGAGCCAGATCCTCTGCATCCTGGCGGCCGCGGGTGCGGCGCAGCAGGTAGCGCTGCAGTCCTGCACTGAACTGCTTCAGCGCAAGGGCTGCCAGGCCACTGCTGTCGCCATGGCTCACGTGTCTGGGGCGATGCTGCCGCATCGATGATCGATCCCGCATACCTCTATAAGAGCGCCCGAGGAGGAAAACTGATTACAGCGTAGTGGCGTGTAATCACTTTGCGCTTCAGCAGCTTCTTATATGGCATCGATTGATCGGGCGCAACCGCCGCGACTGTCGCGGTGGCAACCCGACGAAGCATGAAAGAGGATAGGCCATATGAAGCTGCTGAATATGACCATGGTGTGTGTTGGCGCGATGGCGCTGTGCGGACTGGGCGGTATCGCCTCTGCGGAGGAAGCCAGCCGGGAATTTCAAATCGATGCCCAGCCGATCAGCGATGCGCTGAATGTCTTTGCCCGCCAGTCAGGCTTGCAGGTAGTGATCGACTGGACCGACGGTGTCCATGTCATCACCCCTCGCGTGGCCGGTGAGTTCACCCCGCAGGCAGCGCTCCGCAAGCTACTCATCGGTACATCTCTGGCCTATGAGTTTCTGAATGACAGCACCGTGGCAATTCGGCCCAGGCGTGCCGCCGCACCAGCTGAACAACCCTCCGGCGCACCATCGGTGCGGTTGCAACCAGCGAACGACATGTCTCTGGCGCAAGCCAGCGGCGACGAAACAGCAAGAACCGAGGAGCTACAGAAGACTGACGGCGGCAGACCATCCTCGCAGGAGCTCGTGGTGACTGGCACGCGGCTGGGTAGCCGCTTCGAAGGCATGTCCACCGTGCAGGTGATCACCGCCGACGAGATGCGCGAAGCCGGTATCAGCTCCATTGCGGAGGCCCTGCAGCGCCTTCCGGCATCCAGCGGTATTGCCAATGGCGGTGCGGCGACTGGCAGTACAGCCTTGGGTGGTAGCGGAGACGCCGTCGTGGGTGCCACCGGGGCGAACCTGCGGGGACTTGGCGTGGGTTCCACCCTGGTGCTGCTGAACGGCCGCCGGGTGGTGACTTACGGCTATGCCTCGGGAACGACTTCGGCATTCGTCAATCTCGACAGTCTGCCCTTCGGCGCCATCGAGCGTATTGAGGTGCTGAAGAGCGGCGCGTCGGCCATGTACGGCTCGGATGCGATATCCGGGGTAATCAACGTGATTCTCAAGGCCAGCTATGACGGGGCGGACATTCATGCCGAAGCGGGTGTGTCAGGACATGGAGATTCACTGGGCGGCACGTTCTCCGGCCTTATCGGGAAGGGGCATCTCGAGGCGGATGGCTATAATCTGCTGCTGAATCTTGAACATCGCTCGGTGGACGGTTTCGATTTCGCTGACCGGGACATCACCCGAAGTTCGGATCTACGGCGCTTCGGTCTGGATGATTTCCGCCTGCCGGGCAGCAACAGCGTAAATGTTTCAACATTGACCGGCGCATACCTCGGCACGGTATTCCCCTGCCCACCGGGTGCGCTGCGTGCTGACGGAACGTGTACGCATGATCAGAACCGGGATACCGCAGCCCTCGCCGACCGGGGAAGCACTTCCATGTTTCTCAGCGGCTCATGGCTGCGCGGACCGGCGGTGCTGTACTCTGAGCTCAGCTATTCGCAAGATGACACGCAGGTAAGTTCCTCACAAACGGATATGTTTGTCGGCCTGGCGTCGACGGAACTGCAGAGCGGCGTCTACCCGGCGACCTACACCTTCCCGGGTTCGGATACCGAGCCGCTGGCCTTTGGGATGTATGTTGCAACCGAGTTCGGCAGGCGAGTCCTGGAGGTGACCTCTGCCAACTATCGCGCGGTCGCCGGCGTACGCGGAGAAGCGGCGGGATGGTCCTGGGATATGTCCGGCACCTGGAACCAGGGCGATGCCACGCAACGATACGAAAATGTTGTGCGCACCGAGGAACTTCTGTATTCCGTTCTCGGCCTCATCCCGCCTGCCTATCCACTAAAACCCTCCGTACTCGACAACGCGCAACGCGAGCGACTCGCTCCGCCATTCGAGAACACCAGCCGGGCAACGCTGCTGGGCGCAGACTTCAGTACCAGCAGAGCCTTGTTCGACCTTCCTGCCGGTCAGGCGGAGGTGGCGATCGGCGCTGAATTTCGCCGCGAGGAGATCGATCTGGCCTCAGACGATGGCCTGGATGCGCGCGAGTACGTGGACATCGTGATCGTGCGCGACGTGGTTGACTCACGCACCATCAGCTCCGCATTCGGAGAGGTGGGAGTTCCGTTGACCACAAGATCGTCACTGCAGCTCGCCGCGCGCTATGACGCCTACAGCAAGGCCAGGCAGGCTACGCGCGACCCTGGATCGGCGCTGACTCTGAAGGCTGCGATCAGCTTCGAGCCGACCGAATGGCTGTCAGTGCGTGCCGGATATGACGAGGGGTTTCGCGCACCGTCCATGTTTGAAACCTCGTTGGAGTCTTTCGGCACGACATTGGTGAGTACGTTTGACCCCGTACGTTGTCCAGTAACCGGCGCCCAGACCGATTGTCTGCGCGTGGACGGGATCAACGGGGCCAACCCTGATCTGAAATCAGAGCATTCGAACAGCACCTATCTTGGGGTGCTGTTGCGCCCGACCGAGGGATTGAAACTGTCGCTGGATTTCTTTGAAATTGAGCGCGATGAGGAAATCGGTCGTCCATCGCCGGCGTTCCTCTTCGCCAATGAGGCGTTGTACCCGGGCCGTATTGAGCGCGGCCCCCCGGATGTTCCCGGTCTGCCCGGTCCGGTCACTTTTCTGGATCTGCGCTATCTGAATATCGGCAATACGCGGGTGCGCGGCGCTGATTTCGGGCTGCAGTACCAGTGGCGCATCGGCGGACAATCATGGCTGCGGGCGAGCCTGGATGCGACCCACATTGCGGAGCATGACAAACGTGCATCCAATGTATCGGCGGTATCGTCGGTGGCAGGGTACTACAACAACCCACGCTGGCGGAGCACCAGCGCGATCACGCTGGGCCGCAGCGCCCTGTCGACGACATTAAGCGTCAGCTATACGGACTCGTTCAAGCAGGCGGAGAGCTCCCTGTCTGCGTGCCTGTACGAACAGGCTTTTCCCAGCGCCTGCCGTATCGGGTCGTTCACTACCGTTAACTGGACCAGCAGCCTTCAGCTCACCGACAAGACGCGTCTGTATGTTGCCATCAGCAACCTGTTCGACAAGCAGCCTCCCTTCGATCTGACCTATCAGCGTATCGTCAACACTTCTTTCCACGACCTGCGGGGCCGGTACTTCCGCGTCCAGGTTGCGCACAGCTTCGACTAGGAGCGGCGATATGCGCATGTGTGGAAGAGTTATCGTGCCGGCGACGGTTCTTGCGGTGATGTTCAGCATGGTAGTCATCCATGGCTGGGCCGGCGAGGCACGCAGTAGTGACAATGCCCGCGCCGCGGAGCTGTACCGTCAGGATCAGGCGGAGCGCCACGCCCTGACGGCTGACGGCCTGCATAGCTTGCCTGCCGAGCAGGCGGCGCAATTGCGTGTCAACGATGCGGATCGGCGCGAGGAGATGTTGGAGATACTGCGCGCCGGTGACCTGCGTACTTCCCGGGACTTTCTGCATGCGGCCATGATTTTTCAACATGGCTCTGATGCCGGTGACTACCGGCTGGCCCACGGATTGGCGGTGGTCAGCGCGGCAGCGGATCCGGACCACAGGCTGGCGCGATGGATGGTGGCCGCCAGCTGGGATCGGTACATGAGATACCGTGGACGGCCGCAATGGTATGGAACGCAGTATACGTTGTCGAAGGACGGCCGGCGGCTACTGGCGCCGGTGGATGAGTCGGCCGTCAGCGATGAAGAACGACGCCTCCACGGCATCCGTCCGCTGCAGGAGCTTCGTGGCCCGCAGGAGGCAGAGGGCGCGCGTGCCGACGAAACATAGCGCAGCGGCTTCAGAGACCGAAGCGCGTGGTAAAGGCGATCGAATAGCGCCGCAGGCGCGCGTCCCCAAGCGGGCTGTAGCCGCCAAAGAAATACGAACTGGCGCTGGCGATAATCGGCGGACTGTCATCGAGGACATTCTGGACTGAAATCAGCAGCTCGGCATTGTCCAGCAGTCCGCGCCCGAACCCGGAAAGCGCCCCGAAGCGATAGCGCGCGAATACGTCGTGGTAGCTCTGCGTGGGAATCGTCTCAGCCCCCTGACCAAGGATACTGGCGGCACGGCTCGATGCCGAGGCCGTCGATGCATAGACCCGGCTGGCGTCGTAGTACTGCATATTCCAGCCGACGCTCAGAGCGCCGAGATTCCAGCGCAAACCGGCATTGAGACGCCACTTCAAGGGACCATCGCCGTAGCCGACCTTGTCAAACTCCTGCGCACCGGGCGTGGCCTGCTGCCGAAGCGAGGTCTGACACGTTGCAATGGCATGGGCCGCGAATTCACCGAGGCGCGTATCCCAGGCATAGTCGACCTGGAAATCGTAGGCCTCCACCAGACTGTGTGCGATGTTGACGTTGCCGGTGTTGAGCTCACGGATCGTACCGCCGGTATAGCCCAGCGCCTCATCCTGCGGTGTCAGCGGATTGCGCACTACATAGCCCGGAAAGCTGTCTTCCAGATCCAGGTAGCTCTGGTTTGCGAGAGCGGTGACTTCATCCGTCTTGTCGATACGCGTGTAGTCGACGGACAACCGCAGACCCGGCACACTCTGCGGCGTGAGGATGATCCCGCCGGACCAGCTTTGTGATTGCTCCGGGAGAAGCTGCAAGCTGCCGAGCAATGTGAAGCTCTCCACGGTCGCGCCGCTGACAAATGTTCCACCACGCTTGGGATCGGTCAACCCGAGAAAGCTCACGAAAAATGCCGGATACGAAACCTCCGAGAGCTGTATTGGCCTGGGTGGCAGTATGCCTTCACCATAGCTGAGACGCAGTGTGACATCCGTTGCCGGAACGTAGCGAAACCCAAGCGTGTACTGATTGCCAGTCACCTTGTTTGTCTGAAAGGGCACATCCGGGAACGGCCCGTCGGCGGATGGCACGATCAAGGTGCCCTCACCAAGGGGCCGGGTGCGGGTCTTTATCTCATCACGACGATACGAAGCCTGCAGATCCAGTTCACGCAGTCCAGCCCGGCCGTTGTCCGCTGACACCAGTGGCGCGGTCAGCTCGGTATACACGCTCTCAGTGGCCGCACCGATCTCGGCATGGTAGGTATAAGTCGGTTCAGTGCTTCCCGCGCCATAGCCGGTCTGCACCTGGTCACCGGTATATTGCTCGCGATTCTCCAGCACGGCCGCCAGCCGCAGCGCGCCGCCGGGAAGCTGCAGCAACGGGCCGGCCACGCGCAGTGTCGTGTTTTGCAGTTGCGTCGGATACTCCGACTCGACGATTGCCCGCTCCCATGCCGCCTGGGGGTAGTACGCCGATAGTTCCAGCGGATAGGCATTGACGTCGCTCAACGGATCGAGCCGGCCATCGGTCAGCGACGCCCTTCCATCTGCGGTCAGCAGCGCGGTCGGGTGGCTGTAGGCGAAGGTTGACTCGCTCCAGCTGTACTCGCCGTGCAGTGTCCATGCGCGCGGCAGGCGGACAATGAAACCGCCACTGATCTGTTCGGTGCGCGACTCCGAGCGGGTGGGCAGGCGCGTCACATCGTAGTTCGGGAACGGTATCGACAGCTGCACCGCCTCGGTGAATGGATTGTTCGGTCCCTCGGGCAGGGTAATCAGCGTATCGGCGTTGGGCCCGCTGCCCAGCCGCAGTGAGCGATTGTCATAGCGAGAGGCGTCAACGAACAGCTCCAGCCGTTCGGTGAACTCGCGTCTGATGTTGACGGCCAGTGAACGCACGGTGGGCGCCGCGATCAAGGAAAGCCGATTACCGATCAGATCATCGGCCAGATCGACGTTGTAGCGTCCGGCGGTACCGGCGAACACCGCGCCCCCATCCAGGGACGGACCCGCGTAGCCCAGGGGTACATGCGCGGTGGCCCAGCCCAGTGAGCGCATGCCTTCGCGCAATATCAGCTCATTGCCGCTGACGCTCCTGATGTTGGTGGTATAGCCGTGTATCGGATCGTCCTGTGCGGTGAACGCGCCACGGTCGTTGTCATCCTGCAGTGCACGGGCACGAGCGGCGAAATCACGGTCACCCACGTACAGCGGATTGGCATCCTGGTAGCTGGCCATGAGCATCACGGTGGAGCGCCCCTCCTCCAGGGCGAACCCGCCAACAGCATCCACGCGCCGCTGAGCGCCGCCGCCGGCGAAAGTGCCGTCGTAGCGCACGGTCAGTTCCATATCCGAATAGTCGCGCTTGAGAATGATATTGAGCACACCGCCGGTCGCCCCGCCACCATAGATTCCGCCGGCGGTGGACGGCAATACCTCAATGCGCTCGACGGCCGACAGCGGGATGCCGTTGATATCCGGTTGGCTGAAGTCGCTGCCACTGCTGATCCCGGGCATGCGCCGGCCGTTTACCAGGATCAGCGTCTGATCCTCGCCCAGTCCGCGCAGGTCGACGGTGCTGGTGCTGCGTATCCCGCTCAGGTTCTGCGATTCGCTGGTGGTCACCTGATTCATCGGCAGGCGCGTCTTGAGAAAGGTCTGCAGGTCCGGCGCCATCGAAAGCTCGATGTCCTCGGTATCGAACACCACATAGGGCTGTACGTCGTCTTCGGTGCGACGAATGTCGGTATTGGAACTGCGCGCGCCTTTGACAAGCATTTCCGGCGTGCCCTTCGGGTTCTCATCCACGCCGGAACTTGACGACTCGGCCGCCTGGACCCCGACAGCACACAATGCAAGCAGCAGCCCAGCCACAGCGCGACGGACGACGGAATGGATACTCATGACGCTCCCCCGATACACGGCTTGCTACCGGCCCGACTTCAGACCGAATCGCTTGGTGAACGAGATCGAGTAGCGCCGCAGGCGCGGATCGCCGTCGGTACTGTAGCCGTTGAAGATGGAGGAAATACCATTGGCCAGAATGGGCGGACTGTCGTTGAAGACATTCTGCACGGAGATCAGCAGCTCGGTGTTCTCCAGCAAACCACCTGCAAAACCCGTCGAGTCACCGAAGCGATACCGCCCGAACACATCGTGATAGCTCTGCGTGGGTATCCATGCCGAGCCCTGGCCGTTGACCGCCCGTGTACGGGTGGATTCGAAAGAGGTGGTGGAATAGATCCGTGATGCATCGTAGTACTGCATGTTCCAGCCCAGGCTCAACGGCCCACGAGCCCACTGTACGCCCGCGTTGATCCGCCATTTCAGCGGACCGTCGCTGTACCCGACCGTGTCCAGCGTCTCGCTGTCGAGCGTCGCCTGCTGACGGTAGCGCGGCTGGACGGTAGCAATCACATTGGCCGCGAAATCTCCGAAGCGCGTGCTCCAGCCATAGTCGGCCTGAACATCGAAGGCCTCGGTCAGGCTGTTGGCAAGGTTGACGTTGCCGAAGCTCAACGCCCGGATGACGCCAACCGTAAATCCCGCTACCTCGTCCTCCGGCGTCAACGGATGACGCAGCACGCGACCTGGAAACTCGTCTTCCAGATCGACAATAGTCTGATTGTCCAGCAGGGTGATCTCATCGGTTTTTTCAATACGCGTATAGTCGACCGACAGCCTGAAGCCCGGCAGCATATCCGGCGTCAATACTATCCCCGCGGACCAGCTGCGCGAGTGCTCTGGTCGCAGCAGCACGCTGCCAAAGGTCGTCAGGTCCTGCACGGTTGCATCGGTAATGAGCTCCCCATCGCGCTTGGGATCTGTCAAACCAAAGTAATTCAGAATAAACGGCTGCAGATCCGAGGGCGAGGCCTGCCATGCGGAAGGCGGCAGGATGCCCACGCCATAACTCATACGCAGCGCCAGGTTCCCGGCGGGCAAATAGCGAAATCCGAACGTGTACTGATTCCCGGAAACCGTGGTGGTTTCCGAAGAGATTTCCGGAAATGGGCCCTCGCGAGAGGGCACAACTACAAGCCGGGAGTCTGACGGCAGCGTATGCGTCCTGGTCCGGTCATAGCGATAGGATGCCTGCAGGTCAAGGCCGCGCAGACCCGCGTGCGCGTTGACCGCAGAAACCAGAGGCACGGTCAGTTCCGAATACGCGCTGACTGTGCTCTCCAGCCTGGCGGCGAAATAGTAGTACGTGGGCTCGACCAAACCGGGAGAGTAGAAGGCCAGCACGGAGTCATCTGAACTTTGTTCGCGCCGCTCCATCAACGCCGCCAGTCTCAGCGGCCCGCCCGGCGCGCGCAGCAGCGGACCGGCCACCCGCAAGGTGGCGTCTTCATGCACAGTGGGCGTGCGCGCCGTACTCATTACCGGCTCACCAGGATCATCCGGGTAATAGGTGGACAGGTCCAACGGATAGTCGTTGACGTCGCGAAACGGGTCGAGTCGGCCGTCAATAAAGGCGGCCATGCCATCCGGCGAAAGGAAGGTGCGCGGCTCTCCGTAGGAGAAAGTCGAACGACCCCAGGCATACTCACCCTGCACCATCCATTGGCGCGGCAAACGTACGATGAGCCCGCCACTGAGCTGCTCGGTCACGGACCGGGAACGGGTCTGGAGCCGGTCGGCATCGTAGCCGGGTACCGGCACATTCAGATACACCGGCTCGGTGAAAGGATTATTCTGCCCGGCAGGCAACCTGAATATCGTGGAGTTGGCTGCGGTGTAGCCGCCCGACCGCAGCGAGCGGGTGTCGTAGCGAGACGCATCCAGAAAAGCTTCAACCCGGCGGCCGAAGTCGCGCCGCAGACTGAGCACCGCCGAACGCACCGTCGGCGCGCTGGTCAGCGAGAACCCCCTGCCGGCGATGTCGTCGGCCAGATCGAGGTTGTAGCGGCCGGCGGTGCTGGAGAAAATTGCTCCGCGGTCGTTCTCCGTACCAGAATAGCCCACTGGCACATGAGCGATGGGTGAATCCAGCGAACGCATGCCTTCGAGCAGCACCAGATCGCGACCACTGACACTCTTGATATTAGTGGTGTAGCCGCGCAGCGGCCTGTTGGCCAGCAAAAACCCGTCCGGATCATTGTGTTCCTGCAGCCTGCGCGAGCGGACGGCAAAGTCCCGGTCTCCAACGTACAGCGGATTGGCGTCGCGGTGGCTCGCCACGAGCATCACGCTGGTGCGCCCGCCCTCCAGGGTGAACCCCGCAGTCATATCCACGCGGCGCTCGGCACCGCCTCCGGCGAAAGTGCCGTCGTAGCGGGCACTGACTTCAAGGTCGGAATAGTTGCGCTTGAGGATGATGTTGACCACGCCGCCGGTGGCCCCGCCACCGTAGATACCCCCCGCCGTGGACGGCAGAATCTCGATGCGCTCCACGGCCGACAGCGGGATACCGTTGATATCCGGCTGGTAGTAGTACTCACCCTGCGCACCGCCCACCGCCGGCATGCGTCGCCCGTCAACCAGGACCAATGTCTCCTCGGCGCCCAGGCCCCTGAGATTGATGGTGCTCTGATTGCCGCGCAGGGAATCCTGATCCTGGGCTTGAACCGTGCGCACCTGATTCATCGGCAGGCGGGTTTTCAGGAATGTCTCCAGGTCCGGCACCATGGACCTGCTGATTTCCTCTGCGTCAAACACCACGTAGGGCTGCACATCGTCCTCGGTGCGGCGGATGTCGGTGTTGGAGGTGCGGGCACCTTTGACCAGGATCTCGGGAATGCCCTTGTCAGAGCGCTCATCAGCAACCCGCGTCCTGCTGTCAGCGGACTTTGCAACCTCTTCTGCCTGTTCAGTGATCTGCGCTGCCGCGCGCGCCAGCCTGAATGCGGAGGTGTGCACCCGTCCGGCGGCGTCAGGCATTCCGCTTCCGGCGGAATCTGCGTTGGTGGCCGCACTCTCGGACGCCGGCACAATCGTCACCGTCGCATCGTCGAGATAGCGGAATGTCAGCCCGGTGCCGCTGAGCAGCTGCCGCAGCGCCTCGTCCATGGTCAGCTCGCCACTGGCGCCGCGACTGCGGCGATTCGCCAGCAGTTCGGAGGAATACACGATCTGGAACTTGCGCGCCTTGACCAGAGATTGCAGCGCCGTCGCCAGCTCCTGCGCCGGAATCACGGTGTTGCGGCGGACCGCCTCCTGGGCATTGGCGAAACTGGAGGCCGCTACAAGGACACAAAGAGCGGCAGTAACGATGGCGGTGCGCATAAGAATCCCCTCGCGGGTCATGGTTATGCCGTGTATGAGTCGCCGCACAAAATAATGGATCCCCCCAACGCCTCAGTCATTCCCGGAGCGGATCAGAATTGATGCGTCCGTCTCGACCACCTCGACCGCCGGCAGCTCACGCAGGAACTTCACCAGCACAGCCGGATCGGTGGAAACAAAGATGGCGCTGACTTTGAACGCACGCAGCGCCTCACCTTCGACCTGCAGCTTGCGGGCGTTGTAGCGATTGAACTCCCCGACAACCTCCGCCAGCGGCGTGAACTCGAACATGAGTTGCCGCTGCGTCCAGGCCGTCGCCGCCGAGACATTGACGGGCTTCGGCTGAATGGGCGCGCTGCGTTCAACAATGGCCTGCTTGCCGGCGGTCAGCAGCGTCGCGCCCTCCCCGCCACCGGCGGCATCGGGCGGCAGGATGGCCACCGAACCCTCCACCACGGTCACCACCGCATCCTTGCTGCGGCGGTACACATCAAACACCGTGCCCACCGCCCGCACCGAGGCGCCGGCATCGACAATGAAGGGTCGGCCGGGATCCTTCGCCGCCCGGAACAACGCCTGTCCCTCCAGCAATTCAATCCTGCGCTCGCGCTCCGTGTACGCCACCCTGATCCGCGAACTGGAGTTGAGCTCGATGGTGGATCCATCGTCGAGCTTGATGGAACGCAGCTCCCCGAGCTGCGTGGCATAGCGGGGAGCCGTCCACTGCGCCGGCACCAGAAACCAGGCAGCGCCCAGCGCCAGTAACACGGTGGCCGCGATAGCCAGGCGCCCATAGGCCCTGCCGGTGGAGCGCGCCGACACCAGATGCGATGCCAGTGGCCGCAGTTCCGTAATGTCGTCATCGTTGCGCGCCGCCGCCAGGCGGGTGGCCATATCGAGATGGGCATCGACGTCGACGTGCGCCGCTTCCCGCCAGATTGCCGCAACGTCCAGATAGGCCGCAACATGGTCAGGCGAGCGCCGCAGCCAGGACAGCAGGGCGCTCTGAGCGGCCGCGTCAGCAGCGCCACCGGTACCGCCCTGCGCATCGCGCATGCGGACAAACCAGTCGCAGGCTTCCTCTTGAATTTGCTGGTTCATGCCCCGCCTACTCCTTCCTCAGGTTCTTCCGGCAGTACAACAATGCCTTGGCGATGTGTTTCTTCACCACGTTGCGCGAAATGCCCAGCCGCCGGGCGATTTCTTCCAGCGTCATGCCCTCGCGCCGGTGCAGCAGCAACACGGTGCGCGTCTTCGGCGTAAGCCGGCCGATCACCCGTTCCAGCGCCTCGAAGCGCTGCCCGACCACGGCTCGCTCGGCCGGATCAGCCTCATCGGCGGCGTACAGCTCCGAGGCCGCATCATCAAAGGTCACTACCGTCGGTCGGGCCGACTGGCGAACGGTGTGCTCATAGACCAGGTTGGTGGCCACGGTGAACAGGTAGGCCTCGGCGCTACGGATGTGTCCGTGGTCCTGCACGCGCAGCAGGCGCAGGTACACCTCCTGGGCCAGATCAGGCACATCGGCACGGTTGCGGATGCGGTCGGACAGGTAGCGGCGCAACGTCTGCCCGTGCCGGGCGGCGAGCTCGGCGACCAGGGCCTGACGGTCGGGCGTGCTGTCTTTCATGTGCTGCTACAGGGGCACTATATAGAGTGTCTCCTGGTGTATGAGTGGCAGGGCGGGGAATGTGGATCCCCCCGGATTGCAGGGAGGGGCATCCTGATGGCGGCCGGCCTGGGAGGCCGAAGCGCCTGCGAGGATCGGCATTGCTGCAGCCCACGATGCTGAGTTCCTGCGTGTCCGGTGTGGGCTGCTGGGCCAGTAGCGGCCCGGCAAGATCATGCTGCGTTCACGGGATAGCGCTGATCTGCCCTCGCCCTGATGGCAGCGCGGAGGGGCGGCTGTACCTAGTTGGAGCCCGGGCTGGAGCGGGGCCGGGTCAAACGGCTAACGGGCCGTTCCGTGCGGGTGAAGAAAATGCCGTCGAGGTGATCCGGCCAGCTGCCCGAAGTGTCTCCGTAGCGCAGATGCCGTGATACCAGTCTTTCGCGTAGCCAGTGCACCGGCGGCAGCCCGCGCAGCGGCAGGTAACTGTGTTCCATTCCCGTCGCCATGAGCAGGCCATCCAGGGTATCCGGCCCCGCCGGCTCAATCCGTCCATATCCTTTCCCAAGTCCCCATGCACCTTCACCGGCGACGCATCCAATGCTGTAGTAGCTGTCTCCAAGCGCCCGCCTGGCGACGTCGCCCATGGAGACCGTACCGCGCATTGGCCACCGCGGGTCCTCCAGCTCGCCCGCCGCCACCGCGCTGTGATAGGTGGCGGCCCATACGATCAGCTTTCTGTCGGGGAACACTTCGTTTGCCAACCATACCAGCGTCTCGCCCATCGCGCGGTCGCGCAGGTTCCGCGACGCCAGGTTCCAGCCTCCGTATCCATCCTCGCTGTTCGCCAACAATGCTGCAAACGCCGACCTCTCGCGCAGCAATACGTTACGAAGTGTCCGCAGCCAGTATTCAACCTCCAGTTCGCCGTGGACGGCTGCGAACGCCGTACGCCGCGCATCGATGGTGTCGATGGTCCGCACCAACGACAGTCTTTGCCGCGCGCGGGACGAGTGTTCCTTCAGATCATAAACAAACTCACCGTCTACCCTGCGCGCACGCGCGCAAGCACGCACCAGCAGCGCGATATCCTCCCGCTCCCGCCGACCGATGTGGAACTCGTCCACGTCTCCCTCGGGTTCGATCACCGCATCCAGAAAGGCAAACAGATCCTCGAGATAGCGCTCGTCATACATGCAGTCGAATCCCGCCATCGAGATCGGCGTGCGATCCGCCCCGTTACGTGTGGCATGCACGTATTCAACCAGGGGAAAGGCCTCGTTGGTGGTCATCCAGCCGGGCAGCACAGCGGCCTCGAGCGCCGCATCCACGCCCACCGACAGCAGTCGGTCGGCCAGCCGGGTGGCATGCTGTGGCGCCTCCCAGGCGATGACATCGAATCCCATCTCCTGATGTAGGAACTTGATCAGCCTGGCCTTCGCACGGAAGCAGTTGCCATCACCGTGACTGGATTCGCCCAGCGCCACCACTCTGGCATCACCGATGAGCCGGACCAACGGGCGTAGATCCGAGAACGCCTCGTCCATCGGGTCCAGTGTACGCACCTCCAGCGCCAACTCCCGCAGCTCGTCAACCCGTTCGGCGCGCGCAGCCGCCGCCGGATCGATGTCGTGTACCACCACCGCATTGGCGGCCAGCCGTTCCTGCAATGGATCGGACGACCAGGCGTGAACATGCGGAAAGACAGTCAGGCACAGACCGAGCAGTGCGGACATGAAGGAACCGCGCATCAGAATCGCGCGCGCAACGTGATGGTGTAGCGGCGCAGGCGCGGGTCGGCGTAGGTACTGTAACCCTCGTACGGGTTCACCGTGGCCACCAGCGGCGGCGCGGCATCGAACAGGTTCTGCACGCCCACGCGCAGCTCGGCATTCTTGAGCAGATCGTTCATCCAGCTGGCGGCATCATCGAAACGATATGATGCATGCACATCGTGATAGTGCTGACTGGGAATCCGGGCCGCGCCCTGGTTGAGAATCGCACCGGGAATCGAGCTGGGCGCCAGGGTTGCCGTATAGGCTCGGTAGTCATCGAAGAACTGCATGTTCCAGCCCAGTGTCCACTGTCCGCGATCCCAGACCAGTCCGGCATTGCCGCGCAACTTCAGCGGACCGGAGGTATAGCCGGCTTCATTGACATAGGGGGCAGTGGGCACCGCACGACGCTCCAGCTCCGGCTGCCAGGTGGCCAGGGCGTAAAAATGGATATCGCCATGGCCGGCTGTTTCCAGCCGATAGTCCGCCTGGATGTCATAGGCCTCCAGCCGTGAGACCGAGACGTTGACGAAGGACACGTCCATGGCGGTGATCACCCCACCGGTGTAACCCAACGCCTCTTCGGCAGGCGTAAGCGGCAGACGGGTGATGCGACCCGGCAGATAGTCTTCCAGATCAAGTGTCGGCTGGATGAACAACGTGGTGATCTCATTGCTCTTTTCGATGCGGGTGTAGTCCAACGACAGTCGCAGACCGGGCAAGGCCGGCGGCGTGAGGATCGCCCCGGCGGACCAGCTTTCCGACTCCTCGGGCATGAGGTCCGGGTTGCCGCCGAAAGTCAGTGCAAAAGGTCCGACGAAAGACAGGTTCCCACCGCGCTTTGGGTCGATCGCCGGAAGCAGGATGGGGAACGGCGCCGGTGGCGGCACCAGTTGCTCGATGCTCGCCGGCAGAAATCCGCTGCCGAAGCTCGCGCGCAGCACCAGACCCTGCATCGGAGCAAACCGCACGCCCACGGTGTACTTGGTGGCTTCGATCTGACTGTCGGAATAACTCACACTCGGCAACGGCCCCATGCGCGAGGCCACGGTAGTGGAGTTGATACTGGGCGAGGCGGTTTCGTACTCATCGTGGCGCACCGAGGCCTGCAACTCCAGTTCGCGCACCAGGCCCAGCGCATTGGCGGCGGAGAACAGCGGCACGCGCGCCTCCAGATAGTAGGAGTTCACATCCTGCGAGCGCCCCGGATAGTACGTCGCGCTGCCCACCGCGTTGGCGTTGAGCGTGTCCTGGAAGGTGTCGTCCGCCTCTTCGGTGCGTTGTTCGACCAGGCTTGAGAGCGTGACGCTGCCAGCGGGCAGTTCAAACAGCGGACCCGACAGCCGCACGCCGAGGTTCTCGAGGAACAGATCTGCCGGGCCGTAGATTGAATTCGGCGAAGGCAGGAGATAGGCCGAGTAGTCCAGCGGGAATGCGTTAAGATCTCGCAGCGGATCGAGAATGCCATTGGTAAAAGCCGTCGTTACCGACTGCCCCCCGCCGGCGGGTCCGTCGGGATCGCCAACCGCCGGGTTGGTGGTCGAGCTCTCGTGGCGCGAGCGGCTCCACACATAGTCCAGCGATGCGGTCCAGGCCCGCGGCAGCCGTACGATCAACCCGCCCGTGGCGCGCACGGTTTCCGAAGTCGATCGGCTGCGGAAGTTCAGCGTGGTGGCCGGAAAGCTGATGTTGATGGGGTTGCTGAACGGATTCCCGGGTGCGTCAGCGGGCAGCGCAAGGGTGTTCGGACCGGTCCACAGCGAGCGGCCTTCGTTGCTCAGCGATGAGACATCCGCATAGGCCTCCACGCGTGAACCGAGGTCACGACGCAGACTCAGCGTGGCCGACGTCACGGTGGGATTGCTCAGCAGGCTGCGGCGACCGCCCAGTTGATCCTCAGGCAGGTCGAGGTTGTACCTGCCGGCATTGGCCGCCAGCGCAGCGCCATTGTCGCTGGCCGGACCGGCGTAACCCACGGGCACGTAGGTATTCGGGAATCCCAGTGCGGCACCGGAGTCGAGCACCAGGTTGCTGCCATCCTGACTGTGAATATTGCTGGTGTAGCCGTGGGGCGGGGTGGTGCTGGTGTAGAACACGGCCGGATTGTTCTGAAACTGTCGTTCGCGGGCGCGACGCGCCAGGTCGCGGTCCCGGGTCAACAGTGGATTGCTCGTGGAATGGCTGGCGGAGAAAAGCACCTGGGTGCGGCCGCCCTCCAGACCCAGGCCGGTGCTGAGATCGATACGCCGGACGCCGGAATCGGTGTCAAAGGTATTGCCATAGGTCGCCCCCAGATCGAGGCCGGCGTAGTCCTTGCGGGTGATGATGTTGATCACGCCGCCTGTAGCTCCACCACCATAAATACCCGATGCCGTCGACGGCAGAATCTCGATACGCTCGATCGACGACAAGGGAATGCCATTGATATCAGGTTGCACGAAGCGCTCGCCGGTGTTGACGCTGGGCATCCGCCGGCCGTCGACGAGAATCAATGTCTGGTTCGGCCCCAGACCACGCAGACTGACGGCGCCCTGGTTGCCCAGCTGGCTACCAGCCAGCTGGCTGGAGGTGCGCTGAATGGCATTCATTGGCAGACGGGTCTTGAGCAGTTCCTCGACATTGGTGGACATGGAGCGTTCGATCTGCTCGCGATCGATCACCACGTAGGGCTGCACGTCGTCCTCAGTGCGCTGAATGTCGGTGTTCAACGTGCGACTGCCCTTGACCAGAATCTCCGGGATACCCTTGTTACCCTCCTCCGCTACGCCCTGCTGTTCGGCCGGTTGCTCCGTGGCCGATACGCCGCTGTTTTCGGCCAGTCGCATGTGTCGCGCCTGCGACAGCTGCAACTCACGAACGTCTCTCGTCATCTCCTGCGGCTCCGGCGCTTCGGTGGCCAGCACCGCGATGGTGTTTGGCCCAGTGGAACTGAAACGCAGGCCGCTGCCGGACAGCAGCTGGTTCAGCGCCTGACGAATACTGTGCCGCCCATTAATGCCCGGCGAACGCTGCCGGGCAAGATCAACGCCCGAGGACATGACCTGCAGGCGTGCCTGCCTGGAGAACTCGATCAGCGCCGTAGACAGAGGCTGGGCCGGGATGTCGAAGCCGATTTTCCTGGTGAGATCCACCTCGGCGGCCAGAGCGGAATTCATCGCCAGCGCAAGCCAGACGGCGGCGCAGCCGAGGGCTAATTTGTCAAAGCAACGTGTGGCGGACATTGCGCATCTCCCGTGGTCGTTGATTACACCGGCGACATTCAAATGTCGCAGCTCAACGACGTGCCAGATACGATAAACGGCCCCCCGCTCACTGTGCGCGCATCACCAGCGCCAGGCGCCCATCATTCAGCGGCACGGTACGCACTGCGTACACCTGCGGCAGCGAAGCAATCCACTCATCGAGGTGCGCTTGCATGATCGTACCGCTGTAGGTCAGATACGCCACGCGCGGATCGCCGATGTCCAATGGCGTGTCGGCGCGCTGATTGACCACCCGCAGCACTTCGTGCAAGGGCGCATTGATGAAATCCGCCCGGCCGTTGTGCCAGACGGACAGCCCGTCGGCGTTGGCGGCGGGTGCTGCATCCGCGGCGGTCGCCAGCGGCACAACCAATCGCTGCCCCACCGCCAGGTGCGTCTCGCCGGAGGACGCCACGAGCGGACTACCCACGACCTGCCCATTTCCCGGCACCGAATCGACCCACACCACCCCTTCGGTGACCGTTACGGTCACCTGCCGTGAGTTGTGCAGTACGTTGAATGCCGTGCCGATGGCCGTCACCCGCACGCCGCCGGCCCACACCATGAACGGCCTGCCCGGATCGCGACGCACTTCGAAATAGGCTTCGCCTCGCCGCACATCCAGACTACGTCGCTCGCCCGAATACGACACCGCGAGGACCGCACCGGCGCCCAGAGCCGCCGTAGATCCATCATCGAGCCTGACCACGCGGTGGCGATCGGCTGCCGCCACGTACAGCGTTTCGCCTCCCGGATGCGGTCCTCGCCACCACAGGCCGGCCAGCACCGCGACCGCCACGCCAGCAGCCAGCGCCCAGCGTCGGGGCGGGGTCCACCAACGGGTAGCCGGCGGGGCCTGCAGATTCAGTTTCCGGCGCATTTCGATGCGCCATGAAGCCGGCGTTGCGCGCAGCCGCGCACGCAGCTGCCGCAGTTCTTCAAAGGCGCGCCGATGCGCATCGGCCTCCGTGAACCACTCCAGCCACCGCTGAATGTCCGCCTCGCTCAGCTCGGAGTCATCCAGCCTTTGCAGCCAATCTCCGGCCGCCTCATGGACCGTTTGTTGTCCGCTCATCTGCCACTCCCCCGCAAACGCGCACGGCAGTGCACCAGAGCACGCGTGACGTACTTTCGAACCGTGCGCTCATCCACGCGCAGTTCCCTCGCCACTTCCGGCGTACTGTATCCCTCGACCACATGCCGGACAAAAGCCTCGCGACATCGCGGCGCCAATTCGTTCAATGCCTCGCAAGCCTGTTCAAATTCCTGGTGAGTCATGGCCTGTCCTTCGACCATCTCCACTTCGGAGAACTCATCGAAGACCTCCATCGTCCTCTCTCTCACTGCACGAATGCGCACCCGGTCCACCGAGAGGTTCGCGGCAATGCGAAACAGGTAGCCGCGGAGAAAGCCGATGGTTCCGGGACTGTCAAGCTGCAGCAGACGCACATACGCCTCCTGCGCAACGTCACGTGCTTCCTGCTCAGAGGACAGGCGGGCAAGCAGGAAACTCACCAGCGCGCGATTGTGCTCCCGGAACAACGTCTTGACCGCAGTGCGGTGCTCGTCGCCGGACTGCTCCGGCGCCGACTGGTGACCGGCCTGGGTACAGGGTTCTTTACTGCGCATACGCGTCGATTCGTCTGGGCATCAGATTCACGGGTCTCACCCCCGATACTCAAGACGATCGAGACGCCGATTTCGGCCCGGCGGTCGTTATTGGACGCACCGACGCCCTGCCCCGCAAGACGGGCGATCGGCAGAACGCCTGCAATACCCCGCAGACAGTCGTCAATGGCCGAAGCGCCTGGTGAAGGAGATCGAATACCACCGCAGCTTTCTGAAGAGGCGCTGGCACGCGGTTCAACGTGGCCTCACGACTTCCGCATCCTCTGGCGTGAAGGCGTCAGGCGACCGGCAATGCATGAGCATTCATGAGTTCTTTGGATAGGGATCCAGAAAGACCGCGGGGCTGCCAGATCGACTTTATGCGGTCGTAAACCTCATTTCTCCCGACTTTTTGAGGTTTGCACCATCACGACGACATCGTGTGCTGCCGGTGGAGCAGGCTTTACGGGATCTTGCGCGGCTGCTGGAACCCGCGTAGTAAATCAGGGCTGGTATCCCCCGCCCTATCAGCGGCTGGCCAGCTAAATGGCGTCGTTCAGGAGAAAATCCTCCAGCGTCACCCCGCGTACGGCGCCCGTCTCGAAGCGCTCCGCGCTCACCACCAGCAACCGCTCTCTCGGAAAGGTTTTGCCGAACCAGTCGAACTCGAACGGCGAGGCCTTGCCCGCTTTCACCTCGATCCAGGGCCGCTCCTCGCGGACAAAGTCGATCTCATGTTTGTCGGAGCGCCAGAACAATGATTGCAGCGGCGCTGGATCACCTGCCCGTGCCGCACGCCGGAACAACTCCGCCGCCACCGCCCACTCCCACCATGTGCCGCGTTCCTCTCCCGACGCCGAGCGCAGGGATGCCGGGGTAGTGTGCCGGTTCTTCGACCAGGTGTTGGCGGCGAGCAGGTTCACGAAGGGATACTTCGATGCCTTGCGCGGAACGCGTGTTTTGCGGCTCGGGTCCCAGGGCTCCGTGGTGCCCACCACCAGCAGGTCGGCCAGCAGATCGAGGTATCCATGCGCCACCGTGTTGTTCGCCATCCCTGACTCGGCCGCCAGGGTGGTTTGCGCCACGGGAGAGGACGCACGACGCATCAATTGTTCCAGCATCCGCAGCAACATGGGACGCGACCGGCCCGCCAGCGCGCATTCGCCGTAAATCCATTCAGCCGTGGTCTGGAAAATATATTCCGGCACGGACCCTGTTTCGAGCACCGCCGCGCAGGCCGGCGGCGAACCTCCGGCAATGAGATACGCCCACAGCGTGTCTTCCTTGAGCACCGGCACAGCCTTCTCGTAAAAGATCCGGTATGGCAGCTGTACAAACAAATAGATGGTGCGTGCCAGCTTCCCCTTGCGGCCGGGCAGCAGCTCTGCTTCGCGCTGGATATCACTCGCCTTGGATCCCGTGGTCACCAGCAGGACTTTTCTCAATGCGCCGCGGTCCGCCAGCCGTTTGATGGCTTTCTGCCAGCCGTCGACCGCAGTGATCTCATCGATGAATAAGCGCCGCAGCGGCGCATCCGCCGGGAAATGCCCCGACAGCGATTCGATTTCCCGCTCCAGTTCATCGGGCCCGGCAATGTAATCGCCATTGAGGAACAACGCCGTGCCGGCGCCGAAGGACTTGAGCGTTTCGCGTAACTGATACTCCAGCCAGGTACTCTTCCCGTACTGCCGCGGGCCGCGGATGACAATGATTCCCGGCTCCTGCGGCAAGACGTCCAGGCCGAAATCCCAGGTGAAAAATCCCTGGGAAGGGCTGGCTTCCAGATGAGGGAAAAGCCCCTCTCCTGACAAAATTCCTTTTAAATACAGTTCATTACGTGATGCAACGTTCATGGCGTTGCAATTTACAACGTTCAGAACATCGTATCAACCCTACCAGCGATTAGAGGGTTGTGGCAGTGATCGTCAAAGGCTTTGCCAGCGCTTTCGATTGCGAAAGCGTTGGCGTCTGACCCGAATCTTTGAGTTGCCGCTCTACTGCCCGAAGCGCTTGGTGAAGGAGATCGAATACCGCCGCAGGCGCGCGTCGCCTTCGCCGGCGTAGCCGCTGGTCAGGGCGGTGACGCTGATGCTTGCCACAATGGGTGGCTCGGTGTTGAACACATTCTGTACCGAGAACTGCAGTTCGGTGTTTTCCAGCAGACCACGGGCAAAGCCGGGCGCGTGGTCGAAGCGATAACGTCCGTACACATCATGATAGGTCTGCGTGGGAATGAATTCCGCTCCCTGAGTCAGGATCGCTGCGTTGCGGATCGTGGTCGACGCCGTGCTGCCATAGACCAGCGCGGCATCGTAGTACTGCAGATTCCACCCCAGACCCAGGGCGCCGCGCTGCCAGCGCAGGCCGGCATTGGCCCGCCACTTCAGCGGTCCGTCGCTGTAGCCGACCCTGTCGCGCTCAACACTGGTCGGTGTCGGCTGCTGCGCCATCTGCGGCTGCACGGTGGCCATCACATTGACCGCGAAGGCGCCGAGGCGCGTCTGCCAGGAATAGTCCGCCTGGATGTCGATGGCTTCCACCAGGCTGTGGGCAATGTTGATCAACCCCGCATCCAGATCGCGGATCGTGCCGCCGGTGTAACCCGCCGCCTGATCCGCCGGTGTCAGCGGATTGCGCACCACGCGGCCGGGGAGGCTGTCTTCCAGATCAACCAACGTCTGCGGCGGCAAGAATCCGATCTCATCGACTTTCTCGATGCGGGTGTAGTCCACTGATAACCTCAGGCCCGGCAGACTGTCCGGCGTGAAAATCGCCCCCGCCGACCAGCTCTGGGAAATCTCCGGACGCAGCTGCAGGCTGCCTTGGAGAACAAGCTTCTCCACTGTGGCACCGGTAACGGATTCCCCATCGCGCTTCGGATCGATCAGCCCGGAGAGAAACAACAAATAGCGATCCTCGTACTGTGCGAGGTGACGGGGCTGAGGCGCAAAGATCCCTTCGCCATAACTCACGCGCAGCGCCAGAACTTCCGCCGGCATGTAGCGCAATCCCAGCGTGTACTGGTTGCCTGATACCTCGTTGGTCTGGAATGGCACTTCCGGAAACGGCCCATCCAGCGAGGGGACAATGTTGGAGACATCCCCGAATTTCACAGTGCGGGTCCTGGACACATCGTAGCGGTAGGACGCCTGCACATCGAGGCCGCGCAGTCCACGCCGGGCATTGGCTGCCGAGAACAGCGGCGCTGTCAGTTCGGTATAAAGACTCCTGGTGGTCGCGCCGATTCTTGGGTTGTAGAGATAGAGTGGGGCAGTAGCGCCCTCTTCGTAGTAGTACGACACCTGGTCATCTGTGTACTGCCGCTGGTCCTCCAGCAATGCGGCCAGCCGCAACGGCCCCCCAGGCAGCTGCCACAGCGGGCCAGCCACACGCAGCGTGGCGCCCCTGCGCGTCAGGGGACGCTCCTCGAAAATTCTGCGCTCCTGGTCCGGATAGTAGGCTGCATAGTCGGGAGGGTTGGCATTCACATCGCCCAGAAGATTCAGTCGCCCATCGGTCAGCGCGGCCCGTCCATCGACGGTCAGAGGATCTATGGGATAGTCCTGGGTATAGTTTGAGCGACTCAGACTGTACTCAGCCTGCGCGGTCCATTCACGCGGCAGACGCATGATGAGGCCACCGGTGAGCCGCTCGCTCAAGGATCCGTACCGGGCGAGCAGCCGACTGGCATCGTAGCCGCCAAAGGGGACCGACAGATCCACCGCCTCGGTAAATGGATTTCCCGGACCCACCGGAAGTCGCACGCGGCTGATCTGGATGGTCGCCGAGCGGTTGATGCGCTCGGATTGATTGTCGTTCCGGGAAGCATCCACGAATGCCTCCACTCGCTCAGAGAACTCGCGCCGCAAACTCAGCGTGAGAGAACGGACGGTGGGGGCGCCGAGCAGGGGATATCCGGTACCGGTGAAGTCCTCGGGCAGTTCTATGTTGAGGCGTCCTGCCGTCTCGAGAAAGACCGCGCCATTGTCGCTCGCAGGACCCGCATAACCGACTGGCACGTAGGCATACGGTGAGTTCAACGGGCGCATACCATCGGCCAGCACCAGATTCCTGCCGCGGACACCGGTGATGTTGGTGGTCGTAACACCGGGAAATACACCGATGCCGCCACCGGCAAGACCGGAATTGTTCTGGTTCTTCAACTGGCGGGCCCGGAGAGTGGCGTCCCGATCGCCGACGTACAGCGGATTGCCATCGCGGTAGCTGGCCATGACCATCACGCTGGTGCGCCCGCCCTCCAGGGTAAAGCCACCCGTGGCGTCCAGGCGTCGTTGAGTGCCGCCGCCGGCAAAGGTACCGTCATAGCGGGCGCTGAGCTCCAGGTCCGAGTAGTCGCGCTTGAGGATGATGTTCACCACCCCGCCGGTGGCGCCGCCACCATAGATGCCGCCCGCCGTGGAGGGCAGGATCTCGATGCGCTCCACGGCCGACATCGGGATGCCGTTGATGTCCGGCTGGAACAGGTCCAGACCATTCGCCACACCCGGCATGCGCCGGCCATTGACCAAAATCAGAGTCTGATCCGCGCCCAGGCCGCGCAGATCGACCGTGCTTTGATTACCTCTGTTGCCACTCAGGTTCTGATCCTCGGTCGAGCGCACCTGATTCATCGTCAGTCTGGTTCTCAGAAAGGTTTCCAGATCAGGCGCCATGGAGCGCTCAAGATCCTCGGCATCAAACACCACGTAGGGTTGCACATCATCTTCGGTACGACGGATATCGGTATTGGCGGTGCGGGCGCCTTTGACCAGAATTTCAGGGATGCCTTTCGTATATGCATCAATGGACGATCTTCCTTGCTCCTCCGTGGAGGCAGCGGGAATCGTCGGCGAATCACCCTGTGCGCGGGCAAGCTGCAATTGTTCGTCCTTGACCCGACCAACCCGCGTTCCAGACGTCGACGACGCCGTTTCGGCCGACCCCGCGGCGGTCACCCGCACCGTGCGTTCATTGACGAACTCATAGGTCAACCCGGTTTTCGACAGCAGGCGTCGCAACGCATCCTGCATGGACAGCTCACCGGAAACCGGCGAGGCGGTCACGCCCTGAATCGTGAGGCCCTCTGATCTGAACAGCACCTGCAGTCCGGCCTGCTCACCGAACTTCATCAGCGCCTCGCGCACCGGCTGGGACTCGATACTGAAAGTCACGGTGCGCTGCACGGTGGCCGTCGGCGCGGCGGCCTGCGCTGCGGCGGCACAGCAACCCAGCAATGCCAGGACTGCGGCGCGCTTGAAGATGGACAAGGTACTCATAGGGCTCTCCAGGTTATAGAGCGATGCGGCTTGCCGGGCAAACCCGTCGCTGTCATCGTTATGAGCCTAGTGCGATCCGGCAGGCGGAAACTTGGGTTCGATATCCGACCCAAGGAATCCACCCGCGAAACCCACTACGACAGGGAGAAGCGGAAATCTGTGAGTGCCGATGCCTGATCCGTTGCCAAAAACAGCGAATTCCGCGGTAAGACTGGCCACCCTGGCCTTCCGCAAGTACGCCCCGGAGCTGCACCGCTACATCGAGCGCCGCGTGCGCCGGCCGGCGTCCGCGCCTGATCTGACGCAGGACATCTTCGAGCGCTTCCTGCAGGTCAATGATGTGGAGGCGGTGCGCAATCCGCAGGCCTATCTGTACGGCATCGCCTCTCATGTGGTGCGCGAGGCGCTGTTCCGCGAGGACCGCAGCCTGGTGAGTTACGACTCCGAGGCGGTGGACACGCTGGGCAAAACCGTGGAGCACGCCCTGCCTGATGATCTGGCCGAACGGCTGGCACTGCAGGAAGACCTGGCACGCGGGCTGGCCGAGCTGTCGGTCATGCAGCGGGCGGTGCTGCTGCTGGTCAAGCGTGACGGGTACTCCTATGAAGAGGTGGCGCACCGGACCGGACTGAGCGTGAACACTGTCAACAGCTATGTATTCGAGGCAAGGGCGAAGATGAAACTGGCGCTGAAACGTCGCGGCGGAAACCACGGCGGCATGGAGGAATCCTCACCATGAAACTGCAGCAGCAGATCGACAGGCTGACAGCCAGGCGTGCCTCCGAATGGCATCAGCGGCTGGAGGGCGGCGGCGAGCAGGACAGGAAGGCTTTCGTGGCCTGGCTCAAGCAATCGCCGCTTCATGTGCGTGAGTATCTGGAAACGATGTACACCGACCGCGTGCTCGCGCATCTTGATCCGACGCGCGAGGAGGATGTGGCCGCGCTGCTGACCTGGGCCGCGCCGGTGGTCGCCCTGGAAGCAGGAGCGTCCCGTGATGTCCGGCCGCATGAACCCATGACAAACAGCGCGACCGATGCGCGACCGGCAGCAGGAAGCCGTCGGCGGACGATGGGGCTCGCCGTGGCCGCCACGCTGCTGTGTGCGGTTGCCGCGCCCCTGCTCTATCAGCAGCTCGCCGGCCCGCAGCGTTTCACTACCGGCATCGGCGAACAGCGCACGCTGGAGCTGTCCGATGCCTCGGTGGTCACGCTGAACGCCGATACCCGCATCGTGATCCGTTTCGCCCGCGACAGCCGGCACGTTGAGCTGCTGCGCGGCGAGGCGTTGTTCGAGGTGGCGCGCGATGCCGCGCGTCCCTTCCGCGTACACACACCCACCGCCGTCATCCGGGTCGTGGGCACCCGGTTCAATGTATATGAGCGTCCCGAGGGCGCGCACGTGTCGGTGCTGGAAGGACGCGTGCAAGTCATGGCACAGCCCCCGTCCATCCAGGATGAATCCGATACGCCGCTGGCGGAAAATCTCGGTGCCGGAGAACAGGTACAGGTCGAAGCGGACGGCACGCTGCGGCATGACCCCGGCGCCGACCTTGCCCGCACCATCGCCTGGCGCGAGCGGCGGCTGATCTTCAGCGACACGCCGCTGGAGGAAGTGGTGCGCGAATTCAACCGCTACAACCGCACCACCCGGCTGGTGATCGAGGGCGTGCCGCCCGGCAGTCATCACTACAACGGCATTTTCGAGGCCTCTGATCCTCAGTCCCTGGCCGCGCTGCTGGCGCGAGAACCTGACCTCACTGTTGCACACGACGAGGGCGTGATCAGGATACGCCCGCGCTAGCGGGCCGGCGCTCACGCTCCAGCGCCGCGCGGGCGTACACGCATTACTGCAAACCGACAGACCTGAATAGGCCGGGAAACCGAACTGGGGCGGCTCACCGAGGTACAGCGGACTCTCATTTTTCTCGACGAGATTTCGTGGATGCCCCCCCGCAATGTGGATTTCGTCGGGCAACTGAAGATCGCCTGGGACACGCGCCTGAAGAAAAACCGGCGGTTGACGCTGGCAGCGGCGCGCGCGGCGTCATCTAAGGCGCTTGCCATGACAAAATAACGTAGTACTATAGTCATCAGGATGTGACCATTCTCGTACGAAGGACGGCGTCATGGCCCTGCCCGCGATGAAATCGATGGAGACACCAGTGGAAGAACGTGTAGCCCGCCTCGAAGCCAATGTCGAGCATATCCGCTCCGATATCAGCGGCATGAAGACCGACATCGGACGGCTGAACGACAAGGTGGACGGCGTCAAGGACTCGGTCGCGGCGCTCGAACTGAAGACCGAGCATTCCTTCGCGATACTGGAACGGAAAGCGGACCGGTCCTTCGCGACACTGGAACGAAAGATGGACCAATCCTTCGCGACGCTGGGACTGAGATTGGAGAAGTCCTTCTCAGGCCTCGCCATCAGCCGGGTGCTGGACCGGATATGGTTCCTGCTGATGTCCGCCGCGCTGCTGGGCATCATGGCGCGGGCGTTCGGGTGGATCTGAACGCCCGCGCTGGTTGCAGCTACTGGCCGAAGCGTTTGGTGAAGGCGATGGAATAGCGGCGCAGGCGGGGGTCGCCCTCGGTGGCATAACCGGCGACGAGAGAGCTGGTGGAGGCCAGGATGGGCGGGCTGGTGTTGAGCACATTCTGCACCGAGATCTGCAGCTCGGTGTTCTCCAGCAAACCGCTGGCGAAGCCGGACGCGTTCTGGAAACGATAACGGCCGTATACATCATGATAGGTCTGAGTCGGAATCCGTTCGGACCCCTGCCCGAGCACCGCATTATTGCGGACAGTGGTCGAGGCCGTGCTGCTATAGACCAGCGAAGCATCGTAGTACTGCAGGTTCCAGCCCAGGTCCCAGGCGCCACGATTCCAGCGCAGGCCCGCATTGGCCCGCCATTTCAGCGGGCCGTTGCTGTAGCCCACCCTGTCGACCTCGCCGCTATCCGGCGTGGCCTGCTGCGAGAGGCGCGGCTGCACGGTGGCGATCACATTTGCGGCAAAGGAGCCGAAGCGCGTCTCCCAGCGGTAGTCGGCCTGGATGTCGAGCGCCTCCATCAGACTGTGGGCGATGTTGACAAGCCCGGCATTGAACTCCCGAATCGTCCCGCCCGTGTAACCGAGCGCCGCGTCCGCTGGGGTCAGCGCATTGCGCACAATGGCGCCTGGAAAGTCATCTTCCAGATCCAGTCGCGTTTGATAATCCAGAGAACCAATCTCGTCGGTCTTCTCGATGCGGGTGTAATCCACTGACAGCCTCAGGCGCGGCAGGAGGGCAGGCGTGAAAATCACTCCGCCGGACCAGCTGGCAGAGCGCTCCGGACGCAGCAGCAAGCTGCCGGTGAGCGAAAATCGCTCGATCATCGCGGTGTTGACAGGCAACCCGCCGCGTTTGGGATCGAGATTGCCACCTAGAACGAATGCGATAGAAGCAGCATCCGCCTCAGACAGCTGGAATGGCGCGGGCGGCAATATCCCTTCGCCATAACTGACCCGCAGCATCACACTCTCCACTGGAGTGTAGCGCAAGCCCAGTGTGTACTGGTTACCCGTCACGCTGTTGGTCTGAAACGGCGCCTGCGGAAATGGACCATCGGGCGACGGCACTGACATAGAAGTCTCATCATACGGCCGGGTACGGGTCTCGGTGGTGTCGTAGCGATACGAGGCACGCAGGTCCAGACCCAACAGTCCCGGCCGCGCTTTGGCCGCCGAGACCAGCGGCGCATTTATCTCCGCGTATCCGCTGTCGGTGCTTGAGCCCACTTCAGGATAGTAGGTAAAGGACGGGTTGCTCCCGGCCGGGTAGCTTGCGCGGACTCGATCTGCGGTGAACTGCTCGCGGCGCTCGAGCAAAGCAGCCAGGCGCAGCGGGCCGCCAGGCAGTTGCAGCAGCGGACCGGACACCCGCAAGATGGCGTTCTTCCGTTCCCCCGCATAGTCTGCCGAGTTGCGACCGCCGCTCTCACCTGGATAGAAAGCGGCGAATTCAAGCGGGTAGGCATTCACATCGCTCAAGGGATCGAGCCGCCCGTCGATCAGCGCGGCGACGCCGTCTGCAGTCAATGCGGCTCTCGTATACTCATAGGTGGAGTTCGATCGGCCCGAGCTGTACTCCCCCTGCGCCGTCCACTCCCGCGGCAGGCGCACGATCACCCCCCCGCTGACTTGCTCACTCAGGGATGCAGAGGAAGTGCGTATCCTGCCGGTCTCATAGCCCACAAAGGGCACCGATAACCTCACCGCCTGGATGAATGGACTGTTCGGACCTGCCGGCAGGGTAACATCGTTCACGACGTTGTTCACGACTGCACTTCCCATACGCACCGACCGGTTGTCGTGACGGGCGGCATCGACGAACGCCTCGATGTGATCGGTGAACTCCTGCCGCACACTAAACTGCAGCGACCGCACCGAGGGGGTGTTCAGCAGCGAGTACTGATTGCCCAGTACATCGTCGGACAGCGCCAGGTTGTACCGATCGGCCGTGCCCAGAAACGCCGCGCCGTTGTCACTGTCCGGCCCCGCATAACCTATCGGCACAGACGCGATGGGTGAGTTCAGCGAACGCATCCCATCCTTCAGCACCAGGATGCTACCGTTAGCGCTCCTGATGTTGGTGGTGTAGCCGCGCACAGGGGTCCCGCCGCTGCGAAAGGCGGCATGATTGTTCTCATCCTGCAGCGCGCGAGCGCGGACAGCAAAATCCCGATCGCCCATATACAGGGGATTGCCATCGCGGTAGCTGGCCGTGAGCATGACGTTGGTGCGCCCGCCCTCCAGGGTGAAGCCTGCAGTGGCGTCCAGGCGCCGCTGCGCGCCGCCGCCGGCAAAGGTGCCGTCATAGCGGGCGGTGAGTTCCACATCGTTGTAGTCGCGCTTGAGGATGATATTCACCACCCCGCCGGTGGCCCCGCCGCCGTAGATGCCCCCAGCCGTGGAGGGCAGGATCTCGATGCGCTCCACCGCCGAGATCGGGATGCCGTTGATGTCCGGCTGGTAGAGTTCTGTTGAGCTGGCCACGCCCGGCATGCGTCGGCCGTTGACCAAAACCAGAGTCTGGTCGGCACCCAGTCCGCGCAGATCGATGGTGCTTTGATTGCCTCGATTGCTGGAAATACTCTGACCCTCGCTGCCACGCGACTGGTTCATCGGCAGGCGGGTTCTCAGAAATGTTTCCAGATCCGGCGCCATGGAACGTCCGATCTCCTCCGCGTCAAACACCACGTATGGCTGCACATCATCCTCAGTGCGGCGAATGTCAGTGTTGGAACTGCGCGCACCCTTGACCAGGATTTCGGGGATACCGTTACTGGACTCCAGCGACACCGGCACTTGCGGCGCCAACGGCTTCTCCCGCTCGACCTCGGCAACCCGGGCCAGGCGAACCGGTCCAGCCGGCGATACAGGTATATCGCGCAGGAGAACTTCCTTTCCCCTGGCCGCCGCCTGCACGATGGCGATGGCGCCGGATGGATCGTGATGTGCGATCAATTTTGTACCCGCCAGAAGGCGGGTGAGTGCCTCTTCGGCGGAGAGGGCGCCCTTCACACCTCCGGTTTTCAGGCCCTGCACATCGTCTTCCCTGTAGACCAGCTGCACGCCAGCCTGTTTGACATAGGCGTCGAGAGCCGATTTGAGGTTGCCGCCGGGGACATGAAAGTTCAGCGCGGCAGCATGAGCCAGGGAGGCCAATGCCAGGGCACAGCTGGCAATTATCGATTTAAGGAAATTCAGACGGCACATGGGCAACCCCCGGGATGTTATACGCTATCAAGTAGAACTCGAAGGATTGGGACAACAGGAACGGGGAATTCCGTAACACAACGTGAGCCGGAAATTATTTTTCATCCGGCGTTACGGAATTCGTCACGCGGCTTGTCTTGATAGGTTGATGAGGCATGGTGGTTTCTGAGAGCGGCAAATGACCGACGCTGAGGCACTCAAAAGCTGGTTTTTCCGGGAAGTGCTCCCCCTGGAGCCGGCCCTGACGCGTTTTCTGCGCCGCAACTGGCGCAATCGCGAGGATCTGGTGGACCTGCGCCAGGAGATCTACGCGCGCGTTTATGATGCGGCGCGCAAACGTTTGCCTGTACAAACGCGCCCGTTCCTGTTCACTTCCGCGCGCAATCACCTGATCAACTGCGCCCGGCGCGCGCAGGTAGTCCCCATCGAGCACTTCGTGCAGCTCGAATCGCTGAATATCGCCGTCGACAATGCCACGCCGGACCGCTATGCCAGCGCCCGCGAGGAGCTGCGACGCGTACAGAGCGGCCTGGAGCGGCTGCCGCCGCGCTGCCGCGAGGTGGTGATGCTGAGAAAGATCGAAGGCCTGTCCCAACGCGAGGCCGCCGCGCGCATGGGGGTAAGCGAAGACACTGTGGAGAGACAAATGGTACAGGGCATGCGCGCCCTGGTGGACTTCATGCTCGGCGGTTCCGGGCGTATCCGCCGGGGCCCGAAGAAGCGCTCCGGAAAAGAAGAGCACCGTCCATGAGCCACGCACAACAGATCGAGGCGCACGCCGCTCAGTTCCTGGCGCGCCGACAGGCGCCGGACTGGAGCGCGGTGGACCAGGCGGCGCTGGATGAGTGGCTGCGCACCTCCACACTGCACGAAGTGACCTACCTGCGACTGGAGTACGGCTGGAGCCGGGTCGACCGGCTGGCCGCGTTGCGCGACCCGGCGCCCGTAACAGCCGCATTGCCGGCGCAACGCCCGCCGCGCTGGAAACCCTGGGCCGCTGCCATCGCCGCCTCCCTCGCACTCGTCACCTCCACGCTGTGGTACGCGCACCGATCCGGCTACGAGACGTACGCCACCGCGGTGGGCATCCGCCAGACCGTGCCGCTGACGGACGGCTCGCATATGGAACTGAACACCGACACGCTCGTGCGCGCCGCGCTGGACGATACCGCCCGCACCGTGTGGCTGGAGCGCGGCGAGGCATACTTCGACATCGTCAGCGATCCCGCGCGACCGTTTGTCGTGCATGCCGGCGCACAGCGCATCACCGTGCTGGGAACAAAGTTCACGGTACAACGCGATGATGATAGCGTGCAGGTGGTGGTAACCGAGGGCCGCGTACGCCTGGAACAGGCCGATCGAGGCGCCGCCGCGGCGCCGGTGATCATGACCAGCGGAGATGCGGTGCTCTCGCAAGGCGGACAAACACATCTCCAGGCGCGGGACGCGCAGGCGCTGGCGCGGGAACTGAGCTGGCGCCAGGGCATGCTCACCTTCGACCAGACCACCCTGGGCGAGGCGGCGGCGGAGTTCAACCGCTACAACCGCCGCCGGCTGCAGATCAGCGAGGCGGCCGCCGGGGTGCGGATCGGCGGCAGCTTCGAAGCCACCAATATGGCGGCCTTCGTGCGGCTGCTGGAGGAAGGCTTCGACCTGCGCGCCGTGGAGCACGGCAATACGATCCGCATCGACTATTGATATTTCCTATTCGATATCGACTATCGATCAGGCGCGCGGCCGGGCAGCTGCGCTGCCATCGCACGGCTACGCTTCGTCTTCATAGCAGTCATGCGGCTGGCTGACGATGGATGCCGAGCACGCCAGCTCGGGGGGAATCATATGGTTCTCTCCCCAGTTCACGGGGGCCGGGCGACCGTAGCGGACGATCTCGACCACGCCCAAGGCCGCGACGTCTTCGAGTAAGGCACCGAAATTATTCTTGGCATTGCCGGCCGGAACCTGTTTCATAGTTTGTCCATTCTTGGCCAAACCTCAACTTGCAGCAAGCCCCGCGTTTATGGACCCTCGCCATCCAGCCGGCGAGGGTCCCCGCCAGGTCAATGACAGTGCATCGGTTTCATTGGCCAAAGCGCTTGGTAAAGGCGATGGAGTAGCGCCGCAGACGAGGATCTCCCTCGGTGGCGTAGCCGGCGACCGCATAGTAGGTGGACGAAGCCACGATGGGCGGGCTGGTGTTGAGCACATTCTTCACTGAAACCTGCAACTCGGTGTTGCGCAGCAGGCTGCCGGCAAAACCGGGCGCATCCTGGAATCGGTAGCGACCGTACACGTCGTGATAGGTCTGGGTGGGAATCCGGGGCGAACCCTGCCTGAGCACGACATTGTCACGGACCAGATCCGAGGCCGTGCTGGTGTACACGCGCGAGGCGTCGTAGTACTGCATGTTCCAGCCCAGATCCAGGGCACCACGACTGAAGCGCAGCCCCGCATTGGCGCGCCATTTCAACGGGCCGTTGCTGTAGCTCACCGTGTTGAGGTCATCGCTGTCCGGAGCGGCCTGCTGCGAGAGGCGCGGCTGCACGGTGGCCATCACGTTGGCGGCAAAGGATCCCAGGCGCGTCTCCCAACTGTAGTCGGCCTGGATATCGAACGCCTCCACCCGAGTCCTGGCGATGTTGACAAACCCGGCATGAAACTCGCGGATCGTCCCGCCCATGTAGCCCAGAGCCGCGTCCGCCGCTGTCAGTTCATTGCGCACCACAACGCCCGAAAAATCATCCTCCAGGTCGAGCAGCACCTGCGCGGACAGAAAACCGATCTCATCGATCTTCTCGATCCGAGTGTAGTCCACCGACAATCTGAAACCCGGCAGGGTGCCCGGCGTGAGGATCAGCCCGCCCGACCAGCTGGCAGAACGTTCCGGGCGTAGCAGCAGGCTGCCGATGAATGTGTATCGTTCGACCAGAAATATATTCACCGGCAGAGCGCCGCGCTTGGGGTCGGCCACACCAATCAGTCCAAACGGAGAAACATTCAACTCGGAAAGCTGGGTCGGTGCCGGCGGCAGTATGCCTTCGCCATAACTGGCCCGCAGCACGACATTCTCCACCGGAGTGTAGCGCATGCCCAGCGTGTACTGGTTGCCCGTCACGCTGTTGGTCTGAAATGGCACGTCCGGGAACGGACCGTCGATCGAAGGTACACGCACACTGGGCACATCCAGTGGTCGGGTACGGATCGTGATGGTGTCGTAGCGGTAGGAGGCCCGCAGATCCAGGCCCAATAATCCCGGCCGGGCGTTGGCGGCGGAGACCAGCGGCGCGTTCAGCTCCGCGTAGCCGCTGTCGGTGTTCCAACCCACTTCAGGATAGTAGAAAAAGCCGAGGTCGCCACCGGCGCTGCTCGGATAGCTCGCGAGAACCCGATCGCCGGTGAACTGCTCGCGCCGCTCCAGCAGAGCGGCCAGGCGCAGCGCCCCGCCCGGCAGGGTCAGCAGCGGGCCGGACACCCGCAGCGTGGCGCTGTCCCGTTCCGCGGGAAGCTCACCGGTGTAGCGGCCGATGGCCTCATCCGCATAGTAGGCGGAAAAATCCAGCGGAAAGGCGTTCACATCGCTCAGCGGATCGAGCCGCCCGTCGAGCAGCGCGGCGTTGCCGTCCGCGCTCAGCAGGTCTCGCGGATACTGAAAGGTGTAATTCGATCGCCCCAGGCTGTACTCGCCCTGCACCGTCCACTCCCGCGGCAGGCGCACGATCACGCCCCCGCTGAGTTGCTCGCTCAGGGATGTCGCATGATCGCGCAATCGATCAGTTTCATAGCCCACCAGGGGTACCGAGATCTTCACCGCCTGATCAAACGGATTGTTCGGGCCTTCCTCCAATGTGAGATTGATCCGGTTGCGTACCTGTGAGCTGCCCATGCGTATCGACCGGTTGTCGTAGCGGGCAGCATCGACAAAGGCCTCGATACGGTCAGTGAACTCCCGCCGTGCGCTGAATTGCAGCGAACGCACCGAGGGGGTGTTCAGCAGCGAATACTGCTTGCCCAGCACATCCTCGGCCAGCGCCAGGTTGTAATGATCGGCCGTACCCAGAAACGCCACACCGTTGTCGCTCGCCGGTCCCGCGTAACCCACCGGCACATGCGCGATGGGCGAGTCCAGCGAGATCATTCCCTCCTTCAACACCAAGTCGCTGCCGTTGGCGCTTCTGATATTGGTGGTATAGCCGTGCAGCGGATTACTCATGGCGACCAGGGCGGCATGATTGTTCCCGTCCTGCAAGGCGCGTGCGCGGGCCGTGAAGTCGCGATCGCCAATGTACAAGGGATTGCCATCGCGATAGCTGGCTGTGAGCATGACGTTGGTCCGCCCGCCCTCCAGGGTAAAGCCCGCCGTGGCGTCCAGGCGCCGCTGTGCGCCGCCGCCGGCAAAGGTGCCATCGTAGCGGGCGCTCAGCTCCAGATCGGAGTAATCGCGCTTGAGAATAATGTTCACCACGCCACCGGTGGCCCCGCCACCATAGATACCACCTGCCGTGGAGGGCAGGATCTCGATGCGCTCCACCGCCGAGATCGGAATGCCGTTGATATCCGGCTGATCGAAGTCGCCGGTGTTGGCCACGCCCGGCATGCGCCGGCCGTTGACCAGGATCAGGGTCTCATCGGTGCCCAGGCCACGCAGATCAATCGTACTTTGATTGCCGCGAATACTACCCACATCCTGCCCCTCACTGCCGCGCGACTGGTTCATCGGCAGGCGGGTTCTCAGGAAAGTCTCCAGATCCGGCGCCATGGACCGCTTGAGCTCCTCCGAGTCGAACACCACGTAAGGCTGCACATCATTCTCGGTGCGGCGGATATCGGTGTTGGACGTGCGCGCGCCCTTGACCAGGATTTCCGGCACGCCTCTGCTGCTTTCAGCCTCCGACGCATCAACCACCGCTGCCGATTCTCTGGACTGCCGTCCATTCGATTCAACAGCCTGCACCAGCCGCAACGACTCGATGGGCTGACGCGCCGAGGTCTGCGACTTCGGCGCACGAATGGCAATGGTGCGCTCATTGATGAACTCGTAGCGCAGGTCCGTGCCCGCCAGCAATCGGGCCAGGGCCGCGTCAGGAGTGAAACTGCCGCTCAGCCGCGGCGCATTCATCTTCTCCACCGCTGCCGAATAGAACAGCACCTGAATCTTCGCCTGGCGGGCAAAGGTCTTCAGCGCCTCCTCCACAGTGGAGGCTGGGATATCCAGCGCCACAGCCTGCTCAGCCGGCTGCTCGGCAGCGGCAGCACCTGCAAGCAACGACAAACCAAGCGCAACCGTGAGTGTTCTAAGCAATGTCATGATTTCCTCCGCAGATCATACCCAGAAGGTCGGATGGCCACCGGGGAGCAAGTGATTTATGGTCCCCTCGTTCAGGTTGACTGGCGGGAAGGCGAATTTCGGTACCGGGGCCGCCGAGTACCGAAATCCGCAAGCCCGACAGTCATAATCAACAGAGAAGCGTTCAGAGCCAGCCGTGAGCAATCGCACCGCACCAAGACCAGCAGATAACGGACCGATGCCTTCGAGCGCCGAGCTGGAAGAGACTCGCGCCCGCCTGCATGGCTTTTTGCTCCGGCGGATGGGGCGCGGCAACCCCGAGGCCACGGATTTGCTGCAGGAAGTCTATGTCCGCTTCCTGCAGACCCCGGATCACGCGCTGATCCGCCAGCCCATGGCCTACCTGTACCGCATTGCCGCCAACCTGCTCTACGACCGGCGACGGCGAGAGGAACGCGAGACGGTGGTCTTTGACTCCCAGGCCGCGGACGAATCGGCGGAGCGTCCGGCAGACGTGCTGCGCGACGAGCTGGTCGAGTCCCTGAATGCCCGGCAGGAAATCGAGCACCGCCTGGCCGAACTGCCCGGCACGTACCAGGCGGTTCTGCTGCTGTACAAGCGCGATGGTTTGTCCTGCCCGGAGATCGCCGAGAAGCTGCGTATTTCCCAGCACACGGCCGAGAAGTATCTGTATCGGGCGATCGCGCATTTCCGCCGCGCCCACCTCGCTTCACCGGGGGCTCAGAGATGAAATCCCACCTGCGCCATGAACTGAAGATCGGCGAGGAAGCCGCCCAGTGGCTGCTCCGGCTGGAGCAGGACAGAACATCCGCCACCCGCAGCGCTTTCGTGGCATGGCTGAAGCACTCGCCCCAGCATCTGCAGGAGCTGCTGGCCACGGATGCCGCCTTGCACAGCCTCGACACTGTCGATCCGCAGCGCCGGCTGGATGTCAGCAAGCTGCTGCGGCAAGGTACGGCTGAAATCCTGCCTTTGCAGGAAAGCCCCGATATCGAGTCCTGCCCCGTGGAACAAACGCGGCACACGCGCCACCGCCGGGCGCGTTGGGCCGCGGCCATCGCCGCCGGAGTGATGATCCTCGCCGGCGCCGCGTATTTTCTGCCGTCGCTGCCCGCTGGCGACCAGGAATATGCGACGACTGTTGGCGAGCAACGCTCCTGGCGCCTGCAGGACGGATCGGTGGTGTATCTGAACACCCGCTCCCGACTGCAGGTGCGCTATTCAGCTCAGGCCCGCGACCTGCGCCTGCTGGATGGCGAGGCCCTGTTTGTCGTCGCCGCCGATCCCGCCCGTCCGTTCCGGGTCGATGCCGGCAGCGCGACCATTCAGGCGGTGGGCACGCAGTTCAATATCCATCGCGACGGCGACAGCAGCACAGTGGCGGTGATCGAAGGCCGCGTGAAAGTCTCGATCGACGCCGGGAGCGAAACGGCGACGCCCTTGGCCAGGGGCGAGCAGGCACGCATCACCGCCCGACGCATCGCCAAACAAACCACCTCCCAGGGCGACAGCCCTGTCGCCTGGCGCAATCGCCAACTGGTGTTCACCTCCCAGACGCTGGAGGAAGTGGTCAAGGAGGTGAATCGGTACAACCGCGTGCAGCTGCGCATTGCCGACACGGCGCTGGCCTCACGCCGGCTCAGCGGCGTATTCAATGTCGACGACCTGCCCTCGCTGCTGGCCTTCCTCGAGCGCGACGGCGAGCTGACCTCTACCTATGAGCAGGACGGGAAGCTGATTACTTTGCGCGTCAATTCGATGGCCCGATAAAGTGAGCTCGTAACAGCCTGGAAGAGACCGCTTATTTCTCTCGCCTGACGCCTCCCTGACCAGCGGAACTGCCGGCCGGAGAGGGCACTCCCGACAAAGTCAGCGGCCGAAGCGCTTGGTGAAGGCGATGGAATAGCGTCGCAGACGTGCATCACCTTCGGTGGCGTAGCCTTGAGTGAAGATGTTGGTAGCGGAAGCCAGTATGGGCGGACTGGTGTTGAGCACATTCTGCACCGAGATCTGCAACTCGGTGTTCTGCAGCAAACCGCCTGCGAAGCCGGACGCGTTCTCGAAACGGTAGCGGCCGTACACATCGTGATAGGTCTGGGTCGGAATCAATTCTGAACCCTGATTGAGCACTGCAGTGTTACGGGAAATTGCAGAGTCCGAGCTGAAGTAGATCAGGGAAGCATCGTAGTACTGCAGGTTCCAGGCCAGGTCCCAGGCGCCGCGACTGAAGCGCAGGCCTGCATTGGCCCGCCATTTCAGCGGGCCGTTGTTGTAGCCCACCGTGTCCATATCCGCACCGTCCGGCGTGGCCCGCTGCGACAGGCGCGGCTGCACGGTGGCCAGCACATTGGCGGCAAAGGACCCGAAGCGCGTCTCCCAACTGTAGTCGGCCTGGATGTCGAACGCCTCCGCCAGACTCTTGGCAATATTCACGTTGCCGCCATTGAATATCCGAATCGTCCCTCCCGTGTAGCCCAGCGCCGCGTCCGCCGCGGTCAGCTCATTGCGCACGATGGTACCCGGAAAATCATCTTCCAGATTCAGCTGCCCTTGACTACCCAGAGCACCAATCTCGTCGATCTTCTCGATCCGGGTGTAGTCCACTGACAGCCTCAGGCCCGGCAGAGGGACCGGCGTGAATATCACACCGCCGGACCAGCTGGCAGAGTGCTCCGGGCGCAGCAGCAAGCTGCCGCCGAAAAGATACTGCTCGATCGTTGCGGTGTTGACAGGTAACCCGCCGCGTTTGGGATCGAGATAGCTACCTAAAACGAATGCGATAAAAGAAGCATCGAACTCAGACAGCTGGGCAGGCGCGGGCGGCAATATCCCTTCGCCATAACTGACCCGCAGCATCACACTCTCCACCGGCGTGTAGCGCAAGCCCAGTGTGTACTGGTTGCCCGTCACGCTGTTGGTCTGAAACGGCACCTGCGGAAATGGACCGTCGGGCGAGGGCACGCGCACGGAACTCTCGTCAGACGGCCGGGTACGGGTCTCGGTGGTGTCGTAGCGGTAGGAGGCGCGCAGGTCCAGGCCCTGCAGCCCCGGCCGCGCATTGGCCGCCGAGACCAGCGGCGCGTTCAGTTCCGCGTATCCGCTGTTGGTGCTCGAGCCCACTTCAGGAAAGTAGCTGAAGGTGGTCGTGTCGCTGGTCGGCGAGGTGCTGGCTGACACTCGATCTCCGGTGAACTGCGCGCGGCGCTCAATCAGCGCGGCCAGGCGCAGAGGGCCGCCGGGGAGCTGCAGCAGCGGGCCGGACACCCGCAGGGTAGTGTTTTCCCGTTCAGCGGAATGGTCCCCGGTGTTGCGACGGCCGGTTTCACCTGGATAGAAGGCGGAGAAATCCAGCGGGTAGGCATTCACATCGCTCAAGGGATCCAGCCGCCCATCGATCAGTGCGGCATTGCCGTCCGCACTCAGGAGGGTTCTCGTGAATCCATAGGTGCTGGTTGATCGGCCCAGGCTGTACTCCCCCTGCACCATCCAATCTCGCGGCAGGCGCACGATCATTCCCCCGCTGAGCTGCTCGCTCAGGGATTGAGAGGGGCTGCGTATCCTGTCGTTCTCATAACCCACCAGGGGCACCGACAGCCGCACCGCCTGGGTGAAGGGATTGTTCGGGCCTGCCGGCAGGGTAACAACTTTCGTCGTGCTTCCACTTCCCATACGCACCGACCGGTTGTCGTAGCGGGTGGCATCGACGAACGCCTCGATGCGGTCGGTGAACTCCCGCCGCACGCTCAACTGCAGCGAGCGCACCGAGGGGGCGTTCAGCAGCGAGTACTGATTGCCCAGCACATCGTCCGCCACCGCCAGGTTGTACTGATCGGCCGTGCCCAGAAACGCCGCGCCGTTGTCGCTGCCCGGCCCCGCATAGCCCACGGGCACAGAGGCGATGGGTGAGTTCAGCGGGCGCTCCGCACCGCCTGGCGAGATTGGCTTCAGCACCAGGTTGCTGCCGTTATTGCTCCTGATGTTGGTGGTGTAGCCCCACAGAGGGATCGAGTTGCTGCGAAAGGCGGCATGATTGTTCTCCTCCTGCAAGGCGCGGGCACGGGCAGTAAAATCCCGATCGCCTATGTACAGGGGATTGCCGTCGCGGTAGCTGGCCGTGAGCATGACATGGGTGCGCCCGCCTTCCAGGGTGAAACCCGCCGTGGCGTCCAGGCGCCGCTGCGCGCCACCGCCGGCAAAGGTGCCGTCGTAACGGGCAGTGAGTTCCAGATCGTTGTAGTCGCGCTTCAGAATGATATTCACCACCCCGCCGGTGGCCCCGCCGCCGTAGATGCCCCCGGCGGTGGAGGGCAGGATCTCGATGCGCTCCACCGCCGAGGGCGGGATGCCATTGATGTCTGGCTGGAGAAAACCATTTGAAGTGGCCGGGCCCGGCATGCGGCGGCCGTTGACCAGGATCAGAGTCTGGTCATCCCCCAGGCCGCGAAGATCGATGGAGCTGCTAGTGGATGTCGTGGCGCCGAGCATTGACTGCCCCGCGCTGATGCGCGACTGATTCATCGGCAGGCGGGTTCGCAGGAAGGTTTCCAGGTCCGGCGCCATGGAACGCCCGATCTCCTCCGCATCGAACACCACGTAGGGCTGCACATCATCCTCGGTGCGGCGAATGTCAGTGTTGGAGCTGCGCGCGCCCTTAACCAGGATTTCGGGAATGCCCGCTGAATTGACAAGCGCGGCCTGCTCCGCCGTTTTCGCTTGACTGGCCGGGCTTGAACCGACGATGGGCTCATCCTCGACCTGCTGTTCCACGCGCGCCAGCTGAATCGATTGAGTCGCCGTGCCAACCGCCGCACCGGACTTCACCGGCGCGGAAATACGCACCGTGCGCTCATTGATGAATTCGTATTTCAGCCCCGTGTTGGCCAGCAGCCGCTCCAGCGCCTCACGAGCGGAGAGTTCGCCTCTCACTGCGGCCGAGGTCACGCCATCCTTGGACACATCACCAATGCGGTAGAGCACCTGCATTCCGGTTTGATCGCCGAAGGCCTGCAGGGCAGCGCGCACCGGCTGCGGCTGGATGTCCAGGGACACCCGCGGGCTCTGGGCGGCCGTTGCGCCGCACAGCAGCAGTGCCAGGCACTGGGCCAGGACGATGGACAGAATGGTCGATACGCTGCGCATGAGTTCTCCCCCTCAATCTATACCCGAAAACCGGGCAGGTCTGTCCCCTGAGGGGGGCGCCCACGGCGGATCTTTAGGCCTTTTGCGCTGCAACCTAAAGAAATCGCTCAAAAGCCCCCCTTAGGGTTTCAGGGGCTATTCTTGTATGTCCATGGCGAACACAACCGACACCCGCAGACCCGAGGCGATGCACGCCGTCTCACTGGCCTTTCGCCAGTACGCGCCGCGGCTGCATCGCTACCTGGTGCGCCGGATCCGCGGCTCGACGGAGGTATCGGACCTGACGCAGGAGGTCTTCGAGCGCTTCCTGCGCACCGGCCATCCGGAAGCGGTGCGCAACCCCCAGGCCTACCTGTTTCGCATCGCCTCGCATGTGGTGGCCGATGCCCTGCTGGAAGAGGAACAAAGCCCCCTCACCTATGACTCTGCCGCCGTCGATGCCGCCGAGCGCACTCTGCAACATGCCACGCCGGACGATGCGGCCGAACAGCTGGACTTCGCCCGCCAGCTCCAGCAGGGCCTGCGCGAGCTGCCCGCCATGCACGCGGCAGTGCTGCTGCTGGCGGTACGCGACGGACTCTCTCACAAGGAAGTCGCGCGGCGCACCGGCCTGTCGGTGAGCACCGTGGGTCTGTATGCCTGCGAAGCCCGCGCGCGCATGCGAACCGTGCTGGAGAAACCATGAAGGTACAACGACAGATCGACCAGTTGCTGGCGCAGCGCGCCGCCGAGTGGATAGAGACCCTCAGGCACGGCGGCGCGGCCGAGCGCGCCGCGTTCGCCGGGTGGCTGCGCGAGTCGAAACTCCATGTGGAGCACTACCTGGAGCTGGTGGCGATGGACCGCGAGATCCGCGCGCTGGATGCCGCGCACTGCCCCGACGTGGAGGCGTTGCTGGCGCAGGCCGCGCCGAACGTGGTGACACTGAACCGCAAGGCGCTCGCCGGACAAAACAAACCAGCAGACACCCGCCACCGCACGCGGCGCATGTACACGGCCATGGCCGCCGCGATGGCTGCGGCCGCCTTCACCCTGGCTGTGCTGTTATGGCCGGCCGAAAGGATCACCACCGTCGCCGGCGAGCAGCGCACCGTCACGCTGCCGGATGGTTCGGTGGTCACTTTAAATACCCGCACCGTGCTGCGGCTGGACTATTCCGCTGACGCACGCGATATCAGACTCGAGGCCGGCGAGGCGGTATTCAAGGTAGCGCAGGAGGCCTCACGCCCCTTCACCGTCCACACCCGCACGGCGGCGGTACGCGCCGTCGGCACACAGTTCAACGTGTACCAGCGCCCGCAAGACACCGTGGTCTCGGTGCTGGAGGGCCGGGTGCAGGTCAGCGTCCAACGCGGCACGGACAATGAAGGCACGCCGTCCACGCAGGAACTGCTCAGCGCCGGAGAGCAGGCACAGGTGGCAGGCGATGGCCGTATCGACAAACAGACACCAACCGACCTCAGCGAAGTGCTGAGCTGGCGCGAGCGGCGACTGAAATTCAACGAGACCCCGCTGGCCGAGATGGTGCGCGAGTTCAACCGCTACGGCGGCACGCCGCGGCTGCGGCTGGAGGGCGAGGCGGCCGAGCGCTACCGCTACGGCGGGGTGTTTGACGCGGACGATCCGGAGTCGCTGGCTGCGCTGCTGGCGCGCGAGCCGGATCTAGTGCTGGAGCGGGGAGAGAAGGAAATCGTCATTCGCGTGCGTTGATGCATGCGTTGCGAATTAAGGCGCTTCGCCTTTGTGAGTTGGGCATGCCAATTTGGCCGAGATTCTCACCTTGCCGGGCGTAGAATCTGCGCCCGCGATCCAGGTCGGCGAGCGCCGACGGAAGGATCCAGATCTTCACTGGTCGCGCTTACGCAGCTCGTGTTTTGCGGCAGCCCAATCAATCGGTTTTTCCTGTCCGGCTTCGTGGCGTGCGGTCGTCTTCCGCAGCGTCTCCTGGTGCCAGGCGGGAGACTGCAACCGGGATTCCTCGCAGCTGAGCGATTCCCACAGCTCCTCCATGGTCCGCAGCTTCTCGTCCCAGGACATTTCCTTGATGGCTAATGCGCTCATGGGAGGAGAATACCGCCCTGACCGATTGCCAGTAAAGGCGGAAGGCCCGGGAACCATTGGAAAGCCAATGGATGGCTGGCCAAGCCATCACCGAATCGCTGTAAATCATTGATGTTCATGAAGTAGGTCAGCCTGATGAATGGCAACCAACTGTTTTTATGGATTGAGGCGACCGAGCGCTACCGCTACGGGAGGGTGTTCGACGCCGACGATCTGGAATCGCTGGCCGCGCTGCCGGCGCGTGAGCCGGATCTGGTGCTGGAGCAGGGAGAGAAGGAAATCGTCATTCGCGTGCGTTGAGAAACGAGCCCGCGTCTGTTCATTCTATTTCCCGGTCTGCGCATGTGTTGCGGAGTGCAGCCGGCAATCTCACTCGCAACAGTTCGCTTGCGCCCAGCACCGCTGCCTTTTCTTCCTCCGGGAGGTCCAGATCGTCCAGCGCCGGATGCCAGCCTTTCGCATCCGTATACAGGTCGACCAGCGCCAGAGCAGGCGGCAGGGCCTTGAGGCCGTAAATCCGCTCGTTTCCGGGTGCATTCACCGCTGCATGCACTTTCCCGAACCAGGTGCGTGGCCGGCCGCGGATGTCAAACCCATGCAGCGACACGAAACTGCGCCGCGACATCACGGCAACGGACAGCCGCGCCGGAATCTGTGTAATCCAGCCCGCCGCGTGCAGCACCGATTCCCCGCACAGGACGGCGGTGGGATATTCAAACAACAGCGCGGCAATCCGATCAGAGCTTTCGATCTGCGCGCGTTTCAGCTTGTTGAAATAGATACCGGCGCGCGCGCCCGCCGGCTCGATCAGGCCACGGACTTTCCAGCGACGCAGATAGACCGCGGCGGCATCGGCTGACAGGTCGGTCATTTTGCAGAACCCCGCAAAGGTAAACACCTCGGGCAGGCTCAGTAAGCGCGTCAGAGCGGCCGTCACGACTGGATTCTCTTCAAAGACGCGCCAGATTGAGTGCGACGCTAGCGATGTGGGCGCAGTCGAGCCGGGTATCCGACATCAGCGCATCCAGAAACCGGTACTGGGCAGAGGCGGCCCACTGGGTGGAAAGCTCGGCGGTCAGGGGGATGGCTGAGGGAGACATGCTTAACGCCCATATAGATTAACAGTGTTGTTAATCTATATGAGTATCAACCTGCCTGTCCAGCTCGGCACTGGTCAACTAGGGCGCCAACGCCGAGCAGTTCATCGGCCAGCACCTGCAGTCATTGATGGCCGAAAGTCCGAACCGCGAGGTGACCTACTGGCTGCGCGAGGGCCGGTCGGCCAACGCGGAAGTGGACTTCGTCGTGGCGCTGGAGGGACGGATCGTGCCGGTGGAGGTCAAGGCCGGCAACCGGGGAAGCCTCAGGTCCTTGCATCAGTTCGCCGGCGAGAAACACGCATCGCCGGCGGTGCGCTTCGACGGCAATCTGCCGTCCGTACAGACTGTCGAAACTTCCGTCAGGAAGGGTGACCGCACTATCGACGTCAATTATCCGCTGATGTCGCTGCCGCTGTACCTGGTCGAACGGCTTCCCGCGTTGCTGCATGGATGGCCTGGACAAATCTCAAGCTGAATGGCGGTTGCGCACTCAAGACCCTCGCCATCCGGTTGGCGAGGGTGCATGAGGCGTGCTTCAGCGACCGAAGCGCTTGGTGAAGGCGATGGAATAGCGCCGCAGGCGCGGGTTGCCTTCAGCTGCATAGCCGCTGACCACATAGTAGGCGGGCGAGGCCAGGATGGGCGGACTGGTGTTGAGCACGTTCTGCACCGAGATCTGCAGCTCGGTGTTCTCCAGCAAACCACTGGCGAAGCCGGGCGCGTTCTCGAAACGGTAGCGGCCGTACACATCATGATAGGTCTGGGTCGGAATCCATTCAGTACCCTGCCCGAGCACCAGATTGTTGCGGCTGGTGGCCGAGGCCGTGCTGGTATAGACCCGATAGGCATCGTAGTACTGCAGGTTCCAGCTCAGATCCCAGGCGCCACGACTCCAGCGCAGGCCTGCATTGGCTCGCCATTTCAACGGGCCATTGCTGTAGCCGACCGTGTCGATATTCTCGCTGCCCGGTGCGGCCTGCTGTGAGAGGCGTGGTTGCACGGTGGCCATCACGTTAGCGGCAAAGGAACCGAAGCGCGTCTCCCAGCTGTAGTCGGCCTGGAGGTCGAACGCCTCCATCAGGCTCTTGGCAATATTCACGGTGCGGCCATTCACTTCCCGGATCGTGCCGCCCGTGTAACCGAGCGCCGCGTCCGCGGCGGTCAACTGGTTGCGACCGTGGGGGGTCGACCCCACAGCTGCCGTAACGAGTGAGCGGGTTTTTCTGGAACCGGCGAACCGGAGATTGTTATTTTTTATTTATAAATCATGCTCTTATGTAGGCATGACGCGCGGCCACCGGAAACCGCAGGCGCGGATGGGCTTGACCATCCACGCCTGCGAATAAACGCCGCGGCCCTTACTGGAAACTCTTGCTCAACGTAATCGCGTAGCTGCGCAGGCGCGGATCGCCGTAGGGACTGACGGAGAAGTAACCGAGATAGTTGTCGGTGACGATCGGCGGGGAGGTGTCCAGCACATTCTTGACCGACATCCGCAACTCGACATTGTTCAGCAGGCCCGCCCAGCGCGAACGCTGGTTATCACCGAAGCGGTAGCGGCCGTATAGATCATGGTAGTTCTGCGAGGGAATCACCGGCGAACCGTTCCGCACTGCGAGCGAGGGATCGATCGGTTCGCCCGCGTAGACCAGGTAGGAATCGTAGTACTGCATGTTCCAGCCCAGGGACCAGGCATCGCGCGCCCAGGTCAGACCCACGTTGCCGCGCTTCTTCAGCGGACCGAGGTTGTATCCCACCCGCTCCTTGACAGGCTCACTTCGGAGAATCTGTTGCTGTAAATGCGGCTGGTAGGTGCCCATCACGCTGGCCCGGAACTCACCAAGGGCCGTGTGCCAGGTGTAATCGAGCTGCAGATCGAAAGCCTCCATTGAAGAGCTGGCCACGTTGACCGTCCCACCGTCGAGTGCGACGATGGGCCCCCCGGTGTAGCCCAGCGCCTGATCCGCCGGGGTCAGCGGGCCGCGGGTGATGCGGCTGGCGAAGGCCTGATCTTCCAGATTGATCAGGTCCTGCAGATTGATGCTGCCGATCTCATCTACCTTGTCGATCTTCGTGTAGTCCACGGACAGCCGCAGGCCCGGAAGGGATCGCGGCGTGAAGATCATCCCGGCGGAGAAGCTCGCCGACTGCTCGGGCAGCAGGTCAGGACTGCCGAGAGAGGTGAACTCGGCCAGCGACGTCAGCGTCTGGCCGCCGCGCTTCGGATCGGTGTATCGCGACGCTATAAGGAACAGCAAATTGGCGGGGAAGGTGGACGGCGCCAGCTTGAGGATCGGCGGCGGCAGCACGCCCTCGCCATAGCTGGCGCGCAGGGCCAGCTGCTCGACCGGCTGATAACGCAGGCCGAGGGTGTACTGGTTCCCCTCCACGCTGACATCAATGACATCCGCCTGCGGATACGGCCCCTCGAGCGCAGGTATCACGATCCGGCTGCCGGCCCAGCTGCGCCCGACGATATCGGTGGTGTCATAGCGGTACGAGGCCTGCAACTCCAGTCCCAGGATGCCCGGCCGTGCATTCGCCGCGGCGACCAGCGGGGCGGTGAGCTCCACATAGGCACTGCCGGTGGTGCTGCCCTTTTCGGGATAGTGCTTATGACGGCATGGCGCGGGGCACCACGCCAGGACAAAACTATTCCCCGCCCTCCCGCTGGCAGGGGCCTTCAGCAAGCCGGCGCCTCAGCGGCCGAAGCGCTTGGTGAAGGCGATGGAATAACGCCGCAGGCGCGGGTCGCCTTCGGTGGCATAGCCGCCATAGAGAATGGAACTGGTCGAAGCCAGGATAGGCGGGCTGGTGTTGAGGACATTCTGCACCGAGATCTGCAGCTCCGAATTCTCCAGCAGTCCACCGGCCAGACCGGACACGCTGCCAAAACTGTAGCGACCATACACATCGTGATAGGTCTGCGTAGGTATCTGTTCAGAACCCTGATTGAGTACCACCGTGGCGCGGAAACTCTCCGAGGACGTGCTGGTATAGAGCCGGGAGGTCTCGTAGTACTGCATGTTCCATCCCAGATCGAGGGCGCCACGACTGAAGCGCAGACCCGCGTTGCCACGCCACTTCATCGGGCCATTGCTGTAGCCCACACTCTCGATTACTTCACTGTCCACCGTAGGCTGCTGCGAGAGCCGCGGCTGCACGGTCGCAATCAGATTCGCGGAAAACGATCCGAGGCGCGTCTCCCACGTGTAGTCCGCCTGAATATCGAATGCCTCCATCAGACTGTGGGCAATGTTCACATTCCCCAGATACAGCGCGCGAATCGTTCCGCCGGTGAAGCCAAGCGCCTCATCGGCGGGCGTGAGCGGATTGCGCACGATCCTGTCCGGAAAGTCATCTCCCAGATCGATGAGCCCCTGCGAAGATAGCGATCCGATCTCATTGGTCTTCTCGATACGCGTATAGTCAACTGACAGCCTGAACCCTGGCAGGCTGGCCGGCGTGAATATCGCCCCTCCGGACCAGCTCCTGGACAGCTCCGGATACAGCCCCAGAAAGCCCTGGGTCGTGAATTCCTCCACCGTATCCGGAGAAATCCGCTCATCGCCACGCTTTGGATCGAAGTAGCGAAATATTGCGAGCAATGCAGGCCCGAAGTCATTCGCGGCAAGCTGGTTCGGCACTGGCGGCAGTATTCCTTCGCCATAGCTGACCCGCAGCGCCAGGCTCTCCACCGGCGTATAGCGAAAACCCAACGTGTACTGGTTGCCTGTGACCTTGCTGGTCTGGAACGGTACCTCCGGTATCGGGCCATCGGCCGATGGCACGGATATGTAGGTCATGTCACGAGTCCTGGTGCGGGTCGCGGTGGCATCGTGACGATAGGTGGCGAGCAGATCGAGACTCAGTAATCCGGGCCGGGCGTTGGCCGACGAAACCAGCGGTGCATTCAGTTCCACGTATCCGCTGTCGATTTTCGAGCCGACCTGGGGGTAGTAAAGGAAGGTGGGCGTGCCTGCGCCGCTGGGATAGGTGGCCAGGATGCGATCACCCGTATATTGCTCCTGACGCTCGAGCAATGCGGCTAACCGCAGCGGCCCTCCAGGCAGCGCAAGCAGCGGGCCGGATACCCGCAGCGTGGCAATCTGCTGCTCTGTGGGAAACGAACTGGAAACGCGCTCGCTATCCTCGCCCGGATAGAACGCGGAGAAATCGATCGGATACGCATTGACATCGCTCAGCGGATTCAGCCGTCCGTCGATCAGCGCGGCGCCGAAATCCGCGAGTACGGCATCTCTCGAATAATTGTACATATGCTCCGACTCGCTCCAGTTGTATTCGCCCTGCGCCACCCACTCCCGTGGCAGGCGCACGATTACTCCACTGCTGAGTCGATCACTCAATGATCTGGAAGGGCTGCGCAATGCACCGCTCCCGTAACCAGCCAGGGGCACAGAGAGCTCCACAGCCTCGGTAAAAGGATTGTTTGGCCCGACCGGCAATGTTACGACGACCTCGTTACTCACACTGATCGAACCCATCCGCTCAGAGCGGTTGTCGTAGCGCGAGGCATCCGCGAACACCTCAAGGCGATCGGTGAATTCCCGCCGCACACTGATTTGCAGTGAACGCACCGTGGGCGTGCTCGCCAGAGAGTACTGATTTCCGAGCGGATCCTCCGCCAGCATCAGGTTGTATTGATCTGCCGTACCAAGCAGGGCTGCGCCGTTGTCACTGGCCGGCCCTGCATAACCCACCGGCACATGCGCGATGTTCGCGTTCAGCGAGCGCAAGTCTGCCTCGAGCACCAGGTCATTGCCGCTGACGCTCCTGATGTTGGTGGTATAGCCGTGCACCGGATCGCGCAGGCCGCGAAATGCTGCGTGGTTGTTTTTCTCCTGAAGAGCAAGAGCACGGGCGGTGAAATCCCGGTCACCCACATACAGCGGGTTGCCGCCCCGATAGCTTCCCATGAGCATTACGCTGGTGCGCCCACCCTCCAGTGTCCATCCCGCCGTGGCATCCAGGCGCCGCTCGGCGCCGCCACCGGCAAATGATCCGTCATAGCGGGCGGTCAGTTCCATGTTCGAGTAGTTGCGCTTGAGAATGATGTTGACCACCCCGCCAGTGGCCCCGCCCCCGTAGATCCCGCCGGCCGTGGAGGGCAGAATCTCGATACGCTCTACCGCCGACAGAGGAATTCCATTGATGTCCGGCTGCCAGAGGTCAGACTGACCGGCAACGCTGGGCATGCGCCGACCGTTGACCAGCACCAGAGTCTGGTCAGCCCCCAGCCCGCGCAGATCAATCGAGCTCTGACCGCCTCGGCTACTCGCCATATGCCGGCTTTCATCGCGACGGGACTGATTCATGGGCAGACGCGTTCTCAGAAATGTATCCAGATCCGGCGCCATGGAGCGCCCGATCTCCTCGGCGTCGAATACCACATACGGCTGCACATCATCCTCGGTGCGGCGGATGTCGGTGTTGGAAGTGCGCGCGCCCTTGACGAGGATTTCCGGAATACCTTTCAACGCAACGTCTTCGGCCGTGGCGGCGGTCCTGCCCGAGCGGACCGGCTCATCCGCGGCGCGAATCTCGGTGTCGCCTTGGGCCCGAGCCAGCCTCAGCGCCGGGTCCGCCGGCCGGTCCGCAGTGTTCAATGCCTGCGGTTCACCGGAGACATGCTGCTGCAAGGCACTTATGGCCACCGTACGCTCATTGATGAACTCAAATCGCAGCGCGGTATTCTTGAGCAGCTGCTCGAGTGCCTTGTCAGGAGTGTAGGAGCCGGACAGCCGTGGCGCGGTCAGCCCCTTGCCGATGCGCGACAGGAAAACCACCTGCAGACCGGACTGCTCGCCGAAGGTATTGAGCGCATCGTCCAGTGGCTGGGCCTTGATATCCAGCGTCACGGTGGAGGCCGGTTTATCCGCCGCGTTCGCACTGCAGCAGAGCACCGCCAGCAAGGCCAGCGTTCCGCCCATCATGAAGCATCGCAGTGTATTCATCGTTTTCGTTCCCAACAGGCCCGGGACACTCCCGTGATCTGTATAGGCGGGTAAACGCCGGCGAACTGGGCCAAATAAATTATTTGGGCCCACTTCGTGCCGCTCGGTCAGCCTAATATACCTAGGGACCTCCTGCGTGGATGAATCGTGAAACCGGATGCCGATGCCAAGATGACCCAGCGCGCCGCCGACCGGATCGATCCGGTGTGGAAGCAGTACGGTCAGCAGCTGCACCGCTACCTGAGCCGCTGCCTGCGCAACCAGCGCCCGCAGGATGCCACCGACCTGGCGCAGGAGATCTATCTGCGGCTGCTGCGGGTGGAGAAGGGCGAGCCCATCCGCAACTACCAGGCCTACCTGTACCGCATCGCCTCGCATGTGGTGTACGAATTCAAGTTGCGCGCACGGCGCGAACTGGTCACCTTCGACTCCGAGGAGGCCGACGCCTGGAGCGAGCGGCCGGCGCCCTACTTCGAGGACCCGGTGGGCGAACAGGTGGGCCTGGAGCGCCAGCTCGCCCGGGCGCTCGACAAACTCCATCCCACCGGCCGCGCGGTGCTGATCCTGCACAAACAGGAGGGACACTCCTATGAGGAGACCGCGCAGAGGCTGGGCATCTCCGTGAACATGGTGCACAAACATCTGACCCGCGCGCTGGCCCTGCTGCGCGCCGCGAAATGGGACCGGTAGCTATGGATACGATCGCCGATCAGGCTGCCGAGTGGTTTTTGTCGCTGAAGACCCAGCCGCATCGCCAGGGAGAATTCGCCGCCTGGCTGCGCGCCTCGCCACGTCATGTGGAGGAATTCCTGCTGGTCACGGCGGCCTGGCGCACGCTGGACGGCGTGGCGCTGGACCAGGTTCTGAAGACCGACGCAAATGCACTGCCAACCGCTGAGGTCGTCAACTTACCCGTTGAAGCGCGGGGCTCACTGGGTCGCCCGCGCGCGCGTTCATCCCGGCGCAGGTGGATGACCGGTGCCGCCGCCGCGGTGGTGTGTGCCGGCGCCGGCATTCTCGCCTGGAGCTATGCGGCCGGATGGCTGGGCGGGGAACGCTACACCACCGCCATCGGCGAAATCCGTTCCTTTGAACTGCAGGACCGCTCGGTGGTGCACCTGAATACCCACTCCGAGATGGCGGTGCGCTACTCCGCGCAGGCGCGTGAAGTGGAATTGCGTGAGGGCGAAGCGCTGTTCAAGGTGGCGCGCGACCTGCGCCGCCCCTTCCGCGTGCGTACCGACCAGGTGACGATCCAGGCCCTGGGCACGGAGTTCAATGTATACCGCCAGGCTCAGGGCACGGTGGTCTCGGTCATCGAGGGCCGGGTGCGCGTGTCCCGCCACGACGGCAACGGTGAGGCCGTCGAGATCGGCGCCGGCGAGCGCATCGATGTGCTGCCCGGCCACTTCAGCGCACCGGTTGAGATGTCCGATCCCGCCCAGGTGATCTCGTGGCGGAACCGGCGGTTGCTGTTCAAGAACGATGCACTGGCGGAAGTGATCGAGGAGTTCAATCGCTACAACCGTGCGCTGCGCCTGCGCGTCGAAGACGACGCGGCGGCTGAGACGCAGCTGACGGGCATCTTCGACGCCGGCGACCCGGAGTCGCTGCTGCTGTTCCTCACCGATGTGCCGGAGCTGGTGATCGAACGGCGGGACGGGGATGCGGTGATTCGCAGCCGTTAGCAGGCAGCAAGCTGCTGACCCCTCCCACTTCACCTATCGCGTAGCTGCCTTTATCCCCGCCATCGCCTGCGCCACCGCCGCCTCGATGTCCTCGTGCTCGCCGCCGACAAACTTGGCGACAATCACCCCATTGGGATCGATGACATACAGCGTCGGCCAGGACTTGACGTTCCATGCCGCAGGGATCGTGCCGGTGGTGGACTTTTCCATGGCATTGCGGAAATTGATCCCCACTTTCCTTGCCTGCCGATCAAACATCGCCCTGTCTTTGTCGCTGTTGATGCCGAGCATTGCAAAAGGCTGGCCTTCATATTTTTTGCTCAGCGCGATGTTGTAGGGCAGTAAAGCCGTGCAGGGCGCGCACCAGAAGCCCCAGAAATCCAGCAGCACGACTTTTCCACGGTAGTCGCTCAACTTGAACACCGTGCCCTGCGCGTCCACCGCCTCGAAGTCAGGGACGGTGCTGCCGACGCTCAGGGTGTCACGCTCATGGACATCGGCGCTCGCTACTTTTGCCTGCGGTGAGTCCGGGTACTTTGCGATCAGCTCCTCGTAGTATTTTTTCTCCAGCGCCGCATCGCCGCCCATCCGCGCCATCTGCATGCGGGCGTTGACGATGCCTGTTTTGACGCTCTTCGACGTGGTCGCGTTGTCGATCTGCGTAAGCACATCCAGGACTTTCTTCGCCCTCTGCGCGGGAGGCAGGTTCATGAAGAATCCGTCGAACAATCCCATGGAGGCATATACGGCTCGCGGAGTGGCGCTGATCGGCACGATGAAGCCCTTTTCAGGTCTCGCGGGCAGGCTCGAAATGAACTTCTCCATTCCTGGCGTATCCGCAAAGTGCTCCACCAGCCGCGTGACCGCCACATCCTGCGCCTGGGTGTCGCCCACGACACCGGCCACGACAATCAAATCCTGATTGGCGATGAGGCCATACGCGGGATTTCCGGTGCGGCCCGCTATGTCCTTGAACCTCTGCAGATACTCATGAGCCGGATGCCCGGTCATATCCCGCACCTTGATCTCGCCTCCCAGCAGACGTCCACGGGGCGCATCGCGATCTTCGAATTTCGCGACCGCATTGCCATAGTCAAACCGGAGCTTTTCAAACTCCGCGGCGAGCAGGTCCTTCTGCGTCGCCGTTTGTGCGGGACGCGTATCGCCTGGCACCGGGGATTGCGCCCAGATCATCTGCATCCCGGCAAATGCCGACATGAGCACCAATGCCCCACCGACCGTCACTCTCATCTGCCCGATCCTCAGAAACTGAACTTCAGTTCCGCATACGCGAAGCGGCCGCGGATGTCGTATTGCTGCGCGTCGTAGCCGGAGAGGCAGGCGTTGCAGAAATCCGGAAGTTTGTTGAAGACATTCAGTGCACCTAGCGACAGGCGGGTGGCCGAGAGCCAGGTATTTTGCGGGGCGAGCCAGTTGCCGACACCCAGCTCGACGTTCAGGTCGGCGATCCAGAAGTCGCCCAGCTGCTGGTAGGTACCCGCCCTGGGACCGGTGGCGAAGGCCGCGGGGTCGAGGTAGGCGCCGACGTAGCGGCTATTGATCGTCGCCGACACATTGTCTCCGTTCAACCATCCGAGACTGACAGCGCCCTTCCAGCGCGGGGACCAGGAGGTGGTGGAGTAGCTGATGCCGCTGTCAGTGCCGGGGCTGCCGACGAGACTGACGACAGGGCTCGAGGGGGTGACCTGCACATCGAATTTGTTGGTCCAGGTGGCGGCGAGCATGGGCGAGAAAACCCCGTAACGGGTCTGCAGCGTCCAGCTCAATCCGAAGTCCGCGCCCGCCATGTCGGTGCGGGCAATGTTGACTGGCGTCACGATCACCTGGGAGATCGAGCCACTCGAGGTGCGGATGACGTGGCCGGGAAAGAATTCCTCGTTATCGACGAAGAACTGTGCGCCGCCGGTGGGAATACGATCGCGCAGCCGGTTGTCCCAGCCGGTGAGGGAGAGCTGCATGCCCGGCAGGAACCGCGGGGTCCAGAGCAGGCCGAGCGTGCGGCTGGTGCTGGTTTCGGGTTTGATCCCGTCCGGGACGCCGCCGCCCGAAACCATGCTGGTAATGGCATAGCCGTTGTTCAGGCGATCGAAGATCAGGATGCCGGAGCTGGTTTCCAGGGGCCGGAACGCGGCGTAGGTGGAGAGAGGCTTGAAGGCGGAGTTGTAGGAGGTGCGCAGCAACAGGGTGGGCACCGGGCGGAACTCCAGACCGATGGTGTCGGTGATGCCGGTTTCATCGTAGCGATCGCTCTGGTCCGCGCGCAGGGCGAGGCTAAGGGCGAGGCGCTCGGGAACATTGGCTTGTCCCGCGCCACGACCAGCGATGAGTGGGAGCCGCAGCTCCGTGTAGGCGGCGTAGCTGTCGTCGGTGCCGGCGACGAGACGGGTGGGAACAATGGCATCGAAGTATTCGAGTTTTTCACGGTTCCACTCCGCGCCGAAGACCGCCTGCATCTTCCCCGCGGGGAGTGTTGCGAGCGGGCCGCGGATGAAGGCATTGGTCTGTATCAGATCGCCGCGGAAATGGCTGGGAGGGCGGGTGAACAGTCCGTCGATGACCGCTTGCGAGGCAAAGGAGCCGCCGTTGCCGATGAAGGGATTCAGGGCGGTCGCTGGATCGGTGCTGTTGAGGGCGGCAGCAATCGCGTCCTGGTCGGTCGACAACCGCACGGAGTGGGTGAGGTCCCTGGAGAGGGAGCTGGTGACCTCCCAGTTCCATTCGCTGCGGCCGCCGCGCAATCCCAGGGTGGGCTGCAGGTATTCCGGCTCATAGGAATAGTAGTTGCCGGTCCTGGGCTGGCCCACATTCACGCCCACCGGAACGCCAAAGGGGTTGTAGGGATTGCTGGCCGGAACGGTGAAAATGCCGCCGGAAGTGCCTCTGGTCAGCCAGAGGGACGCTTCGGCCGGCGGCGTGTTGCGCCGGGTATAGAGCACATCGCCGAACAGCTCGATCGTCGGCGTGAGATCGAAGCGGCCACGCAGCGTGATGCTGGTCGCCTCGGAGGCGGAGAAGAAGTGGTTGGGAGAGGATTGCGTATTCACGATACCCGCGGTCGCAACAAAGTCCGCCGGTGTGAGTCCGGTGCCGTCCTGATTCGCGGGAATGCCGGCGAAGGGAGAATTGAGGCCCGGGAGATTGGCGCGCGAGCCGATGGAGGGGGAGAAGCAATTGGCGGGCGCGGCGGGGCAGCCGGCCAGGGAGTAAACGGTGCCGGGGCTGTTGACGAAGGTGTAGCGGCGGTCCTGGCCGCCGAAGCGGCGGAAGTCCTGATCGGCGGTGAGCGCGCGCTCGACCACATCGAGCGTGCCGTTCTTGATGAAACTTCCGGAGAGCGTCAGCGAACCGCGGGACCAGCTCTGCCCCCAGGTCAGGTTGGCCTGGGATTCACCGTAGCCGCTGGCGGCGCTTTCACGCAGACGCACTTCCAGACCACCGGCATCGCGCCTGAGCACGATATTGACGACACCGGCCAGACCATCGCCGCCGTAGACGGCGGAGGCGCCGTAGGGCAGCACTTCGATGCGCTCGACCATTGAGAGGGGAACATTGGTGAGATCGAAGAAGCTCTCGCTCTGCAGGCCCGCGAAGGACGATGAACTGCCGACACGGCGCCCGTTCACCAGCACCAGGGTGCTGCCCAGCGGAAGGCCGCGAAGCTGCACGGTGGTGCTGTTGGTGGAGCCAGTGCCGCCGATAGCACCGGGACGGGAGGAGTCGGGCCGGTCGCCGCTGTTGTTCATGGAGACTTCGGGCAACAGGCTCAATACCTGGGCGATGTTGCTGGCGCCGGAGCGTTCGATGTCATCACGGGTGATCACCTTTACCGGCATTGCGGATTCGACGGGCACGCCGCCCAGTCGGGAGCCCACGACAGTAACTTCGGAGACGTCCTTCCCGGTTTGCTCGCCGGCTGGCCATTCGGCAGCAGCCATCGTTTCGCCCTTCCGGGCTGCGCCCATGACCTGCCGGGCCGCAGCCTCATCCGCCCGTACGAGCTGGATGGCCATCGGCGCTGAGTTCTGGGACCCTGAGGGATGCATCATCGTGACCGGTGTGTCCTTGGTTGCCCCCTTCTCGCGAATGACCACCGTCTGGGCATTGACGAACCGATACTCGAGCGTGGTGCCCGCCAGCAACGCGTTCAATGCTTCGGCGGGTGTCCTGGCATCCCGGGCGCCCTGCGTGTGCAGGTCTTTTGCAATCCGTGAGACAAAGCCCACCTGCAGTCCCGATTGTTCGGAGAAGGCTTGCAGGGCGCTCGCCAGCGGCTGCGGGGCGATGGTGATGTTCGCAGCCAGGAGCGACAGCGGAAAAGACAGCAGCAGTGCGAGGCCGAGGCGTTTCATGGTGGATGTCCTCTGAGGTAGTTACCCCGGTTAGGAGTGCACGCGCATGGAATCGACCACCTTTTTTTAAGGCAGCACGAGTTCAATGCCCTTGCCGTCCCCGGCACGGGGCCTGGCAAGCCTCGCTTCCTGCAGAAACAGGACAAAGGAACGCGGATCGTTGGCGAAGAACGCGCCGCTCACTTCGACGTCGTTCAGTGCAGCATCTGCCAGCACCAGGCGCGTGTCGTTGTACAGGTTGAACTCTGACACGACGGAACTCAGCGGACGTGATTCGAACACCAGACGGCGTTCACGCCAGGCCATGTCAGTCTGTACGTTGGCGGCAACGACGGCGACGGCGCCGGAAGCACGATCGAGCTGCGCGCGCTGGCCGCCGGCAACCCGCACGGGCGCCGGGCCCTGATTGACTTCGACCAGCCCCTCGACGACGGTCACCGATACAGTGTCGTGGCGGTGATACACGTTGAACGTCGTGCCCAGCGCACGAATCACCGTGTCACCGGTGAGCACCCGAAAGGGACGCTGCGGATTTTTCGCGACGTCGAAGAAAGCTTCACCCGACACGAGTTCCAGGTCCCTCGTATCGTCCGAGAAACTCAGCCGCAGCTCGGAAACGGCATTGAGCGTGACCAGCGAACCATCGGGTAACGGAAAGGACTTCTGCTCGCCGGTAGCGGTGCGATAGACGACTGTGGCGGACTGCTGCCACAGGAACAGGGCGACCGCTGCAATGACAAGAGAAGCGGCCACGGCCAGGAATCCGGGATAGGAGGACTTCCTCCCCTCTACCCGCTCCTTCCTGGGGACCTGAGAAACCAGCGGAACGATGTTGCCGGCTGGCGTGGACTGGAACGCGCGCACCAGTTCATCAGTGGAAGTGTCCCCGGGCAGTTCGGAGATATCGGTGTGCAACGCGGCCAACTGCAGGTACTCGCGTACATGTTCGGCAGAAGCCGCCAGCCAGTCGGCGAATGCTGCGCGCAGCCCGGCATCGACCGCCGGGTCGTTCACGCGCGCGAACCACTCTGCCGCCTCTTCCACCACGCCATCGGCGTGCCGGTCTCGGTAATTTTCAGGTCCGTGCATGATCAGGACTCCCGGAAGCGGCGCAACCGCTTGCGGCAATGGGCGACGCCGGTGGCCAGATATTTCTGCACCATCGACTTCGACAAACCAACTCTGGCGGCGATTTCGCTCTGGCTCAGGCCCTCACGGCAGAACAGCAAGACGACGGACTGCAACCGTGGCGGCAACTCCGCCACTGCCTGTTCGATCAGCTCCAGCCGCCGGCTGCGGTCGGTCGCCACCTCCAGCGACGGCTGCGGATCTTCCAGCACTTCCAGCTCACGCTCGCCCGCCAGACTCTCGGCCGGCAGCGACTTGCCGTTCTGCTCGTACACCAGATTGCGCGCCACGCGATAGAGATAGGCCTGCGGATCCTTGATCAGCTCGTTGCGCGTCACTCGCAGCAGCCGCAGGTAGGTCTCCTGCGCCAGCTCGCGCGCATCATCCTCGTTCGCCAGCCGGCGGCGCAGGAACTGGTACAACCGGCCGCGATGGCTGCGGAAGACCTCGATAAAGGCGCCTGATTGATCCGATTGTATGCGCATTCACATGTCGATTCGGTCAGAGGGCAATACATAGAGTAGAGTCCCTTTGCGTCAAATCGACCACTGCAATCTGTAATCTCATGATTTATAAGCCGGAATCACTGCTGCTGTTCCTCACCGATGTGCCGGAGCTGGTGATTGAACGGCGGGACGGAGATGCGCTGATTCGCAGCCGCTAGCAGATATATAAGAGGCGCGGATGCACTTGCCGCTGAACCAGGACGCAGCCACCCCCCTGCCTTCCCACTAATACGCGTCTAAATGGCCTAATAATTGCCTTGCGCGCCGTTAATATGACATTATTCCGCGCATTATGGAGCTGCACATCCATCTGGACGGCGCCTGGCGACGATGCGCAAGCGTAGAGCTGGCCGACGAGGCGCAGGGTTCGCGGCGCGGTCCCGTGCGCCTTCAATATGACGCTGATTACGCCATAGAACACCTCGGCGCCCGCGATCACCGCGCGCTCACCGTCCGCGCGCCGGTTGATCTGGGTATCCGCACCCTCCCCCACTGGCCTTCATTCCTGATCGACCTGCTGCCCCAGGGCGCCGCCCGCGCCAGGCTCGAGCGCCTGGCGCAAAGCGGGCTGAGCGAATGGGCACTGCTGGAACGCGGCGCCGTCAATCCCGTGGGCAACCTGCGGATACCCACGCGCGAACCGCGCACGAAGGTCGCGCATCCGGGATTTCAGCTGAGCGAGATGACCACCCGCGGAGATGCGTTCATCGACTATGCCCAACAAACCGGCGCGACCGTCGCCGGCGCCACCGACACCCAGGGCGATGCACCCAAATTCTGGGTGGCCGAGGATGCACAGGGACACTGGCATCCGGACGGCGGCCTGCTGGAGGACATCGCGCAGCGCTATTTTTTGTTGAAATTCCCGGTACCGGCAGCCGGTCCGAAGGCCGCGGACATCCTGCGTCACGAAGCAGCCTATCAGCAGGTGGCCGCCCGCCTCGGCCTGCATGTCACCGCGCCGCTGCCGCGGTATGTTGACGGCGCATTGCTGATCCCGCGCTTTGATCGCCGCCGCATCAACGACCGCGAGGTCAAACTGGGCGTGGAAAGCCTCTACTCGGTTGCCGGCGTACTCGATTCCGCCGGGACGTATCTGCGTCATCATGATGCCCTGATCGCATTGGCCGGCTGCCTGACCGACTTCGATACGCAGATTCTCGAGTACATCCGGCGCGATCTGCTCAATCTCGCGCTCGGCAACCGCGACAACCATGGCCGCAACACCGCCGTCGTCAAAGACACCGACGGCACGCTGCGCCTGGCGCCGCTGTTCGATTTCGGCCCCAGCTTCCTCGACGCCCGCGCCATCGCACGCGTGATGCGCTGGGACGGCGAGGAGCCGATGGGAACCGACTGGAACCGCGTGCTGGACAATCTCGCCACCCGCTTCGAGGAAGCCGGCATGGCGCCGCTGGCGCGCGAGCGGATCGCAACTGACATGCTCGCATTCGGTCAGGCGCTGCAAACCCTGCCCGCGCTCATGCGCGAGTGCGGCATGGACGACGCCATCATCGAGCACCGGCGCGGCGATATCGACCGGCTGGCCCGGGAACTGAGCGCTGTGGAGGTGAAATAGTGCAACGTGTACGGCGCAATCTCGCGCGTGAAGACATCCAGGCGCTGAGGGACCAGCTCACTGCGCGGGTTCCACAGGGACAGGCGCCGGTGGCCTCGCTGGTGAAACTGATGCGGCTGATCACCCGCAAGTCGCAGGCGGAGTATGCGAGGTTCTGCGGCGTCGCGCCCCGGGTGCTGGCGGACGTGGAAGCCGGCCGCGGCAATCCGCGCGTGGACACCTTGGAAAAACTGCTGTACCCCTTCGGTTACCGCATCGGCGTGGTGACCGATCCGATGGACAACACAAACCTCGGCCGGGCTGCTGCCTCGGGCGAAGGGCGCTCGCCATCCCCGCGCTGACAAGGGCGGGGATGGCGCATCGAATAGCGATCATCAGCGCCCGAAGCTCTTGCTCAGCGTAATCGCGTAGCTGCGCAGGCGCGGGTCGCCATAGGGGCTGACCTTGAAGTAGCCGCCGAACGAATTGCCGACGAGCATCGGCGGCTCAGTGTCCAGTACATTCTTCACCGAAACCAGCAACTCTACATTGCTGAGCAGCCCCGACCATCCCGGGCCGAAGCTATTACCGAAACGATAGCGGCCGAACAGATCATGGTAGTGCTGCGAGGGGATGTCCGGCGAACCGCCATTATTGACTACCCGCGCGGCATTATCAAAAGCACCCGGGTTGGTAACGAGATATGAACCGTAGTACTGCATGTTCCAGCCCAGCGCCCAGTTCTCGTGCGTCCAGGTCAATCCCGCGTTGGTGCGCAGCTTCAGCGGACCGAGATTGGTGTTCACGTATTCCTCGGTGGGTTGATTGGCCAGAATCTGCTGCAACAGGTGCGGCTGCAGGGTGCCCATCATGCTGGCCTTGAATTCCCCGTATGTGGTCTGCCACGTATAGTCGATCTGCGCGTCGAAGGCTTCCATTAGGGACTTGGCCACATTGACCAGGCCGCCGTCGACTTTCAGAATGGGGCCGGCGGTGTAGCCCAGCACCTGATCGGCCGGGGTCAGCGCACCGCGCACAACACGATCCGCGAATCCCGCATCCTCGAGGTTGATCACGGTTTGCAAATCGAGCCGCGTGATCTCGTCCCGTTTGTCGATACGTGTGTAGTCGATCGACACGCGCAGGCCGGGAATGGACAGCGGCGTGAGAATCAATCCCGCGGAAATACTCTCGGACTGCTCGGGCAGCACGGAAGCGCTGCCGGCAGCTAGCAGCTCGGTCAGCGAAGTGGCCATTCCACCCCCGCGCTTTGGATCTGAAGTGCGCCCCCCAAGAAGCGCCGCAAGATACGCCGGGTACACGATAGGCGCCAACTGAACCGCCGACGGCGGCAATATGCCCTTGCCGTAGCTGGCGCGCAGGGCCAGCTGCTCGAGCGGCTGATAGCGGAAGCCCAATGTGTACTGGTTCGCATCCGTGCGGACATGGATGGTATCGGGCTGCGGCGGGTACGGGCCTTCAGGCGAGGGAATGAGGGCGCTGGAGTCAGCCAGGTTCCGCGAGGCGATATCGGCCCGGTCGTAACGGTAAGAGGTCTGCAGCTCCAGCCCCAGAATGCCCGGCCGCGCATTGACCGCCGAGACCAGCGGGGCGGTCAGCTCGATGTAGGCGCTGTCCGTAGTGTTGCCATTGCCCGCAGAGTAGCGGTATGTCGGGGTGCCGTCGCGGGCGTACAAGATCCCCACGTTCGCGTCGTGCAGTGCATCCCGCTGCTCGACCAGGGTCGAGAGCATCAGCGGCCCGGCCGGCAGCCGCCACACCGGTCCGGCCAAGCGTAGCGTGGCGGTTTTCAGAATATAGTCGCTGCCAGACAAGGTCTGCGGGGCTCGCGGGACATAGTAGGGCGAGAAATCCAGTGGATAGGCGTTGACGTCGCGGAACGGATCGAGTCGTCCATCCTTGATGGCCGCCTCCCCGTCGACAGTGATCTGGTAGAAATTGCTCTCATAACCGGAGCGCGAGCGGTTCCAGCTGTACTCCGCCTGCGCGCTCCAGTTGGCAGGCAGGCGGGCGATCACGCCACCGGTCAGGCTGCGCGTCTGCGCCCAGGAACTCTGTGTCTCAAACTTGCGGTCGATGCTGGTCAGTGGCAAGCCAATCCTCACCGGCTCGGTAAACGGATTGCCCGGTCCGATCGGAATAATCGCGCCGTCGTTGCCGTTGCGCGCGCCACCGAAGTACGAGACCGCCCGGTTGTCGTAATTCAACCCGTCCACGAAGACCTCGATGCGATCGGTGAACTCACGACGCAGACTCAGGTTGATCGAGCGGACCGTAGGTGCGGCCAGCACCTGCCTTTTCAATCCACTGGCGCTGACGTCGTCAGGCAGATCGGTATTGAACCCGCCGGCCGTACCCAGAAACGCCGCGCCACCGTCGCTATCGGGCCCGGCATAACCCACCGGCACATGCGTGCTCGCCGATCCCAGCGACTGGCCAGTGGAGACCAGCACCAGCGGGGCGCCGCTGACGCTCTCGATGTTGGTGGTATAGCCAATAACCGGACCGTAGTAACCCCTCTGGACGCTTGCCGGATCGTTGTCCAGGATCTGCTGGCGGGCCCGGGCCTCGAAATCGCGGTCCCCCGCCAGCAACGGCGCGGAATCCGAATAACTGGCCGCGAAGCTCAGGCTGGTGCGTCCGCCCTCCAGCGACAGACCGCCGCTCGCCTCCAGGCGTCGCTTGTGATTACCACCGTTGGTGGTGCCGTCATAGGTGCCGCGCATTTCCAGTCCCTGGTAGCCGCGCTTGAGAATCACATTGATCACACCGCCCGTGGCCCCGCCGCCATAAATACCGCCGGCCGTGGACGGCAGCACTTCGATGCGTTCGATCGAGGACAGCGGAATCCCGTTAATGTCGGGCTGAAAGCTATCCAGACCGTTCGGCTGACCAATCGAGGGTTGGCGCCGGCCGTTGACCAGGATGAGCGTCTCATCGGCCCCCAGCCCGCGCAGGTTGATGGTGCTCTGCCCGCCGCGCTGGCCGGTGGTCATTGATTCGGTGCTGGCCGCCTGGTTCATGGACAAACGGGTGCGCAGGAAGGACTCAATATCCGCGGCCATGGAGTTTTTGATCTCCTCGGCGGTGAACACCACGTAGGGCTGCACGTCATCCTCGGTGCGCTGAATGTCGGTACTGGCGCTGCGCGCTCCCTTGACCAAGATCTCTGGAACGCCTTTCTGGGACTCATTCTCGGCTTCGTGACCGGCCTTGCCCGATCCTGGTCCGCCCTCCTCTACTGCGGACCGGTCTTCTGCCACCGCCATACGCAGTGGCACGGCCCTGCCCTTCGCATCTTCCCGCCCGGCCGCGCTTTCCTGCTGTACCGCCGATCCGGCGGGCCGCACCGCGACGGTGCCGGGATTGACGAACTTGTAGTCGAGGCCTGAATTGCGCAGCAGCTGCTTCAGCGCTGCTTCTGGACGATAGGTGCCCACCAGGGCCGGAGCGCTCAACTGCGGATCAACATCCTCGGCCCTGAAGACCAGTTGCAGGCCCGACTGGTGTGCGAACTGACGCAGCGCCTCGGACAACGGTTGCACCTCAATGTGCAGGCGCACGCTGGCCGCCTGTCCGGTCTCGTTCTGTTGCGCCACGGCGAGGAAGCTGCTTAACAGCAACATCAGGCCGGCGCAGATTCGGGAAAAATGTGTCATGGTTTGTGCCTCTTACGGTTGGCTCGCGATTCGTGCCTGCCCGTAAGTGACCGATTCCGCTGGAAAGGGTAACCGAGTACCCCAAATGCGCAAAACGGTCACTTACGGTACGGAGGGGATTTGTCGAGCCATCATGGATATCCACGGAAACAGCACAGCAGTCATGGCGCACCCACCGGGCCCCGCACGGGCGGAGCAGTTTTTCGCCGAGTATCACCAGGCCCTGGCGGATTACCTGGCGCGGCGGTTGCGGCGCAGCGAGGACATTGGCGACCTGGTGCAGGAGGTGTTCCTGCGCTTCCTGCGCATCGAACAGCAGCAGCTGGTGGACAATCCGCAGGCCTTTCTTTACGGGATCGCCTCCAACATCGTGCTCGAGCGCCGCCGCAGCGGCCAGCGCCAGCGCGTCACCTTCAACTCCGCGACCGCCGAACAGGCCGCCGAGCGCCCCGCATACTTGCGTCCGGATGAACTGGCCGATTCGCTGACGCTGGAACGTCAACTCGAACAGGCCGCGCGGACGCTCACGCCGACGCAGCTGCGCATTCTCGTTTACTGGCGCCGGGATGGTTTGTCGTTCCAGGCCATTGGCCAGCACCTGAACTTAAGTCCACACACCGTGAAGAAGTATGCCGTGAAGGCCGTTGCTATGATCAGGATGGGCTGCCAATGAATCACAAGTCACCGCGTCAGCTCGAAGATGAGCAGCGGCTCGCCGAGCGGGCCGCCGATTGGGTGGCCACGCTGCCGCAGGCCAGCGCTGTCGAGCGCGCCGAGTTCGTGCAGTGGATCAAGGCCTCCCCGCAGCACCTGCAGGAATTTCTGCTGGCCAGCGAGGTGGTGCACGGATTGGGGCGGATCGACCTCGAGAACATTCCCGGGCTGCGCGAACGCATGACTGCCGATTCAGACAAGGTGGTGCACATGCCCTCGCCGCCCGACGGCGGCGCACAGGCACCGGTCGCGCGCCCGCGAAACCGGATGCCGTGGCGGCTGGCCGCCGGACTGGCGCTTGTCGCGGTGACGGCCGTGGCGGGATGGTCGGGCTGGTCCAACCTCAACGCCGGTTCGCAGACCTATGTCACCGGCGTGGGCGAGCAGCGCACCATTCATCTGCGCGACGGCTCGATGATTCAGTTGAACGTGGGCTCGCGGGTGAAGGTGCGCATGAGCGAACAGGCGCGCAGGATCGAACTGCTGGCAGGCGAGGCCCTGTTCAAGGTGGGACAGGATCCCACGCGGCCGTTCAGCGTGCATGCGGCAGGCACGGTCATCCGGGCGCTGGGCACGCAGTTCAACGTCTGGCGCCATCCGTCCGGCACCACCGTGTCGGTGATTGAAGGCCTGGTGCAGGTCTCCGGCGAGACGAATGCGCGCGCGGCACAACAAACAACGGACGCGGCCTTGCCGCCCGCCTCCGCGCGGCTCGGCGCCGGCGAGGAAGTGCGCGTCAACCTGGACGGACGCATCGAACGGCACGCCGCGGTGGATATCGGAACCGTGGCCAGCTGGCGGCGCAACCGCCTGGACTTCAAGGCGGAG
>JAJFKF010000157.1 GCA_021773365.1 Gammaproteobacteria bacterium | reverse complement strand
CCGCTGCTCGGGGGGGGGATGTTATCCCCATTTTCAGGGGGGGATTCCCATAAAATGTGTATAACTTCCGCCCCCAGAGCAGCGTAATGCGACTCGAGGGCGCAACAGAGATGGGCAACATGAACGATTTCAAAGGCATTCCGATCGAGGCGCCGCGCAGTGGGCAGAAATACACCACGGCGCAGGGGTTTACGGCTATTCGTGACGGGCAGAAGGCGCGCGGTGCGGGTGATCGGGGCAGCTCCGGTGGAGCCAGTGCAGTGGCCGGTGCACTGGGCGGCAAGCCGCGGTGGATCAAGGCGCCGCCAGCGGGTGGGACGGCCTATCAGGCTGTGCGCGGCATTGTGCGCGAGCACCGCTTGAGCACGGTATGCGAGGAGGCGAAGTGCCCGAATATCGGCGAGTGCTGGAATGCGGGCACGGCCACCATCATGGTGATGGGCGCGGTATGTACGCGCGCCTGTCGTTTCTGTTCAGTGGACACCGGCAACCCGCGCGGCTGGCTGGATGCCGAGGAGCCGCGGAATGTGGCGCGCTCGGTCAGCCTGATGAATCTGAAGTACATCGTGCTTACTTCCGTGGATCGTGACGACCTGCCGGACGGCGGCGCTGCGCATTACGCGGCCTGCGTGCGGGCGATCAAGGGGCTGTGTCCGCAGACCGGGGTGGAGGCGTTGACGCCGGATTTCTGCGGCGTGCTGCAGGACGTGGAGACGGTGGTCGACTCGGGGCTGGAAGTCTTCGCGCAGAATGTCGAAACGGTGCGGCGTCTGACGCATCCGGTGCGCGATCCGCGCGCCGGCTACGATCTCACGTTGCAGGTGCTGGCTCATGCCAAACGGTATCGTCCGCAGGTGCTGACCAAGACCAGTTTGATGCTGGGTCTTGGTGAGACTGATGAGGAGATCGTGCAGACCATGGATGATCTGCGGGCGATCGACGTCGATATTCTGACGCTGGGACAGTACCTGCGCCCGACGCTCAATCACCTGGCGGTGGAGCGGTATGTGACGCCGGCTGAGTTCGAGAAGTATCGGCAGTGGGGGCTGGAGCGGGGGTTTCTGGAAGTGGTTTCCGGGCCGCTGGTCCGGTCCAGTTATCGGGCGGAGCGGGCGCTTGAGCGCAACAATGCCGGGCTTTCGGCGGGCGTCGAAACGGCGCTGCGCGCGCCTGCGGTGTAGTTTGATCTGGAATCGACTTTGGTTATGACGCCCTTGATCCGTGAGCTTGGCCGTGTGGAGTATGAGCCGACCTGGCGGGAGATGCAGGAGTTCACGGCTGCGCGTACTGCGGCAACGCCGGATGAGATCTGGTTGCTGGAGCATCCGCCGGTTTTCACGCTGGGATTGAACGGGCGGCATGAGCATGTGCTGGCGCCAGGCGACATTCCGGTGGTGCATGTCGATCGCGGCGGGCAGGTGACTTACCACGGACCCGGGCAGCTGGTGGTGTATCCGCTGCTGGATCTCAAGCGCCATGGGCTGACGGTCCGTTCTCTGGTGGAGTTGCTGGAGAACGCCGTGATCGCGCTGTGTGCGGCCCACGGAATAGAGGCCATCGGTCGGCGCGATGCGCCTGGGGTGTACGTGGAGGGGCGCAAGCTCGCCAGCGTGGGGCTGCGGATCAAGCGCGGCTGCAGCTACCATGGACTGGCGCTGAATGTCAGCAACGACCTGTCACCGTTTGCCCGCATCAACCCCTGTGGCTACGCGGGGCTGCAGGTGGTGAAACTGGCAAATCTGGTGCCGGGCATGGACGTGGCCGCCGCCGGGGAGTTCTTCGCGCAGTTTCTGCTCGATATTCTCGGCACCCGCGCCCGGGTGGCAGCCGCGGGACGCTAGCGTCTGGGCTTGAACAGCGCGTCGAGCTGAGCCTGCGCCACGTCGGCTGGGCTCTGGTTGATTGTTCCGGTGCTGCCGGCCCCACCGAACAGGGCGTCGAGGGCGTTTTTTGAGGCTGCAATGGCAGCCGCATCGGGTGGGGTGAATGCATCGGGGCAGGGATCGAAGTACCCGCAGAAATTGGCGCGATCCTTCTCGTGCACTTCCTCGGCGATCGGCTCACGGCAGCTTTTGGCCACGGTGGGGTCGAAGTCGGCACACAGGCGGCACACATGCAGTTCCGCGTTGCATTTTTTGCACACCTCTAGCCTGAGCAGGGGCAGGGTCAATGCCGCCAGCGAGGCGCCGCATTTCCAGCAAACCAGTTCCGATGCCCGGGTACTCATGGTCCGGTGATGTTCACCCGTCCCGGCGGCAAGTTCCAGGCCGCAATTGCAGACGCAGGTTCATCCGCCGAAGCGAGGTCTGGGACCTGAATCACGCCGAAATGCTGCAAGAAGCATAGATTCAGGCGTCCGGGATTGCCGCGCACAGGCCTACGGGATCGTAGAACCAGGCTGTGCCGGCAGGGTGTCAGGTGGTCTATGTGGCTGAAAAATATAATTTTTCTGGACGGACAGTGTCCGCTACACCGTGATAGGTCTCCTGTCTGCCGATCGCCTGGATGCATTTCAGGAACGGCGGCGCCCGCCGATCCAGTGTTACTCCACAGCTGAGGTCAGGGGACGGCGTCTCGATATGGACAGCGCCAAGGATTCAACCTTACGTATTGTCGCCGTCGAGGACGTTGCCTCCGAGGCGGACTTGGCCGCGCATTACCTCAAGCGGGCCGGATTGCACTGCCAGATGGTGCGTGTGGAAACCGAACCGGACCTGCTGCGCGCCCTGCGTGAAACCCAGCCGGATCTGGTGATGTCCGATTTCTCCCTGCCACAGTTCGACGGCATGTCGGCGCTGAAGATCACCCGCCAGGAATACCCTGACGTACCCTTTATTTTCGTTTCCGGCACCATTGGCGAAGAGCGCGCCATCGAGGCGCTGCGTTTTGGTGCCACCGACTACATTCTGAAGACCAATCTGGCGCGTCTGGCGCCGGCAGTGCAGCGCGCGCTGGAGGAGGCCGATGGGCGGCGGGCGAAGCTGCGCGCCGAACAGGGCCTGCGCGACCTGGTGCGCATCCACACCATGCTGAGCAATATCAACTCCGCAGTGCTGCGCAGCCTGGGGCGCAAGGAATTGCTGCAGGAGGCGGCGCGTATCGCCGCCGAGCAGGGCGGCTACGGGCTGGCCTGCGTGTTCCTCGTGGATGCAGGCAAGGCGAGTCTCAGACCCTTCGTCTGGAAGGGTGCGCAGCGCGAGGCCACCAGTCGGCCGGAGTTTGTTTTCGCCACCGAACCGGTCAACGGCCAGAGCATCGCTGCGCGAGCCATTCGTACTGGCCAGCCGGTGGTGTGCAACGATCTGCTGGCGGAAGATACCGGCGTTCACTATGCGGACGCGGACTGGACGCAACCGTTTCGCTCCGTGGTCGCCCTGCCGCTGGTTGTGGATGAAACGGCGGTCGGTACGCTTAACCTGTACTCCGCACAGCCCGGCACCGTAACCGATGATGAATTGAACCTTTTGCGCCAGGTGGCCGGCAACATCTCATTTGCCCTGCAGTACCTGCACAAGGAAGACAAGGTGCAGTTCCTGGCCTTCTTTGATCCCCTCACCAGCCTGGCACAGCGCAGTCTGTTCAACGAGCGTCTGGCGCGCATGATTGAGTCTCCCAATGCTGATGAGGATGGCAGCCTGCAGGAGCCGCCGAATCTGTTCGTCAGTGTTTTCGACGTCGAGCGCCTGAGTGCGATCAACGACCGCTATGGTCGTCACACCGGTGATTTTCTGCTGCAGCTGATCTCCGAGCGGCTCAAGGCGCTGGTGCCGGACACCGATCACGTGGCGCACTTCGGCAGCGGGCGTTTCGGCGCGGTGTTTGCCGCTCCCGATGGGGACGGAAAAAACATTGCCCCCATGGTGCACAGCCATGTCGCGAGCCTGTTCGAGCGCCCCTTTCCGATTGAAGGGGACGAGATTCACGCGGCGGCACGTTCAGGTACGGCCTGTTTTCCCCGTGATGGCGCCACGGCTGAATCGCTGGTACAGGCCGCTGAGCTGGCGCTGCGCACCGCGCGTGAATCCGGTGAGCGGCACCTGCTGTACGCCGATGACATGAACAAAGGTCAGGTGCAGCGCCTGACGCTGGAACACAAAATGCGCCGCGCGCTGGAGGAACAACAGTTCGTCCTGCACTACCAGCCAAAGATTTCTGCTGATGAGGGACGTATCGTAGGTCTGGAGGCGTTGATCCGCTGGCAGGATCCGGAGAATGGCCTGGTGGCGCCCGGTGCCTTCATCCCCGTGCTGGAGGAAAGCGGGTTGATCGTCGATGTGGGCCGCTGGGCCTTGGAGCAGGCTGTTGTCGATGGGCGGCGCTGGCAGGACAAGGGCGCCGTGCAGGTGCCGATCGCGGTGAACGTCTCGAACCTGCAGTTGCGGCGCAAGGATTTTGTCGATGAAGTGCTGCATGTGCTGGATGATGCCGGCTCCGTGCAGATCGATGTGGAGATCACCGAAAGCGCATTGATGGAGGATCTGGCCGGCGCCACGCGCACTCTGGGGCGCCTGAAAGAGGCCGGCGTGAGTGTGGCGATCGACGACTTCGGTACCGGCTATTCATCGCTGCGCCAGTTGTCGAAGCTGCCGGTGGATACGTTGAAAATCGACCGCTCGTTCATTGTCGGTCTGTCCTCGGACCCCGCCGACATGACCATTGTTTCCATGATCATTGCGCTGGCGCGCGCTTTCGATCTCACCGCGGTGGCCGAAGGGGTGGAAACAGAGGAGCAGCTGAAGCTCCTGCGTCTGCTCAAGTGTCATCAGCTGCAGGGCTATCTGATTTCCCGGCCGGTGCCACCACGGGAGCTTGAACAGTTGATGCTGCGTACCCAAGGGGTGGTGCCGGTGCCGGGTATACACGCTCCCATGTCCGTGCTGATGGGCTGACGGCAGGGTTGCTACGGTCGTTCGGGTTGGACTACAGTCCGCCGTACTGTCTATTTTTGCGCTGATCGTCAGGCAACTGCCCATCGTGAGTACCCGCTCCTCCAGTCTGTTCCGAAAGTCGTCGCGAGCGCTGCGCCTGGCGCTAGCGGGGATGGCGCTGATTTTCGTGCTGGACGTTCTGGCCAGCGGTCTGCACCAGCATCAACCGGACAGCGACGCCTGCCATTCCAGCAGCACCTGCAATTACTGCCTGACCTTTACCGGCCTGATGGATGCGCCAGTCACCGCTCCCGCGCCTGTGCGGGTTGCTGCGCTGTCCGCGCCGCTCACCTTTGCTGCCCCGTTCCACCTTCCTCAACGGTTGCAGACCTCCGCCCAGGCCCGGGCACCCCCTGCGCGTTAAATCCACTCTGCTTTGACAGTCGGATTTATCGACGCCGCTTCCCGCAGCGGCGCCCCCTTATTGCGCAGGAAACTCACAAATGAACAAGTCATTCGTTTGCCTTGCTGGCATGGCCGCGGCCGTGACAGCGGGCTTCTCTCCCCTCCCGGTCCAGGGCCAGGAAATTCCCGTCGAAGAAGTTATCGTTACTTCCACGCCCCTGCGCGAAAGCATGCGTGACATAGCCCAACCGGCCACGGTGCTCGGCGGTGACGAATTGCGCCGCGTAGTAGCCACCAGCATTGGCGAGACGCTGGCCTCGCAGCTCGGGGTCAACGCCACCTATTTTGGCCCCTCGGCCAGTCGTCCGGTCATCCGCGGTCTCGGCGGGGACCGGGTGCTGATGCTGGAGGATGGGGTGGCTGCACTGGATGTTTCCAGTCTGAGTCAGGATCATGCGGTGAGCATCGAATCAGTGCTGGCCGAGCAGATTGAAATTCTCAAGGGCCCGGCCACGTTGCTGTTCGGCAGTGGCGCAGTCGGCGGTGTGGTCAATGTGCTGGACGGGCGCATTCCAGGAGATTTCGCAGCCGGCCCTGTTACAGGCGGGGCGCTGGAGATACGCGGTGACAGTGCGCTTAAGGAGCGTTCTGTGGTAGGGCGGCTGGAGTCCGGTTCCGGTCCGCTGCGCATGCACCTGGACGGCTTTCATCGCGAGACCGGGGATGTGGGAATCCCGGGGTTTGCCTTCTCGTCCGCCGAGCGCGCCGCACACGAGATGCAGGAGGAGGAAGGCGGCGAGGTGCACGACGATGAGTTCGTGCGCGGCCGGCTGGAGAACTCTGACAGCCGTACCCGCGGCGGCGCCGCCGGCTTCTCGCTTGGCGATGCCGATGGTTTCGTCGGCCTGTCCTGGAGTCGCTTCGATACCAACTACGGCGTGCCTGCGCCTCATGAACATCATGAGGACGGCGAAGCGGAGGAAGATGCGACCGCCGGGGTGCGCATCGACATGCTGCAGGATCGCTATGACCTGAAGGCCGAGCGCACGGCGGGTATCGGACCGTTCAGCGCAGTGCGCCTGCGCGCTACCTACAACGACTATGAGCACCGTGAACTGGCAGGCACCGAGGTCGACACCCTGTTCGATCAGCACGCCCTTGAAACGCGGCTGACCTTCGAGCATGCACGGCAGCGCCAGGGATGGCACGGAGTGTTCGGTGCGCAGTACCTCGATGTGGACTTCAGGGTCGCCGGCGAGGAGGCCTTTGTGCCACCGTCGATCACGCGCACCCTGGGTATTTTCCTCTTCGAGAAGCGTCCCTTCGGTAACTTCACCGTCGAGCTGGGCGCGCGGGCGGAGCGACAGAAGATCTCACCGCAGGGTGCTGGCAGCCGTTACGGCGCCACGGCTTATGGTTTGTCCGCCGGCGGTTTGTGGGCATTGACCGATGAATACTCCCTGGCGCTCAGTCTGACGCGCACGCAACGCCACCCGCAGGCCGCCGAACTGTACGCCGACGGACCGCACCTGGCGGCGGGCCAGCACGAGATTGGCGTCACCAGCCTCGACAGGGAAACGGCACATACTGCTGATCTGACCTTGCATGGCCACACTGGCGCGGGGCTGCACTGGACGTTGGGCGCCTTCTACAATGATTTTTCAGACTACATTTTTTCTGCACCCACCGCCGCGCAGATGGACGGCCTGCCGGTGTTCCAGTACGGGCAGGGCGACGCGCGCTTTCATGGGCTGGAGGCTGAGATGGTCGTGCCGCTGTTCGTCGCTGCAGATCGTCTGTTTGAGGTTCGTTTCGCCACTGATTTTGTGCGCGCACGTCTGCGGGACGGCACGGACCTGCCGCGTATTCCACCACTGCGCTTCGGCGCGGAGCTGCACTACGAGCAGGGGCGATTGTATCTGGGTTTGCGAGCCTTCGTTCACCAGGCGCAGGACCACCTGGCAGCCAATGAGCGTCGTACGGCCGGTTATTCGCTGCTCGACGCTGATGCGAGCTATCGATTCCTCGTTGGCGGGCGCGCGAGCGTGCTGGCTTTCCTGCGGGCGGGGAATATTCTCGATGAGGAAGCCCGCCGGCACACATCGCCGCTTAAGGAGGTGGCGCCGCTGCCCGGGCGGTCCATTCTTGCGGGTGTGCGCATGGAGTTTTAGGCCGCAACGCCTGCATGAGACATGGCAAATGGCTGATCGTCGGCGGCCTGGTTGTGGCCGCCGGTCGAACGGCGCTGCAGGCCGCGCGCCTGTCGCCGGTGGAAGCCCTGCGGGCGGAGTGACCGGCGGCCGCGCCTGTTTTGTGCCACACTCTCCGGCACCGTTTTTTTACCGGGTTTTCCATGGCTACAGCTGAAATCAACAACATGGCGCTGTTCTGCGATTTCGAGAACATCGCATTGGGCGTGCGTGATGCCAAGTACGAGCGCTTTGATATCCAGAAGGTGCTGGAACGTCTGCTGCTGAAGGGCAGCATCGTGGTGAAGAAGGCCTACTGCGACTGGGAGCGGTACAAGGAATTCAAGGCTGCCATGCACGAGGCCTCGTTCGAACTGATTGAAATTCCACACGTACGCCAGTCCGGCAAGAATTCCGCTGATATCCGCATGGTGGTTGATGCGCTGGACCTGTGCTACACCAAGTCGCATGTCGATACCTTTGTCGTCATCAGCGGCGATTCGGATTTCTCGCCGCTGGTAAGCAAGCTGCGTGAGAACGCGAAGGTGGTTATCGGCGTGGGAGTAAAGAACTCCACGTCGGATCTGCTCATCGCCAACTGCGATGAGTTCATCTACTACGATGACCTGGTGCGCGAGCGGGAGAGCAAGCGTCGCCAGCGCAAACGCAAACCGACCGAGAAGCCTGCCGCCGGTGCGCCCACGCCGGCGCAGGGCAGCGAAGAACAGAAGACGGCGGACCGCCAGCAGGAGGCGCTGGATCTCATCCTGGAAACGCTGGAGGCGCTGGCTGCCGAGCGCGGCGAGGAGGAACGCATCTGGGGCTCGATGGTCAAACAGGCGCTGAAGCGGCGCATGCCGGGTTTCAACGAGTCGTACTACGGTTTCCGTTCATTCAGTGAGCTGCTGGAGGCCGCCCAGGCGCGTCAGCTGCTGAAGCTCGAGCGCGACGAGAAGTCCGGTGGGTACGTCATCAGGCCTCATTAATTCACTGTAAAAGGAGACCGGTCATGAAACGGATACTGTTGACGATTGCATTGTGCGGCGTCGCTCTGCCGGCGCTGGCGGACAACTACAAGATCGATTCGAGCCACGCCTTTACCTATTTCGAGGTCAATCACCTGGGTCTGTCGACTTTCCGCGGACGCTTCGACAAGACCACCGGCAGCGCTACGCTGGATCGCGCGAAGCAGCAGGGCAGTGTGGAGGTGACCATCGATGTGAATTCGGTGTCGACCGGGGTTGAGAAGCTCGATACCCACCTGAAGAATGCGGATTTCTTCGACGTGGAGCACTTCCCGGTCATTACCTTCAAGTCCAGTGATTTTCGCTTCGAGGAGGATGAGCTGGTGCAGGTGGTCGGTGATCTGACCATGCACGGGCAGACGCGGTCAGTGACGCTGGAGGTGCGGTCCTTTGTCTGTAAGGATCATCCGATGACCAGGAAGCCGGCATGCGGTCTGGATGCGGAGTTGCAGATCAGGCGCTCGGATTTCGGCATCAAGTATGCATTGCCGGCGGTGGGGGATGAGGTGACCATCCATATCGAGGTGGAGGCGCACAAGCAAGGGTAGAGTGCCGTCTATCCGGGCGGGAAAGGGGGCGAGGAGAGTTATCCACATTTTGAGGGGGGGATTCCCACAAAATGTGGATAACTCTCCTCGCCCCCTTTCCGGCTCGCGGGTGCAGTCAGTTGCGGATCAGGCTTTGAGTTCGCGTAGGCACTGTTCCACGATTTCCATGCCTTCATCCAGCAGTTCATCGCTGATGGTCAGTGGGGCCAGGAAGCGGATGACATTGCTGCGCAGGCCGCAGGACAGCAGGATCAGGTTGTGTTTTCCGGCTGCCTGCGTCAGTGCCTTTGTGAGTTCGGGGTCGGGTGAGTCGGCTTTGCCGTTGCGCACCAGCTCCATGGCCACCATGGCGCCCAGGCCGCGGACCTCGCCGATGCAGGTGAATGTTTTCTGCATCGCCTTGAGCTTCGTCTGCATGCGCTCGCCCATGCGGGTGGCGCGTTCGAGCAGATTGTCCTGGCGGATCACTTCGAGTACAGCCAGACCGGCTGCGCAGCCCAGCGGTGAACCGGCGTAGGTACCGCCGAGACCCCCCGGCGCAGGCGCATCCATGATGGGCGCCTTGCCGATCACCGCCGACAGCGGCACGCCGCCTGCCACGCTCTTGGCCACGGTCATGATGTCCGGCTCCACTCCAGCATGTTCGATGGCAAACATCTTGCCGGTGCGGGCGAAGCCGCTCTGGATTTCGTCAGCGATCAGCACGATGCCGTGTCTGTCGCAGACTTCGCGCAGGCGCTGCAGGAAGGCGGGGGGCGCGATGTAAAATCCGCCTTCGCCCAGTACCGGCTCGATGATGATGGCGGCCACGCGCGCGGGGTCGATGTCGGCCTTGAACAATTGTTCCAGTGCCGCCAGGGAGTCGTCGGCGCTGACGCCGTGGTAGGCAATCGGGAAGGGCAGATGGTAGATCTCCGCCGGCATGGGGCCGAAGCCAGCCTTGTAGGGCTGAACCTTGCCGGTCAGGCCCATGCACAGGAAGGTGCGCCCGTGGAAACCCCCGGTAAATGCGACTACGGCGGAGCGGCCGGTGTGATAGCGGGCGATCTTGACGGCGTTCTCCACCGCCTCGGCGCCGGTGGAGAACAGGATGGTTTTCTTCCGCGTGCTGCCGGGGGCGATGGCGTTGAGGCGCTCGGCCAGCTCGATGTAGCCCTCATAAGGAGTCACCTGAAAACAGGCGTGCATCAGCTTTTCCATCTGGGCGGCCACCGCTTCGCGGATGCGCGGATGCACGTGGCCGGTGTTGAGCACGGAGATGCCGCTGGCGAAATCGATGTAGCGCTGGCCCTCAACGTCCCATAGCTCCGCGTTCAGGGCCCGGTCGGCGTACACGGGCAGGAGATTTGATACGCCGCGGGGTACAGCGTTTCCGCGGCGGCAGTGCAGGTCTTCGTTGGTGGCCATGGCGGGAAACCGTAGAGTTTTCGGGGCCCTCATCCTACAACAAGCCGGTTCTGCAACAAGCGGGTCGAAACCCGTAGAATGCGCGATCCGAACGCCGAGTCGAGTGGAGAGTGAAGTTGAACGAAAAGAGCGGTAATCCAGCCCCCATCGAGTGTGACGCGCTGATCGTGGGCGCCGGTCCCTGTGGGTTGTTTCAGGTTTTCGAGTTGGGACTGCTCGGGATTCATGCCCACATTGTCGATTCGCTGAAGAACCCGGGCGGGCAGTGCTCGGAGCTGTATCCGGACAAGCCGATCTACGACATTCCCGCCCTGCCGGTGTGTGGCGCACAGGAGCTGATCGACCGGCTGCAGCAGCAGATCAAGCCGTTCGAGCCCACCTTCCACCTGGGGCAGGAAGTGACCGAACTACGCGCGCTCGATGACGGTCGTTTCCATGTGCGGACGGTGGCGGACACGGTCTTCCTGGCTCGTACCATCGTCATTGCCGGCGGCGTGGGCGCCTTCATGCCGCGCAAGCTGGCGGTGGAGGGAGCCGGGGCCTTTGAGGGCAGCAGCATTCACTATCGGGTGAAGAGTGCCGCGGATTTTCATGGCCAGGATCTGGTGATTTTCGGCGGCGGCGATTCGGCGCTGGACTGGGCGCTGGACATGTGCGGCAAGGCAAAGAGCCTGGTGCTGGTGCACCGCCGCCCCGAGTTTCGCGCCGCGCCCGCCTCGGTGGCGCGCATGCGCGAGCTGGTGGCGGCAGGGCAGATGCGCCATGTCGAAGGTACGGCGGCTGCGCTGATGACCGAGGGCGAGCGGCTGACGGGTGTGCAGATCAAGGGCACTGATGGCGCCATGCACGACCTGCCGGCTGCGCAGCTGCTGGCATTCTTTGGCATGCGGCCGCAGCTCGGGCCCATTGCCCAGTGGGGGCTGGATCTGGACAAACGGAATGTGAAGGTGGACACCGAGAAGTTCCAGACCAACGTGCCGGGCAT
>JAJFKF010000156.1 GCA_021773365.1 Gammaproteobacteria bacterium | reverse complement strand
CATGATGAGCTCCTACGGTTGGCGAAGCGCGGTGAGGAAGGATTCCACGGCCTGATCGAGCTCTTCCTTGGTCAAGCGTTCACCTTCGGGCTTCTTGGGCAATTGGACCGTGCTGAGATCGACATCGAAGTCAGCCACGGTGAGTTCGTCAGTGCGCCGGGGATCGGCGGCGCGGGGACGGCGTTTGCGCATCTCTCCCTGCGGCGGACCGACAGGCGTACCCGCCACATCCGGATCAGATGCCGGCGCGGCCGGCGATGCAAGCACCGGTTTGACCTGCGACACCGCAGGCGCGGGACGCATCCGGCGCAAGAATACCGGTATCAGGTAGTAGCGGATCTTGCGACACAGAATGGGCCGCACGTTCTCGGCGAAAATGATCTGCCGGTGCGCGCCCATCTCCTTCACTTCCTGCGGCAGCATCAGGGGGCGCTTCTGCTCGCTCACCGACACGTTCCCCTGGCGCCGGCCGCGGTCGAACAGGCCAAAGGCTGGCCGGGAGACGGTGCGGACCTTGACGGTGGTATTGCCGAGTTCCTTGGAGATTTCATCCGCGTCCTCCATGTCCTTCGGCGCAAAATGCACCCGCGCCGCAATCGTCTTGAGCAGCGTCTTGGCCTGTTCCATGCCGTAGACATCCCGCAGCTGGGATTGCGACTGCATGATCATCAGCGTGCGCACGTTGTATCCCGGCAGAAACCCTGCGGACTTGGACAGAATGGGCAGGCGCCCGAGGGCAGGGAATTCATCGAGGAGCATGAGCACCTGGTGACGGAGCGTGGGGTTGTGCTCCGGCAGCTCATCGGTCTGCAGGGCAATGGCCTGCTGGAAGAACAGGCTCATCAGGGGCGTCAAGCGATCCAAATCCTTGGGCATGACGCCTAAGTACACGGACATGGGACGCTTACGGAGTTCGCGCAGGTCGAAGTCACTCGCCGCGGTGGCGGCATCGAGCACGGGGTTTAACCACAGCTCGAGCTTGCCCGTAAACGTGCGGCGGATGGAGGATGCAGTCTGCGGCGCGAGGTCAATGACATCAGAGAGTGCGCGCACGCACACCTCAGGCAAGGGATTGCGGCCCTTCTGCCGGCCTTCAATGACGCGCTTCCAGTGATGACTGAAGCCCTCCTCGTCCGATGCCATGCCTTGCTTAAGGATTTCGCCAATGGTGCGCGGCCGGCTGGGTGTGGCGAAGAGATACAGCGCGATGCCGAGAAACAGCGTCCGTCCGCCCGCGGACCAGAACGGATCAGCGCCGGGTGGATCGGGGATGAACATATTGGCGATCAGTTGCAGGTCGCTGATGCGCTGGCCCGGCTCGGGCGAGACGTAATCGAGCGGATTCCAGCGCGCGGTGCGACCATCGCGGGAGAGCGGATCGAACAGAAACACCTCATGCCCAATGGAGTGCCGGAACCCTGCGGTCAGCGACCAGTTCTCCTTCTTGATATCGGTGCACACGACGCTCTCGGACCAGCTCAAGAGCGTGGGTACCACGACGCTCACGCCCTTGCCCGCGCGCGGCTGTGCTGTGAGCGAGGCGCCAAGCTGCCCTCCCAGGATGAGATACCGCCCGCCGAACGGCCCTAAGCCGCCCATGCGCCCGAGCACGATGCCTTCGTCCGCGAAAAGCCCGGCGCGCTCGATCTCCTGCCGCGTGGCGAAGCGCGCATCGCCGTGCAAGGATCGCCGGCGCGGCAGCAGCGCCGGCAAGGCGCAGGCGATCGCCAGCGCGAGGCCTGCGGCGGAACTCAGCCAGAGCTTGCGGCGAATGTCATCACGCGCGCCATAGTAATAAGCGTAGCGCGTAATGGTCAGAGGACTAGCGCGCTTTGGATCGGCATGCACCCAGAACAGAAATACGTAGCCAGCCAGGTACTGCGCGGCGAGCACCAGACACGCCGAGATAACCAGTCCCTTTGTCGCCCGTCCTGCACCGGCGGGCCTAACGGGTGGCCGCCAGCGTGCGGTGTTTGCGTGCGGGGTCATACCACAGCTCACGGATGCGGCGCTGGCGGTGTTCGACACCGAACTGCACCACGACATCTATCAGTAGATACAACAGGTTCTTGATCTCCTCGCGCGCCAGCGCCTGCCCCGCGCGACTTTGTTTAACCAGCAACACCAGCTGCTCGAACGCCAGCTCGGCGCTCGCCGCATGGATGCTGGTGATGGAGCCGGGGTGACCGGAGTTGACGTTGCGCAGGTAGTCGAAGGCCTCCTCACCCCGCAGCTCCGCCAGCAGGATCCGGTCGGGCTTCATGCGCAGGCACGATTCCAGCAGTTGCTTCGGCGTCACCTTCGCCAGCCCTTGGTCGTCCTTGGAATAAAACAACCGAACGTGATTGGGATGCCGGTCGAGAACCAGCTCTTTTGCGTCCTCGATGGTGATGAGTCGTTCTGCGCCGGCAATTTCGCGAATGAGGGACTTGGTGAAGGTGGTCTTGCCGGAACCGGTAGGGCCGGAGACCAGGATGTTCTTGCGGCTGGCGACGGCCAGGCGCAGAAAGCTGCGGTAATCCTTCGCATCGAGCATCCGCAGCAGCTCGGTCTCAGTGTCATCCAGCGCCTCGCTCGCGCGCCGCGTGGTGCCGAAGATCCCGCGAGCGGCGAGTTCATCGAGCGTCCAGACCTCATCCGCCGGCCGACGGATGGTGATGGCCACAGTCCCGGGCGTGGTGGCCGGCGGCAGCACGATCTGGATGCGCTCGCCACCGGGAAGCGAGGCGGACAGGAGCGGGGATTCAGCGTCGATGCGTTGCCGCGTGGAGTTGGCGACAAGTTTGGCCAGGCTCAAGCACCACTCGAAGGTGGCGAATGCCACGGGCACGCATTGCCAACCGTCCCGGGTTTCCACATAGGCTTCGCCGGGACGGTTGATGCAAACTTCAGTCACGTCGCGGTCGGTGAGGATGGGACGGAGCACGCGCAATGTGAGATCGAGCGCGGAGGACTCCACCACCGCCGGTGGGCGAGCGTTCGCGCCCGCCGCGCCGGTCGGGGTGAGCTGCACGATGTCAGCGGCCGGACGCGGCGGGGCGAAGCTCATAGACCCTCCTAAAATCAAGATCACGGGCCACCATCACCTGGATACGATCGCCCTGCGGTTTGACCACCGTGGGCGGGATGTTGACGGTGGAGCGCAGCACTTCGGTCACGATGTCCTGGGAGCCCGACGACTCCACCATGACGGTGTCGCCGGACTCGCGCTGGTTCTCCACCACCGCCTGGATGGCGCCGTCGATGACACTCACGAGAATGGCCGCGCCGAAGCGCTCGAAGAAATGGCGGTTCACCTTGCCCGGGAGCCCGGAGCGGCCGAGCTCGTCGGTGCCCGGGGATGCCAGCGTAATCACCACGCCATGAGGCGTCCTTGCCTCGCTCCAGAGCACAAAGATGCGGGCCGAGCCGCGCTGGACCTGTCCGCGCGTTTCGCCCACGAGCCGGGTGCCGCGCTCCATGAGCACCACCTTGCCATCGGCACTGAAAGTGTCGGTCGCCGTGACGCACGTGACCAGCCCGGGTAACGTGGAATCGATGGCGGTGAGGAGTGTGCAGTCGAGTGGCGTGCCCTTCGCCAGGAGCAGGGTTTGGGTGGGGAGCCGCTGCGCGCTGGCGGCCGGAGAGACGGAGGGTCGCAGCAGCGGATCGAGTTCGCCGGCGGACGCAGGCCCGCCCTCAGCACCCTCGCCTTCCAGCGGCGCGGAGCCCTGCAGCGTGCCGGCCGAGAAGGCGCGGCCCGCGAGCTGGCGTTCGAGCTGAAGATCCCGTGGGCTTCTGGCAGCCGCCACGGGCACCGCCCAAGACGCAGGTTCCACGGTGGCCTGCGGCCAGGCGGGCGGACTCTCGGGCAACGGCGGCTCGTCAGGGGTCTCGCCCAGCCATCCTTCCGGGGCGGGTGGGTCGATGCGCCCCAGGGGACGGATCGGCACCTCGCCCTTGGCTTTCTCCTGTGCGGAGGACTGCGCGGCCACGCGGGCACTCCTACGGTCGTCCAGTGAATGGGCGTAGTACCAGCCCAGTAGCCCCAACCCCAGCGCGCCCATGAGCCCGAGCGCCAGGTAGTTGCTCAACCGTGACTGGAGCGATGCCGGCCGCTGCACGACACTCTCGCCGCGCTCACCGGCCACGGTCGCCTCCGGCTCGCCCACCTCCTTGCGCCTGAATCGGTCGAGCCACTTCATGGATGGGGCTCCTTCACGGCGCGCTCAATGGCGGGCGACACGGTGCCGGTGTTTAAACGCACTCCGCTCCCGCTGAATCCCTTGTTCACGATGCAGCCGGTGAGCTTGCCCCGGCGCAGGATGAGCTTCGGCGCCAGACGGTGGACCACGACGGTGCCCGCCTCCATTGAGAAGTTAAGCAAAGACTCGGTGCCATCCTCGTGGCGCACGAACAGCGCCGGAATCTCGGCACGATCGGGAAAGGTGATGCGGGTCTGCACGCCATCATCGAAGGCGGCCACGGGCCGAAGCGATGGCTTGCCGCAGTACCAGTAGTCGGTGTTCCGGGGCCGCGCGGCAGGCGTCGAGAGCTCCCGGTCGATACGCACCTCAACGGTTTCACCACCGCCCTCCTCCGCGACTTTCGGCGGATACGTGAACCGCACGGCGTACATCAGCTCATCCACGAAGCGGTCAGGCCGCTCCGCGGACACCGAATAGTCGAAACGATAGCCGCGCCGGTTGGTGAAGATCACCAGGTTCGTGGCGAGACGCGCGGCCTTCGGTTTCAGCAGCACCGAGTTCTCGTGCGCATCGAGGGTGATCCCCTCCAGGTCTCCCCCGCCGGTGCCGACAAAGCGCTCCCCAGCCTCAAAGATCAGTTCAATGGCGTACCCCACGAACCCATAGAGCCGGTACACCTGGTCGGGATGGTAGGCGGTGGAGCGGATGCGGCTGTCGATCTTGCCTCGGACGGGCAGCGTCTCGGCGCGGGTAACCGTGGGCGCCAGCAGCAAAAGCCCCACGAGCAGCAGGACCCGGTTCATGACGCACCCGCGGGGGACGGAAACGCAACGGGCGCAGCGAGTGTCTCCGGCTCGCTGCGGTAATCCACGATCTTGAACCCCAGCGGGTTCCAGCGGCGCACGCGAGGATCCCGGGAAGGTTCGCCATAGACGTACTGAACAGTGGCGATCCAGTGGGACACCTGATCGCTCCCGGTGCCAAGACGCCGGGTCTTGCGGAAGCGCAGCTGCACCAGGTCATTCACGCCATTGCCGCGTTCAAAGAAGGTAATGGCGCTCACTTCCGCGCGAACAGTGGAGCCGTCCTTGTAGACGTTGAGGGGCGATGCCGGATTGTTGCGATCCCACAGCGCGCCCCAGGCGTTGTTGCGGGCCGGGGCGTGGAAGCTCGCGCATTCCTCGTAATCGCTCTCGGCCGTGGCGTAGTTGAAGCGCTCGCAGACCTGGATGTAGTGGTCAAGAAAATAGCGCGTGACGGTCTCGGAGAACTCCGCGTTGCCGGTGAACACGGGAACGACATCCACGATGCCGGTGGTGTTGTCCACCCGGATCACAAAGGGATCGACGCGCTTCAACGGCATCAGTATCGCTAGTGCCAGCACGCTTGCTAAGGTGAGCACACAGGCCCCGATGGCGATCCGCCAGGCAATGCGGGCGCTGCGCGCGCTCATGGCCGCGCGGTCTGCGTCCCAGGAGGCGGCTTCCTTAAAGTATTGTTCAAGCGCCGCGTCCGTCATGGCCGCCCTCCGTCACTGTCAGCCTTCGGCTCCGGGACGTTGATCGGTTTCAGACCCCACTCGCAGTCCACCCGCCGGGCGTGCGTGCCGCAGCCGCTCACAAGACAGCAGACGAGGATCGCTGCAATGACCGTCACTGGTTGATTCCATCTCATATCCACTTCATCCATATCGCAAAGTGTTCTGGCGGGGTCGTTTCTCGCGCGGCAGACGCGCGCCGATCAGCCGCTGACCGGCCTTGCGCGAGAGGCTGTCCCAATGGCTCTTGTCGGTGTCCACAAGCGCGCCGCGCGAGAACTCTCCCAATCGGCCACCCGCGCGCCGGGTGAGTCCCACACCGGCGCGCACCAGGTTGCCCACGGCGCCAAAGCCTGAGAGCGCGATGCCGCTGGCCAGCCCCTGCGACATGGCCGGGACCTGGCGCATGATGAGGAAGGTCAGGACGGCAGCTACGCAGACCTTCAATGCATTGGTGATTTCGATGTCGCCGCCCGTCGCCGCGGCCGCCTCCGCGGCTTCGGAGATGACCTGCAGCATGAGCGCGGCGACCAGGACGGTGAGAATGGTGAGAAAAGCGTAATTGCTGAGCTGGGCAATCCAGCTCTCGAAGAACTTCTTCGTGGACTCGAATAACAGCAGCGCCAGAAACACCGGCCCCATGGCAATCAGGACCGAGAGCGCAATCTTGCTCAAGGCCAGCAGGAACATGGTGTAGACGGCGGTGAGCCCCACCATGAGGTAGATGGCGAGGGCGGCAAAGTAGAAGAGGATGTCCTCGCCGAAGATTTCGCCCTTCTCCATGAGAAGCGTGGCTGCATCGTCGCCGTCGAAGAATATTTCATCCACAACGGCAACCGGCTCAAAGGGTGGCGCCGCAGGATCGCGCGCGGCGATGACGCCAGCGGCCAGCGCCGTGGGCGCCTCGAAGAAGGTATTGACGATGACTTCGTTGTACAGCCACAGCTGCAACGACACTCCAAGCAGCAATGCCAGGGTCAGCAGGCGTTTCACCCCTTCCATGAAGGGCTCCTCGATCTTGCCCATAAGCTGCAAATACCCCCAGACCACGATGTAGAACACCCCCAGCGTGACGATGGTGGGTTCCATGACGCGCGCAATGGCCGCGGTGTTGTCCGCGATATAGCGCGTGAGGATGTTGGTCAGCCACAGGTTGAATTCTGCGAAGAAGCCCATGGGTCAGTCTTTGTTCCCAAGCCCGATGGGAGCGGACTTGCGTAACGAGCCGCGGCTTTCCAGTCGCTCGGCCTCGATGGCATTCACGCAGTCAGGCGTTTCCCTCAACGTCCCCGGATCATTCACGCACTGGTTGAAGATTTCCCAACGTAGGGCCTTGTCCGCGCGGTACTCCGCCACCGTATGACGCGCGACGGGGGGCGCCTCGCCGCAGCCGGTAATGGTCGCGGCGAGCATCAGCAACACAAATGACCGTTTCATGTCCGGCCTCAGTCGTTGAGGCCGATGGGCGGCACGGCACGGAGTGAGCCGATATTGGCGATGGCCATTTCGCGGGTGCGCTGCTCACGGGCGCGCGCTTCGGCTTCGGATGCCTGCTGGAGCAGCATGAGCTTGGTGTTCTCGTTCTGCAGCATGGCCTGTTCCGCGGCGATGCGGGCCTGCAGGTCCAGAACGGCTTTGGGGTCCTGCGCGCCTCCGATGGCGGTGATGAGCTGCTGGAGGCTGTCAAAACGCGCGCTGGTAGTTTCAAGCGCCTGGCGGGTGGTGGCCTGAAGCAAGGCCGCCGATCGGCGCGAGGTTTCAAGATGTTCGCGCTGCTGGGCGGACAGGCGCGCCAGCTGCGTGGGCGACAGCACCGCATTGGCTTCAACCAGAGCGGTGATCTGGCCGGCCAGCGCGTGGTAGGCGCCACTGGTCTGACGCAACAACGCATCCAGCGCGGCCCAATCGGTCGGCAGGTAGTTGCGGGCGGTGCCTGAAAGCAGCTGCTCCATTCCGCGATTGCCCGTCAGCGCCTGATACTCGGCCTGCGCCTGGCTCAGGTGCTGGCGTGCGGTCTGGAGCTGCTGTTCCAAGGCGCGGATTTGGCTGCGCAGCTGCGTGATGGCGCGGACATCGACCACGGCCATGGCGGCGTGCGCCGAGGGTAGTGCCCCCACCAACACGAAAGCGACTACTAACGTGGACACAGAGCGTTTAAGCATCGTGGACTCCTTGACGTTCAGATGGCCTGGAAGCGGGGAAGCCAATGGGCGGGATCGGAACCCACCTCACGCATCAACCGGTGAAGAGCTTCGACGGCACTGGCGCGCCCGGAAATCACTTTCAACTCCGCATCGAAGCCTTTGAGGTCGAGCTGACAGACAACGGAGTAATGCCCCTGCTTGATGAGGAACTGACGGGAGCCGGGCTCCAGCTGCTCCTTGATGAGCTTGAATTCGCGCTCGGAGAGCCCGAACCCCTCCATGTACTCGGCGGCATTGGCATCGGGGTTCGGAAAGAGAATCTTGGTCGGCGTCTGCTCGATGATGGTGCGGCTGATAGGACTGTCGAGCACATCGCTCGCGCTCTGGGTGGCCACGCACATCACGCCATTCAACTTGCGCCAGGTTTTGGGTCCATTTTTCGCAAAATGCTCGAAGGCCGGATCGCCCAACAGGCGCCAGAACTCGTCCATCCAGCAGACGAGTTTCCGGCCATCGAGAAGGCTGCGGATGACGTGGAAGAGATAGAGCGTGACGGGCGAGCGTGTGAGCGCGTTGTCCAGAAAGTCGGTGACATCGACACCGAAGAGCGTGGCACCGGAGAGTTGCCCGACGAGAGAATCCTCCGCATTGTCGAATACCCAGGCGTAATCGCCCCGCCCGCTGTCGCACCAGCGTGCCAGGCGCGCGTGAACCCCTTCGGCGCGCGTGGCATCGGTGAACTCGATGAGACGTGACAGCCGTCGCGCGCCGGTCTCCAGCGCGAGGGTCCCCATCAATGCATGGTCGAGGTCGGCCTCCTCGGCCATCGTGATGGGCAACGCCCCGCGCACCAATGTCCGAAGCCAGGCTTTGAGAAATTCGATGTTGTCCGGCGTCGCCGGCAATTGCAGCGGATTGAAGCCGGTGGGAATGCCATTCTTGAGCGGCAGGTAGGTGCCGCCCAGAGCGCGCGTCAGGATCTCAAGTCCGCGGTCCTTGTCGAAGATGACCTGGGTGGCACCCTGCCGCGCGAGCATGGCGACGAGAAAGCCGATAAAAACTGACTTGCCGGAGCCGGTGGGACCGCAGATAAAGGTATGACCGGTGTCCTTGCGGCTCCCGCCATCGGGGTCGCGTGGGTCACTGGCATGCAGTGAGAAATAGTACGGCGAGCGGGCGCTGGTCAGAAATAACGCCAGCGCATCGCCCCAGTGGTTGCCGGTGGCCCGTCCACAGGGAAAATTGTGAAAACCCGCCTGCGCGCAGAAGTTGCGCGAGGTGATGGGCGCGCGGCGCGGGCGATACGCAAAGCACCCCGGCAGTTGCGCCCAGAACGCCGCTTCGAGCGCTAAGTCCTCCCGTGCGGTGGTGAGGCCCGTGTCGGCCAGCATCGCACGGGCGAGTGCAACCTGGTCATTCAGCGTCTTCAAGTCCTCCGCCAGCAGCTGCAGGGTGAAATGGTGTTCTCCCATGACAAACTCGTTGGAGGTGAGTTCGTCCAGCGCGTCCTTCAACTGTTCGGCCTGGCTCACCGCGAAATCGCCGGCATTGACCATCTGGTGGTATTGCCGCTGCAGCAGCCCCTGGCCCGCGGCCTTGGAGAGGAACGTGAACGATTGGGTCAGGACACATTCAAACGGCGCCGACAGCAGCGCGTTGTACATGCCCACCGTGGTCGGGGTTGCGTATTCCTTGATGCCGAGGATCGCGCCGAATCGGGTCCGGGTCGGCAGCCGGTACTCAATGGCCTCACCGCCAAAAATCACGCGCGTCGTACACAGCGCCTCATTCAGCGGGGCCATCGGCAACGGAACCGCCACCTGCTCCCCATTCAGCAGGAGACTGAAGAACTCCAGCAGACCCGAGTACCTCCGCCCGGCATATTCATAGACACTCAAGGGTTCCGGCTCATAACGTGCCAGCGAAGAAGTTACGGTCTGCGCCAGCTTGTCGCAGGCATCGAGGGCATCGGCGATCTCGCGGCGGTGACCCTGCGCCGAGGTCCTGCTCAGGATGCGTGACAGCACATTGGGTGCAGTCCCCGCCACCGGCCGGTACACCAGCGACAGGTACAGGTCGTTGACCATCAGGGTTTCACCGGCCAGGCGCTGGCTGTACCGGGCGGCGAGCCGCGCGGCAAAACCCGAGTCCTCCGGCGCTTCAACTCGCGCCGATTCGCGCCGACGCACCAGATGCGTCCATACCGCGACATTGGCCGCCGCGACATTCCGCCAGAGCACGTTCAACCGCTCGTGCCAGTTGTTCAGCACCTCATCATCAACGCTTTCAAAACTCGCCCCCGAGAGCTTGAACACCTGCATATAGTCACCGGCCTCCGTGCGCACCACCCGCGCCGACACCTGCGCGCGATACGGAATCCGCGCCGCCGCCGGCCACTCCCGCCGGACCGCCGCCGCCCGCCTCATACCCGCACCGTCATGACCGCCCGGCGCTTGCCCGCCACCGTCGGCAGATCACAGATCAACGGGCTGTAGCTTTGTCCTTTCCAATACTTAAGCGAGCAGAAGTAGCCCGCCAGCCGCGTCTTCACCCACAACAAACCCAACTCGAAGTACCGGGCATCCCGCGCGCACAACAACATGCACACCCCATGAATGGGCAACGCGATCAACAGCACCAGGGGATTTTTCACCACGATGAACACTTCCATCGTGAACACCGCATTTACCACTAACGCCGTGTACGTCACGCCAAACCGCATTGCCGGCCGCGTGACGCCTAAGAACACCGGGTCCGCCGTCACCCCCAGGTTCATACCCCGAACAACCCCTGAATCCAGGTAACAATTGTGGGCGCCCCGAAGATGCACGCGATCCCCACCACTGCCCCGATGACCAAACCCCAAGAGACCTTCCCGACAGCCGCCGCAATGGCCAGACCAATGATGATCAATGCCGCAATGGGCGTGCCGATGGTCTGCGCGAAATCCACCAGCGAATTGGCCCCGGTCTCAAATGGAGAGCCCGCCACCTGGGCAAGGACCGACTCAGGAATAACAACGGCCAGCAAAAGCGCCGCCCCCTGAAAGTTGCACGCTCTCCCGCGGAACTTCGACCTGTGATTCACCGCCCCTCTCCCTATTTCATATCGAGAGGCGTATCTGACCGCACCGCTCCTATCCGGTGGAAGCAGAGTTTCCGGGATCTAATGGGTGAAACCCTATCCGGTCAACAGGTTCCTTACTTCCAGCCACGAATATTGCAACGGGGCCTGGAACGCGGGCAGGTCACGAGTTCGGCAACGGTGTAGGCCACAAAGGGCTGAATGAAAAAGTGCTTGACGGCGTGGGATACGAGCCGCGCGCCGAACACGCACAATCCCTGCGGTGCGTCTTGGAGGTCGTGAAACTCACCGCGACATCCACCTCATTCACCGTCCCTCCCGAGCCCATCGCCTCGCACACGGCGTCGTCCAGGCGCCTCATCAACTGATCCAGCGTCTCCTCCGGCCGCCATCTCAGCGCCGCAACATCTGTTTTGAGCACAGAGCGATCCCGATGTTCGTCTAGGGCTCCACGCTCCCGATGATGATCTGACCCCCTTCATACCGCTCACCTGACGGCGATTGCCGGCCGGCTGCGTTCTGCGGCATTGCATTCCACCCCCGGAAAATCATCCACCCGGCCTGCTCCCGGATTTACGCATCGCAAGGAAGCTGGCAAGCCCCATTTGGTATTCCCGCGCGGACTGCTCGAAGCCGGCGTTGTGCGTACCACGCAGTCGCAGGAACTGCTTCGGCTCATTGGCGGCCGCAAAGATGGCCTCACCGTGATGGAAGGGAATAAGTTCATCTTCACTGCTGTGGATTGCAGCATGAATACCCGTGCCGCAATCTACACGTACGCCGTCAGCGCAATTGCAACCGCTGTAATCAGGACCAAACGAGTTGGATCATTTCAATACCTCACAGTGACAAGGCAGTAGCCACTCGGCGGCGCCATAGCGGTGCTCTCACTGTTCGCCATCTGTTTGCGGATTACACACTGCCGCGAGAATCCGCACTCTCACCACGGCTTAATGGCTGTCCAGACCACTTTAACGCCTCGCCGGCTACTCTCGCGACTATCTCTTGTCGGTGGCTCCGCTCGCCCTATTGACGCCGGGCCGGGGCGCTCAGCAACCGGTCGACTTCCTCTTCCAGCTTCTTTCCGCGCCCATTCTTGGTCACGAGCTTGCCGTCCTGATCGAACAGCCACGCGGCGGGGATGGCGTTGACGCCGTGCTTCACCGCGAACTCGTTCTTCCAGTACTTGCCGTCGAAGTGCTGCGGCCAGGGCATATTGTTCTTCTCCACGAACTCCTTGAGCTTCTGCTCGTCGTTGGCCCGGTCGAGGGAGATGCCGATGATCTCGAAGCCCTTGCCGTGGTAGGTCTCGTAGGCGCGCTTGAGGTTGGGCAGCTCGGCGATACAGGGTCCGCACCAGGTGGCCCAGAAGTCCACCAGCACCACCTTGCCCTTGAGCGCGGCCAAGTCCACCTGCCGTCCGTCGATGGCAGCGAACTTAAGATCCATGCCTTCACCGATGGCGGGACCTGCACCCGGCTGGCCCTCCTCGCTCAATGCCTCGGCTGCCGCCGCAGCGGGCTGCACCTGGCCGCGGGCCAGCGTCTCGCGTGCCTGCGCCGACTTCTGCTCCAGGTCGACATAAACCTGCACCAGTTGCGGCTTTCCCGCCTCGCCCGCCAGCTTCTTCATGGTCTGGAGCAAGTCCGGCTCCTGGGTATACGCAGTCGCCAGTTCGCCGAGTTCAAATGCCTGCGCGGCGCCGTCGGTGTTCGCGACCCGCCGCAGGGCGGGGCCCAGCAGCCGCACGTCGATGCGGCGCTGCTCGATCAATTCACGCAGCATGGCCACGTCGATGGGAGCCTGCACGTGCTCCATCACGGCGACCACGAGGTTTGCTAGAGGCTCCGGCGTGACATCGTACGGCACCAGCAGCTTCCCCAGGGCCTGTGCGGAAGCGGCCACCGCTTCCGTGGCGCCCATCTGATGCAACCGCAGCGTGACGAGCGCGAGCACCTGCATCGCCATTTCCCGCTCCACGGCGTCTTGGCCGATCAGACTTACCAGCCATTCGCCTGCCAGCCGCGTCCATTCCTGCGCAAGCGGCCACGCATCGGCGCTCGCGGGGAATGCGGACTTGAAGGTAGCCACATTTGTCGGGGCGGATCCGCCGCGCATCATCTGCCTGGGGTTCATTTGCTGCCGGTTGAGCGCAGCCTGATAAGGCTGCACCAGTTGCTGCTGCTGCTGGGCGAGCGCCGGATCGGTCTCGTCCTGCTGGCCGGCATCCGGCTTGCGCAGGGACATCGCCAGCATTCGCAGGGCGGCTTGATGCTCGCCGCGCCGGGCAAGCAGGGTGGCGGCCTGGACACAGATCTCCGGCGACCACCTGCCGGCAGCTGTCGCGGCCCCCACCAGTGTCTGGAACTCTGCCTGGACCACCTGCGAGTGCGGCGTGCGCTCCAGCATCCACATCACGAACTGTTCGTAGATGCCGGCCGCGGCCGCGGCCTCGTTCGGTGGCTGTGCGATCTGCAGCATTATGCGCGCGAAGCGATCGAGCGCGGAGTCCTCCAGGTATCTGGCGGCATCGACATACAAACCGGGCACGCGCATCAATTCAGAGCGGTACTGCCCGTAGGACATCATGCGCGCTTCATTGCCCGAGTAGCTGGCAAGCGCCGCCGCGGCGTAGATGTCGACGGCGCGTGTGTGCTCGCCGGCGTGCGCATGCACACGCGCGAGCAACACCTGCTCGTAGCCGTCGACTTCACCAAGCGCGGCGACTGTCTTCGCGACCAGCGGCAACTGCGCAGCGGCATCCAGCTGCGGTGCGCGGCACAGCAGCTCCAGCCACAACACGCGCTCCTTGCCGCCGGCCTGGCCGTATTGCACCTTTGCTGTCAGCCGGGCCAGTTCCTGTGGCAGGCGACCGTGCTTGTGGTAGACATCGGCCAGCAGCGAGTACATAAGATGCTGGCTGTCGATGTCCTGCGGACGGAGCGTGCGGATATGCGCTTCGAACTCAGCAATCGCGAACTCATGCTCGACGAGTGTGTCGAGGAACTTCCCGTCCCGCGAATATTCGTCCCGGCTATCCTGTTCCCGCATCAGCCCCGCGAGGGTGCCCGCGCGGCCTCGCTGCCCGGGCTGCTGGAAGAAATCCTCGTCGGAGGGGCTGGCCGGCTCGGGCCTGCTCCATTCCAGTCCAAACAGCATCCCGTACTGGAGCGGCATGGCGCCGTCGTCGTTGCTCATCATCGCGCGCATGGCGGTGTAGTCGCTGCCCGCGGGCGGCAGCTGCTGCAGGAGGCTCCGCAGGCCCATGCGAGCCTGTTCCACGCTGCCACCCTTCTCCAGCGCAATCACCTGCTCCATCGGCTTGCTGACACCAGGGCGCTGCGTGGCGTCCAATCTTGCCCGCGTGGGGTCCAATCTTGCCCGCGTCGCGGCCATCACCGCCTGGAGCTCGGGATTGGGGTCCTGGACTACATCAGCGATCTTGCCGGCGGCGCTGGCCACGGCGTTGACCGGATTGCCCAGCTTCTTCCATATCTCGAACAGCTCGCGGCGATATTCGATCTTGCGTGGCGCCAGCGCGGTCAGGCGTTCGAGGGTGCCGATCTGCAGGTCGATATGCCCCTGCGAACCATAGTCATTCGCCAGCGCGGCCAGGACCGGTTCCTTGTCCGGATAACGCTTCGCCATGGATTCCAGCCACTCCCGGCGCCGCTGCGCAGTGCGCTGGGGATCGGCGTCCTGCACTGCCATGAGGAAGGCGAAGCTGGCCGGCGTGAGACCAAGTGTCTTCTCTTTCTCCTGCACCAGCGCCATGAATTCAGCCCGGTGCTTGTCATAGAGGGTGGAGGCATATTGCTGCAGGTAACGCGAGATCGGAGCGCTCGCGACGGGGCCACCCCCTGCGCGACTCGCAGTCGTCAGCGTCATCGCCCGCGCGTTGCCAGTGGTCGTACCGCGGGCCATGGCCACCTCCACGATCAGCGGCAGCCCCTCTAGTTCACGCCCGGTGGCGATGAGGGCATCGATCTTG
>JAJFKF010000155.1 GCA_021773365.1 Gammaproteobacteria bacterium | reverse complement strand
TGACGAAAAGCAGGTGCTGGCCGAAATGCAGCGCCAGGAGCGGGAGAAGCGCGCCGAAGAACGCCAGGCGCGCGAGCGCGCCGATCAGCTGCGTCGCGAGCAGGCAGAGGAAGCACAGCGCCTGGAAGACATCAGGAGCCAGCGCGAACAGGAAGAAAAGAGCGAACGCCTGCGCGCCGAACAACGCCAGCAGCAGGAGGTCGAGCGCCGCCGCGAAGCCGAGCTGGAAGCCAGACGCAAGGCAGAAGCCGAGGCAAAGGCCGAGGTGGAACGCAAGCGCAAGGCCGAAGCCGACCGCAGGCGCAAGGCGGAGGAAGACAAGCGCAAGGCTGCCGAGGCCAAACAGCGCGCCGAGCAGGAAGCGGAGCTGAAGCGACGCATGGCCGAGGAAGAACGCCGCCGCTCGGCGGTGGAGTCCGGCCTGCTGGCGCAGTACGTGGCACAGATCCAGGCGCGCATCCAGCGGGCGTGGATCCGCCCGCCCAATGCCAAAGAGGGCCTGAAGTGCATCGTCAATGTCACCCAGGCCCCCGGCGGCACCGTCCTGTCGGTCAGCGTGGGGGAGTGCAATGGCGACGAAGTCGTGCGACGCTCCATTGAGGCTGCGGTGCATCGCGCCTCGCCACTGCCGCAGCCGGCTGATCCGACCCTGTTCGAGAAAAACCTGCGACTGGAGTTCAAACCCGATGACCAGAACCGCTAATCACCTCCGCATGGCGGCCTTGCTGGCCGCCGTCGTGCTGTTCGCCTCCGCCGCGCAGGCGGAGCTGACCATCGAGATCACCGAAGGCGTGGCCGATCCCATTCCCATCGCCGTCGTGCCCTTTGGCTGGACCGGCAGCGGCCAGGCGCCCTATGACGTGGCCGAGGTGGTTGCGGGTGACTTGCAGCGCAGCGGTTTGTTCAGCCCCATGTCGCGTGGCGACATGATCGACCGTCCCTCACGCTCGGCGGATGTCAGGCCCGAGGACTGGCGGCTGCTGCGCAACGATTACGTGGTGGTCGGGCAGTTGCAGCCGCAGGCTCCGGGCTCGGGCGAGTACGTCATTCAGTTCGAAGTCATCAATGTGCTCAATGGCCAGCACCTGCTGAGCTACCGCCAGCCGGCCACCAGCCGCAACTTCCGCGCCGCCAGCCACAAGGTGGCTGACCTGGTATTCGAGAAGCTCACCGGTATCCGCGGCGCCTTCTCCACCCGCATTGCCTATGTTTCCGTGGACGGCCAGCCGCCAAAGCAGCGCTACCAGCTGATCGTGGCCGACGCTGATGGCGAGAATCCGCGCGTGGTGGCCCAGTCCGCCGAACCGATCATGTCGCCGGCGTGGTCGCCGGATGGCGGGAGCCTGGCCTATGTCTCGTTCGAGGACCGCGTGGCATCGATTTATACCCAGTTGCTGCGCACCGGGGAGCGCCGCCGGGTGTCGGCGCGCGCGGGCATCAATGGCGCCCCGGCCTGGTCGCCGGACGGGCGCAGGCTGGCGCTGACGCTGTCGCAGCGCGACGGCAACATGGACATCTACATACTGAATCTTGCAAACCAGAACCTCACACGGCTCACGCGTGACAACGCCATCGACACCGAGCCGGCCTGGTCGCCGGATGGCGACATGATTTACTTCACCTCTGACCGCTCCGGCGGTCCGCAGATCTACCGCATCGATGCCGGCGGCGGTAGCGGTGAACAGGCCCGCCGGGTCACCTTCGAAGGCAGCTACAACGCCCGACCGCGTGTATCGCCGAACGGAGAGCGCCTGGCCGTGGTCACACTGGATAGGGGCGCCTATCGTATTGGCCTGGTGGACCTGAAGCGTGGCGGATTGCAGGTGCTCACCAAGGGGCGCAACGAGGAATCGCCAAGCTTCGCGCCCAATGGCGCCATGCTGATCTACGCCACGCAGGAGGGTGGGCGCAGCCTGCTGGCCACCGTGTCCATCGATGGGCGGGTGCATCAGCGTCTGGGTGCGAACAGCGCCGGGATCCGCGAACCGGTGTGGTCGCCGCTGTAGGTGCGACTCCGGGGACGCGGTACCGGATTCAGTTTTCGTATGGTAAAAAGCGGTCACTTTCAGGAGAGTTTCATGCGCAGCGCTTTACTTTTGACAGTACTCACTTCGGCAGTTTTGTTGGCCGGTTGTCCCAAACGGGATGCCGTGATGGATGTGCCCATGAATGGCGGTGAAGGCGTCGGCGCGGGGGCTGAGTCCGGCGGCCTGGATCGCGGTGGTGTACAGGAGGGACAGGTCGTGGGAGGTGAGGGCGCCGGCGGCGCCGGGCAGATGCAGGGCGCATTGGCCGATACCATCCTCTACTTTGATTACGACCAGGCCGAGATTCGTGCCGAATACGCTGAAGTCGTGGCCGAGCACGCACGCAATCTCGGCGCCAACCCGCGGCTGCGGGTCCGTCTCGAGGGCCACTCGGACGAACGCGGTTCGCGCGAGTACAACATCGGCCTCGGTGAACGTCGCGCGCAAACGGTGCGCCGGGCGCTGATGCTGCAGGGCGCCGGTGACGACCAGATCACCACGGTCAGCTACGGTGAGGAACGTCCGGCGGTCATGGGCAGTGACGAGAATGCGTGGGGAAAGAATCGCCGTGTCGAGATTGTCTATGGAAACTGAGATGTCTTTCTGCCGTTGGGCGCGCCCGGTCGCCATGGCGCTGGCGACCGTATTCCTGCTGAGCGGCTGCGCCACCACGCCGCCAGAGGAAGATCCGGTGTTCATCCGGCTGAACGATCTGGACCGCCGCCTGGAGCGGCTGGAGCGGATTCTCTCCAACCAGAGCCTGCTGCAGATGGCGCAGCAGGTGCAGGGCCTGGAGGCAGAGCTGCGTTCCCTGCGCGGCTCGCTGGAACAGATCGAGCACGAGAACAGCCAGTTGCGCACCCAGCAGCGTGATTTGTACGGTGATCTGGATCGCCGGCTCGAGGAGCTGAAGAGTTCGGCGCTGCCGGTGATCGAAGCGCCGCTGACGCCGGGGATGCTGCCGGTGCCGGGCGGCTCGGATCGGGCGAACTATCAGGCCGGCTTCGATACCCTGAAGGCCGGTGACTACGACAAGGCCATAGAATCGTTCCGGCAGTTTCTGGCCACCTTTCCCGGCAGTGACCTGGCTGGCAATGCGCAGTACTGGCTGGGTGAGGGGTACTACGCCAAGCGTGATTTCGGGGCGGCGTTGCAGGCGTTCCAGGATGTGGTGGGTAATTACTCCAGGTCCGGGAAGTTGCCGGATGCTTGGTTGAAGGTTGGCTACAGTCAGTACGAACTGAAGAACTGGCGGGGGGCGCGGGAGGCGCTGGAGAATGTGGTGCGGGAGTATCCGGATTCGTCGGCGGCTGGGGAGGCTCGGCAGCGGTTGGAGAGGATGAATGCGGAAGGGCGGTAGATTGTATCGTTCATGAACGGGGGGCAGTGCCAGCGGAGACCGGATCGGGTGGGGGTTTTCCGGGCCGCCGTGAATACATTCAGCTGCGCTATCCCTGCTTCGCTGAAGCCCGGGGTGGCCTTCCTCGGCCACCCGTGCGACGTATACGTCGCACCCCTGTAGGCTGCGGGAAAAACATCCATGTTTTTCACGCCCCGTAAAACCCCCACCCGATCCGGCCTCCGCCGAAGGGCTGTGCCGTTCACTTACGATGTCCTGCGCTTTCCCGCGATTAGACAGCCATGAGCGACACCGAATCACTGCGTGAAACCATCGAGGGCATTGTCCGGAGGTTTGAGGGTGTGCCTGGACCTTTGCTCGCGGTCTTGCATGGGGTGCAGGACTTGCTCGGACATGTGCCGGCGGCTGCGATTCCGCTCATTGCAGAGGGATTGAATCTTTCCCGCGCCGAGGTGCATGGCGTGGTTACCTTCTATCATCACTTCCGCGATCGGCCGGCGGGGCGCCATGTGCTGCGCGTTTGTCGTGCCGAAGCCTGTCAGGCCATGGGGGGCGTGGCGCTGGGGGAGCATGCGCGGCGGCGGCTGGGAGTGGATTTCGAGGAGACCACGGCGGATGGGGGTGTGACGTTGCAGGCGGTGTACTGCCTGGGTAATTGCGCCTGTTCGCCGGCGGTGATGCTGGATGGTGAGTTGCATGGGCGGGTGACGTCGCAGCAGCTCGATGTGCTGCTGGAAGGATTGGCGGAGCGCAAGCCATGACGGTCGCCACGGTATATATCTCCCGCGATGCTTCGGCGCTGTCGCTGGGCGCCGAGGCGGTGGCGCAGGCCATCGAGCGCGAGGCGCAGGCGCGCGGTGTCGAGCTGCGGCTGGTGCGCACCGGATCGCGTGGCATGTGCTGGCTGGAACCCCTGGTGGAGGTGGCTGGGCCCGATGGGCGGGTGGCCTATGGGCCGGTGACGGCGGCGGATGTTCCGGGTTTGTTTGCCGCGGGATTTCCAGCCGTGGTGAAGCATCCGTTGTGCCAGGGACCTACGGCGCGGATACCCTATTTCGAGCGGCAGGATCGATTGACCTTTGCGCGGGTCGGCGTGGTCGATCCGCTGAGCATTGACGACTACCTGCAACATGACGGCTATGGCGGGCTGCGCAAGGCGCTGGAGATGGCGCCGGCACGCGTGGTGCAGGAGGTCACTGATTCGGGGTTGCGCGGGCGCGGCGGCGCGGCGTTTCCGGCGGGGTTGAAGTGGCGCACGGTGCTGGAGCAGGTAGCCGACTGCAAGTACGTGGCTTGTAATGCTGACGAGGGGGATTCAGGCACCTTTGCCGACCGCATGCTGATGGAGGGCGATCCGTTTGTTCTTATCGAGGGCATGACGATCGCCGGTCTGGCAGTGGGCGCCACGCGCGGCTATGTGTACCTGCGGATCGAGTATCCGCATGCGCTGCGTACCCTGCAGGCCGCGATCGATACTGCCCGCCGTCATGGTTATCTGGGGCATGACATCCTCGGCAGCGGCCGGGGTTTTGATATTGAGATCCGCCTTGGTGCTGGGGCGTATATCTGCGGTGAGGAGACTTCCATGCTGGAAAGCCTGGAAGGGCGCCGCGGCGAGGTGCGTTTCCGTCCGCCGCTGCCGGCGGTGAAGGGCCTGTTCGGCAGGCCCACCGTGGTCAACAACGTGATCACGTTGGCCAGCGTGCCGCTGATCCTCGAGCGTGGTGCGGCCTTTTATAAGGAGTACGGCGTTGGCCGCTCGCAGGGCACGCTGCCCATCCAGCTGGCTGGCAATGTGCGCCGTGGCGGATTGATCGAGAAAGCCTTCGGCGTCACTTTGCGCGAAGTCCTGTATGACTTCGGTGGCGGCTCGGCGACAGGACGTCCGATTCGTGCGGTGCAGGCCGGTGGTCCGCTGGGCGCCTACATCCCGGCCTCGCAGTTTGATACGCCGCTGGACTACGAGGCCTTTGCGGGCATTGACGCCATGCTGGGCCATGGCGGACTGGTGGTTTTTGATGACAGCGTGGATATGGCGCAGATGGCCCGTTACGCCATGGAGTTCTGTGCGCTGGAATCCTGCGGCAAGTGTACGCCCTGCCGCATCGGCTCCGGTCGCGGCGTGGAGATCATCGACCGCATTGTGCAGGGCACGGACCGGGAGAAGAACCTTGCGCTGCTGGCGGAGCTCTGCGATACGATGGTGCAGGGCTCGCTGTGCGGGCTGGGCGGCATGGCGCCGTTCCCGGTGCAAAGCGCGCTGAAGCATTTCCCGGACGATTTCCGCCGCGGAGCCTGAACATGTTCTCCATCGATCACCGCGACCAGGGCACACCCGCCGCCGCAGCGTCTGACGAGGCGCCGGTGACGCTGCAGATCGATGGCGTCAGCGTCACCGTGCCGGCCGGCACTTCGGTGATGCGCGCGGCGGCCGGACTCGGCAATGCCATTCCCAAGCTCTGCGCCACCGATACGCTGGATGCCTTCGGCTCCTGCCGCCTGTGCCTGGTGGAGATTGAAGGGCGCCGGGGGCTTCCGGCCTCGTGTACCACGCCGGTGGTCGAGGGCATGAAGGTCACCACGCGCAACGATCGCCTGCAGCAGGTGCGCCGCAACGTGATGGAACTGTACGTGTTCGATCATCCGCTCGACTGTGATACCTGTCCGGCGGATGGCCATTGCGAGATGCAGAATGTGGCTGCTGATCTTGGCGTCACCGCCAGCCGCTACGGACAGGACGGATGCAATCACCATCAGGCGCCAGTGGATGACAGCAATCCCTATTTCAATTTCGATCCGTCCCTGTGCATTGTCTGTTCGCGCTGCGTGCGCGCCTGCGATGAGGTGCAGGGCACGCTGGCGCTGACCATCCAGGGGCGCGGCTTTGATTCAAAGGTCGCAGCCAGCCAGGATGATGCCTTCATGGATTCCGAGTGCGTGTCCTGCGGCGCCTGTGTGGAGGCGTGTCCGACGGCGGCGCTGAGCGAAAAGTCATTGCTGGCGCTGGGTCAGCCGCAGCGGGCAGTGGCCACGACCTGTGCCTACTGCGGCGTGGGCTGCACCTTCAAGGCGGAGGTGAAGGGCCGGGACGAGGCTGATGGTAACGGTAACGGTGTCGAGGTGGTGCGCATGGCGCCCAACCGCGATGGCAAAGCCAATCACGGTCATGCCTGCGTCAAGGGTCGTTTCGCCTATGGTTACAGCACCCACCAGGACCGGATCACCCGACCGATGCTCCGCGAGCACATCAATCAGCCCTGGCGGGAGGTGTCATGGGGCGAAGCCATTGCCCATGCCGCCAGCGAGTTCAAACGCATTCAGTCCCGGCATGGCAGGAATGCCATCGGCGGCATCACCTCATCACGCTGCACCAATGAGGAGACCTTCCTGGTGCAGAAACTGGTGCGGGCAGCCTTCGGCAACAACAATGTCGATACCTGTGCGCGGGTGTGTCACTCACCCACCGGCTACGGGCTCAAGCACACTCTGGGTGAGTCGGCAGGTACGCAGGCCTTCGATTCGGTGATGCGGGCCGATGTCGTCATGGTCATCGGCGCCAATCCCACCGACGCGCATCCGGTATTCGCCTCGCAGCTGAAGCGGCGCCTGCGCCAGGGCGATGGCAGGCACCGGCCGCGGCTCATCGTCGTTGACCCGCGCGCGGTGGGTCTGGTGCGCTCGCCGCACATTGCCGCCGACTGTCATCTGCAGCTGCGCCCGGGCACCAACGTGGCCGTGGTCAATGCCATGGCGCATGTGGTGGTCACGGAGGATCTTGTTGACCAGGACTATGTGGCTGCGCGTTGTGAGCCGGAGGCGTTTGAGAAGTGGAAACGTTTCATCAGCGAGGCGCGTAATTCGCCGGAGGCCACCGAGGAAGTGACCGGTGTACCGGCGCAGGTGGTGCGCGAAGCAGCGCGCCTGTACGCCACCGGCGGTAACGCGGCCATCTACTACGGTCTGGGTGTCACCGAGCACAGCCAGGGCACCACCATGGTGATGGGCATCGCCAACCTGGCCATGGCCACCGGCAATCTTGGCCGCGAGGGTGTGGGCGTCAATCCGCTGCGCGGGCAGAACAATGTGCAGGGCGCCTGCGACATGGGCTCCTTCCCGCATGAATTCAGCGGCTACCGGCACGTTTCGGATACCGCCGTGCGCGGTTTGTTCGAGTCCGCCTGGGGCGTGCCGCTGGACAGCGAGCCAGGCCTGCGCATTCCCAACATGTTCGAGGCGGCGCTGGACGGCAGCTTCAGGGGACTGTACGTGCAAGGGGAGGACATTGCGCAGTCCGATCCCAATACCCATCACGTGGTGGCCGCACTGGAGTCGATGGAGTGCATGGTGGTGCAGGATCTGTTCCTGAACGAGACCGCCCGTTTCGCGCATGTGTTTCTGCCCGGCTCCTCGTTTCTGGAGAAGGACGGCACGTTCACCAATGCCGAGCGGCGTATCTCGCGGGTGCGGAAGATCATGTCGCCGCCGGCGGGGCTGCAGGACTGGGAAGTGACGGTGCGCCTGTCCGAGGCGCTGGGTTATCCCATGCACTACGACCATCCCTCGCAGATCATGGAGGAGATCGCGCGCCTCACGCCCACCTTTGCCGGCGTCACCTACGAGAAGATCGATCGTCTGGGCAGCCTGCAATGGCCGTGCAACGAGGCGGCGCCCGACGGCACCCCGACCATGCACATCGGCCAGTTCGTGCGTGGCAAGGGGAAGTTCTATCTCACCGAGTACGTGCCCACTCACGAGCGCAGTACCCGGCGCTTTCCGCTCATCCTCACCACCGGGCGCATCCTCACGCAGTACAACGTGGGCGCACAGACGCGCCGCACGGCGAACGTGGCCTGGCATGAGCAGGACCTGCTGGAGATTCACCCGCACGATGCCGATGTGCGCGGCATTGCCGATGGTGACTGGGTGGGCCTGACCAGCCGCGTGGGCGAGACGGTGCTGCGCGCCGTTGTCACCGAGAAGATCCAGCCGGGCGTGGTCTACACCACCTTCCATTTCCCTGAAACCGGCGCCAATGTGGTCACCACCGAGAACTCCGACTGGGCCACCAATTGTCCGGAGTACAAGGTCACCGCCGTGCAGGTGGTGAAGGTCAATCAGCCGCAGGACTGGCAGCGCCGGGTGCGCGAGCAGGCACGCACCGGCGCCGACGCGTGAGCACCGCGCACACCAGCGCCGAGGTCACGGTCCAGACATGGACGGACGGGCGTACGGATTCCGGCGCCGACACCGTGGCCGAAGAGACGCCGGTGCAGCTTGCCTACCAGGGCATACCGTATGCCGTGATGCTGGCGACGCCAGCGGATCTGGAGGACTTCGCCACCGGCTTTACCCTTACCGAGGCGCTGGTCAATACGCCGGAGGAGATCCGCGGTGTGCGGGTCAAGGCCGGCAGCGAATCGGTCGAAGTGGATATCGACATCGCCGCCGGACGTTTCGCCGAGCTGCTGCAGCGGCGGCGCAATCTCACCGGCCGCACCGGCTGCGGCCTGTGCGGCGTGGAAACGGTGGAACAGGCCATCCGCCCGGCCGCCCGCGTGAGTGAGGGACCCCGGCTCAGCCGTCGCCAGCTGCAGTCGGCGCTGGGGGAGCTGCGAGAACTGCAGACTTTGAATTCCCGCACCGGCAGTGTGCATGCCGCCGCCTGGGTGGTGCCGGAGCAGGGTGTGATGCTGGTGCGTGAGGATGTCGGCCGCCACAACGCGCTCGACAAGGCCATCGGTGCGCTGATCCGGGCACAGGTGGACTTGAACGCCGGTTTCATGCTTATCACCAGCCGCGCCAGTTCGGAGATGGTGCAGAAGACTATCGCGGCCGGTATTACGTTTCTGGCGGCCATCTCGGCGCCCACGGCGCTGGCCATTCGCCTGGCGGCGCAAAGCGGCTTGACGCTGGTGGGATTCGCCCGCGAGCACCGGCATGTGGTGTACGCCAATGGACACAGGGTAACCGACTGATGAACATCGACAGGCTGGTCACGATGGCCAATGATATCGGCGCCTTCTTCGACAGCGAACCGGACAAAGCCGAGGCGGCCCGTGGGGTCGCGGGACATATACAGCGATTCTGGGCTCCGGCCATGCGTGTGCAGATCATCGCGCATGAGCAGGCGGGCGGAGCAGGCATGCTCGAGGTGGTGCGCGCCGGCATCCGCCTGCTGCCTGCGGTGCCGGATGCCGCTGTCCGGGGCGATCGGCCCGCAGGTGGGGCATGAAGCTCAGAATCCGTGGCAACAGCCTGCGCCTGCGGCTGACACGCGGCGAACTGGACACTCTGCGCCACAGCGGCCGGGTGGCACAGTCCATTGCATTTCCCGATGGCAGGGCCCTCACCTACGCCATACGGGCGGAGCAGGGCACCCAGGCGCTGTCGGTGGACTTCAGCGGCCAGGAAATCTGCGTAGTGATGACGGACGCACAGCTGCAGCGCTGGCTGCAGCCGCAGGAAGTGGGTGTGAGCGGCACTCTGTCGCTGCCCGACGGCGGCACGCTGGCGGTACTGCTGGAGAAGGACTTTCCCTGCCTCACGCCGCGCGCCGGCGAGGAGGACACCGATGCCTTCGATCGTCCAGCGGACGATCCTCCGCATTGCGCGCCGGATTGACTGCCGGCAGCCGTGATTGCCGCGGCACTTTCCGCTATCATGCGCGGCCTTCAGCCGCCCGCCGGCACCGGGGTGTTAGCTCAGTTGGTAGAGCATCGGACTTTTAATCCGCTGGTCCAGGGTTCGAATCCCTGACACCCCACCAAATCCCTTTTCGGGGTATGTCGCAGCCTGATCTGCTGCAGAACCAGGCAGGCCACTTTATTGAGACGTGTGAGGCGACTCGATCCCCCACTCCCGGACCCGAATCAGCCGCCTGCCGGCCTGCGGGTGATTTGGCTCTGTATTCAGGGATGATTCGCGAGTAGTGTGGTTGCCGTGGAAGACTCATTGCATGGCTGGTTCAAGCGCGAAGTTCTATTGCATGAAGCCGCACTCCTTCGTTATATCGGTCGTGTGTGGCGCCGACCAGATGAAGTCCATGACCTCTGTCAGGAGACGTACGCCCGCGTCTATGAGTCGGCGGTCAAATCACGACCCAATGCGGCGCGATCATTCCTGTTCGCCACAGCACAGCATCTGATGGTTGACCGGTTGCGGCATGAGCGAGTTGTTTCCATCGAGGCAGCGGGGGATGTGGACGCCCTGAACGTCTTAGTGGATGAGATATCCGCCGAGCAGCGGGTAAGTGGATATCAGGAACTGAAGCGTCTTGCCCGGGCTCTGGATTTGTTGCCACCCAAGTGCCGCGAGGTGATCTGGTTGCGGCGGGTGGAGGACCTGCCGCAGAAGGAGATCGCAGCGCGGCTGGGAATTGCGGAAAAGACCGTGGAGAAACATATCTCAAAAGGCGGGCGACTGCTCGCTGATCAGCTGTTTGGAGATGGCCGCATGGGAGGCGATGCGGGAGGTGCAGTGCTGGATATGGAGGATGACAATGCACGCGGAAAGCCATAGGCAGGTTCAGGAGGCTGCCGGCGCCTGGCTGGCCAGGTGCGATGCCGATGACTGGACAGATGAGGACCGGATGCGTTTCGATCAGTGGTTGAACGAGTCGCCGCTGCATCTTGTCGCATTCCTGCGCCTTGAGCATGCATGGGAGCGGGCTCGCCGGCTCAAATCGCTTGGTGCGGGATTGAAATCGGGTGGTATTCCGTCGCCGGGCAATTGGGTGCTCTCGCCTTTCTTTGATGATGCGCCTTCGGCGAATCACTCGAGCCGACCTGATGCCGGTATGGGCAGCTCAGGCAGCAGCGGCATGAGGAGCACGCATCGCAGGCGAGGCGAAGTGCGTCGTGTCGGTGCGTTTGCAGCGGCCGTACTGCTTGCGATGATATCCGTACTGACGTGGTATTTATGGCCGGCCGGTTCGGCCTATCGAACGCCTGTGGGCGGCACCGCATCCGTACCCATGCCGGATGGTTCATTGGTCATATTGAATACGGATAGTGAAATTCGCGTGACCGTGACCGAAGTGGAGCGGCGTGTCACGCTGGATCAGGGTGAGGCTTTCTTTGAGGTTGCCAGGGATTCCCGGCGGCCGTTCGTCGTCCTGGCCGGAGATAAGCGCATTGTCGCCGTGGGTACCCGGTTCTCAGTCCGCCGCGAGGACGACGGTGTCAGGGTTGTGGTGACCGAGGGTCGCGTCAGGGTGGAAACGGTGGGACAGTCCACGCAGGAGCCCGCGGAGCTGCTTGCGTCAGGATCAGTGGCGTACGCCGGCGCGGCAGGAACCGTTCTGCAGAAGGGGTTGCCGGCGCAGGCAGAGGAAATACTGAGCTGGCGTAGTGGCCTTCTGGTATTTGACGAGGTGACCCTTGCGGATGCCGTTGAAGAGTTCAATCGCTATAACACGCGCAAGATTGTCATCCATGATGCGGATATCGCGACCATGCGTGTGGCCGGGAGCTTTCGTGCAACGAATGCCGAGGCCTTTGCACGGCTTCTTGAACGAGGCTATCCGTTGCGCGTGGAAAGGCGTGGCAAGGAGCTGATTCTGAGAGGTCGTTGATTCCCGGCGTGCCATGCAACTTTCGATGCAGAGTGCGGGATTTGTTTCGCAGCAACGTCCCACTTAATGCGAACAACAAATCTTGCGACGTTGCCGGGAGAGAGCCATGTGGGTTACCACCGTGATGAGATCAGCCATAGTTGTCGCTTCCTGTGTACTGTCTCTATCAGCTTACGCGCTGGAAGAGACGCCGAAGCAGGTTGTAGACATTCCACCGGGGGATCTTGGGGATGCCCTCAAGCAGCTGGCCAGGCAATCCGGAGCGGATCTCGTCTATCGGCCGGAGCAAGTTCGGGGCGTGCACACCCAGGGAGCGCGTGGGAAGTTGTCCGTTCAGGAAGCGATCGGCCAGTTGCTGCAGGGCACCCACCTGACGCTGAGTACCGACTCCACCGGAGCAATGCTGGTGTCGACGCCGCTGCCCGCCGTCGGCGCAGCCGAACAGATATCAAAGGATGTAAGGCATCCCCTGAGTCTGGCGTACTCTGGCCCGGCGGACAAACAGCAGGTAGAGGAGCAGCCCCAGGAGAAGCAGAAGAACGGCGTAAGTGAAGCAAGTGACTCTGTCGTCATGGTCGTTACCGGTACAAATATACGTGGTGCCGCACCGGTGGGATCGCCTTTGACGGTTATCGGCAGGGAGGAGATCGAGCAATCCGGATACACCAGTGTCATCGATGTCATTGATACGCTGTCGCAGAATTTCTCCGGCGGCCTGAACGAAGGCTCGACGTTTGCCAACGCGAGAGATGGCGATGTGATTCTGAATCAGGCCAACAGTTCGTCTGCCAATCTTCGTGGTCTGGGCGGGGCTGCGACGCTGACGCTGATCAATGGCAATCGCGTTGCGCCAAGCGGAAATTCATCGGCAGCTGACCTTTCCGCTATTCCATTGAGTGCGGTGGAGCGAATTGAAGTTCTAACTGATGGCGCGTCCGCCATTTACGGTACCGATGCCGTGGCCGGAGTGATCAATATCATCTTGAAGCAGGAGTTCAGGAGTGCGGAAACCCTGGCCGAGTATGGCAGCGTAACCCGCGGGGGCTACGCAAAAGTCAGGGCTGGTCAGAGTCTTGGAGCCACCTGGGCGACCGGATCAGGCATGCTGAACTATGAGTATGCGCAGAATGAATCGCTGCTCAGAAGTGATCGAAACTACGGCTACGCACCCGGCGACTCTGCGCTGCTTCCTGAGTCCAGACGGAACAATGTTCTTGGTACTTTCAGGCAGGTAGTTGGCGAACACCTGGAGATCAATGCAAGCGCCGCGTATGCCAAACGAGACAACTCTGGCGAGAGTGAATTTGCTGAGCGTGTAGTTGTCTATGACAGTGAGACCCGGTCGGCTATGCTCGGAGTCAGGACCGGGTTTGGTTTGAGCTGGTCTGCTGATTTGATAGCCAACTACTCGGAGTCGGATATTTCGCGCACCAATGTGCTTCCGAATCAAGTTCCGCTGCCCAACAAGTTGCGGCGCATTAATTCCACGAAGGATCTGGTCGCGCGGTTCAGCGGCGACATTGCCCGGATGCCTGCTGGCCTGGTTAAGGCATCCGTTGGTGGAGAAAGCCGACGCGAGGAGTTTGCACAGGGCCGGGGTTTTGATGTTTCTCCGGCCGGCTGGTCCCGGGACGTGAACAGTCTGTACGGAGAGCTGAATGTTCCGCTGCTATCGAGACAACTCGGCATCTCTCACGGACACGACCTCAGGGTTTCCCTGGCTGTCAGGGCATCGGACTATTCTGATTTTGGCAGGTCGGATGACTACCAGGCGGGCATCTCGTGGAGCCCTCACGAAGCTGTGGTGTTTCGCGGCAGCCATGGAACATCATTTCGTGCACCCAGGCTGTCTGACATCGCTAGACCAGGGCTGAGTGGGGGTAGTAGTCTCCTTCAGTACAGAAACGACCCGCAGTCCTCAACAGGTTCGACGCCTGTCCTGATCTTGACCGGGCCGCGCCCCGACATGGGACCGGAAACTTCGACATCGTCAAGCATCGGGATCGATTTCAAACCGCCGGCCTTCCAGGGAATGAAGCTGGCGGTCACGCTGTTCGATTTCGACTATGTTGATCGTATCGACCTGCCTTCGCGGAGCACCAGCGACTACCTGGTGCTGCCGGAGTTGTTTGGAGATTACATCAGGCGCAATGTCACCCAGGCCGAATTGGCTGTCGCATTGGAGTCTTATCCGCTGAATTTCAATCCGAGTGGCATCGATACAGCTGACGTAAGTACGATTCTCGATCAACGGTTATCGAATATCGCCTCGGCCAGGATCAGGGGCCTGGATCTTACGGGCAGTCATGAGTGGAGAAACGGGGCGGGCAGGTGGTCGATCAGCGGTTCGGTCACGAAGTCCTTTCACCAATTGATCAAGGTTGCGGCGGATACGCCGGAGTCTGATGTCATCGGTACGGTTTACTACCCCACGCCGTTCAAGGGGCGTGTGACCGGAGGGTGGCAGAGAGAAGGCTTGTCAGTATCAGCCAGCCTCAACTATGTCACTTCGTACAGTGATCGGGCTGTCGTACCCCTGGCCAGCGTTGACAGTTTTACGACCGTGGATGCAAGAGTCGCCTATCAGACGGGTTCCGATGCGCCGTGGTTGTTTCGCGAATGCAGTTTCGCTCTTGCGATCAGGAATGCGTTCAATGTCCGGGCACCGCATGTTGCAAGCGTGACCAGCGGCTACGATCCGTCCAATGCCAATCCCCTCGGTACTCTGATTACGGCCTCGGTCAGGAAGCAATGGTGAAGTGTAATGGGCATGTCGATTCCGGTGGGCTGGTTTCCGCGTCGATCTCGCTTCGAGGCATCAGCGCGGTCACGCGGATCTGGGTCAGCATTACTGTAGCGGCAATCATGCTGTCGACCGGTGCGTCGGCGACCGCATCACGGGTGGTGGGACTGACGCCTGAGGTTCTGGCCAGGCAGGCGGTCTTGCGTGGGTTTGCACTGTCGCCGGATGGCGCACAGGCGGCATACCTGCTCTGCGATTCAAACTCAATCCGCAGGCGGGGCTGCAGCATGCGGGTGTGGGACGAAGCCACTGGCCGTACTGACAGGATTACTCCGGACGGGCTCAATGCCGATAGCGATGCTGCGTGGTCGCCTGATGGGCGGACGCTGGCCTTCTATGGCTCATCAGGTGGCAAGCGCGGTGTGTGGATATGGGAACGGGGCAGTGCCGCAGCCCGCGAGGCAGGTCATTCGCCAGGTTGTGAAGCGGGCGCCTTCGGAAAATGGGAAACCGTTGCCTGGACGGCTGATGGGAAGCATATCGCGTTCAAATGCAAGCACGTCTCCGCTGTCGCTGAAGCAGTTGATTCGCGCAGCCAGGCTGACGTAACGGTGCTGTCGACCGTGGGGCTGGACTCGGCTGATGAGCTGGATCAACCGGTGGAGCAGTTCAGAATCGGGATAATCGAGTGGTCCAGCGGACAAGTACGCATCATTCCTGTTGCCATCAGCGATTACTACATGCAGTTCGCCCCGGATGGGCTGCATGTGGCGTTCCTGACTCTTGAGAGCAGTAGGACGAGAAACCGTGACACGGGGATGCCTTCCAGTTCGGATCGATCGAATCTTGTGGTCATTGATCTGAACAGCGGCCGGTCCCGGGTGGTGGCGCGCGACATCGTCATACTTGGCAGGCGAGGCCTGACCTGGTCGCCGGACGGGCGCTGGATCGCGTATATCTCTGGCGACAGGCCCGTCCTGAGGCTGCCCATGGGTTATGCAGGAGAAGGAGATATCCATCTCGCCGATGCAACCGGCGCGTCGCAGCCTGTTGTCCTGACGGGTGAACCGGTGGGTGGTCCAGGATTCCCCCATCGCAAGTCCAGTCTTGCCTGGAGTGCAGACAGCCAGTCGCTCTACGTGGCTACTGACCAGATGGTATGGCATGGCGACGTGGCAAGCGGGCGGATGACCAGGCTTATGGCGCCGGCCATGATCACGCCCGAGCAGATAGTCGTCGCCACTACCGGACAGAACATGGCCTGGCAGCCTCGCGGCCGAGAAGAGCTCTATCTGGTGGCCACGAATCTGGTCTCCAAGGACTGTGAGGTTTATCGGCTGTCGACTGTCGGCTCTCCCCCGGAGCTCTTGTACAAGGGGCGTGAGTACTGGACCGGAGCGGCGGTGGGGGTGGCGAACGGATCGAAGCTCCTGTTCAGGCGGGAAAGTGTGTATCAGGTGCCAGATCTGTGGCTGGCCGAGAGGGATTTCGGGCGGATCAGGCGCATTACCCAGGTCAGTCCGGATATCGATGCGCGCGAGTTGGGGCGTAATCATGTCATCGAGTTCATGAGCGCACATGGCGAACTGTTGCGGGCCGCCTTGCTGTTTCCACCAGGGTATCGAGAGGGCAGGTCATATCCGATGGTCGTCTGGCCCTACCCTGGAGCGCGGGGTTCGTATACGGCAAACCGTTTCGGGATGACTGGCGGCCTTGGGTACAATTATCAATTGCTGGCCAGTCAGGGCTACGTGGTGATGGCCCCCGACGTCCCGATCAATCCGGGGACGATGATGCGGGACATCGCAAGCGCCGTACTGCCGGCTGTGAACCAGGTGGTCGCCCTGGGAATTGCCGATCCGGACCGTTTGGCGGTGATGGGATCAAGTGGCGGCGGTTATTCCACGATTTCCCTGCTGGCACAGACCGGCAGATTCAAGGCAGGTATCATGAATGCCGGATTCGCCGATGTGTCCAATCTCCATGGCTACCTGTATCCGGCGGGCGATGCACGCTTCATGCCCCTTTCGGAGACTTACAAGCATCGCATGGGCGTACCACCGTCCATCAATCCACTCCTGTACGTGAACAATTCTCCGATGTATTTTCTGGACAAGGTAACCACGCCTTTGCTGATCCAGGCGGGAAAGAACGATCAGGTATTCTTCATGCAAAGCGGTCAGGTGTACACGGAGCTGGCACGACTGGGAAAAGAAGTTACATTCCTGCAGTACGGTGGCGAGGGACATTTTGTCGGAGGAGAGGCCAACTTCCTGGACTATTGGGCGCGGGTGACGCGGTTTCTGAGTGAGAAGATCGGCGCAGATAGGCCAATCCCGGTCGACGGTGATGCGCCGACAAGGTAGCAAGGCCGGGCTGCCCGGTAGTCGCTGAGATTGTGCGCCTCTCCTCATTGAGCGAGCCGGTTCGCGAGCCTAGACCGGAGCTTGCCCGGCCCGGGATGTCACCGCAGGCCCTGGCCCGCGATGAAGGTTTCTGGGGTCGAGTGCGCGCGGAGTATGCAACACCTGCAGACTTCACGTTTCTCGAATTCGGCACTTACCATCCCTGCACGAATGCGGTGCTGGCCCGCCAGATTGACGCCATGAAGGTGGAGCAGCGCCGAGGTTCCCATTACAAGCGCGACGAGAGCAGTGCAGTCCGGGAAATGGCTCGAGCGGCGCTGGCCAGGCTCGCCGGAGCTGATTCGCAGGAAGTGGTTGTGACGCGCAACAGCACCGAGTCTCTGAATATCGCGATTCAGGGTATGCCACTCAGCCCCGGTGACGGTATCGTTCACAGCGATCAGGATTTCCCCAGCGCAGTAGAGATTCTGGAGCAGCGCGCAGCTCGCGACAGGCTGGAGCTGCAGGTGGCCCATCTGCCTCCTGAGTCAGCATCGGATGACGAGATCATCGCCAGCTTTTCAGCCGCAATATCGGCACGGACCCGGGCGATTCTGATAACTCATCTGATCAATCATTCCGGACAGGTTCTGCCTCTTCGAAAACTCTGTTCGCTCGGTCGGGCCCACGGACTGCTGGTGGTTGTTGACGCTGCCCACTCCTTTGCCCAGCTGGACTTCACGCTGCAGGATGTTGACTGTGATTACTTCGTTGCCAGTCTGCACAAATGGCTGGGTGCTCCGCTGGGTACGGGGCTGCTTTACGTTCGTCGCGGATGCGTAGGGCCCATGACACCATTCTTTGCCGATACCACGGTGGCTCGATCCGATATCCGGAAGCTGGAGCATTTTGGTAACCGACCGGATAGCACTTGTCCAGGATTGATCGAAGCGGTTCGGTGGCATCGCCTGCTGGGCACTGCGTACAAGGGCGCCAGGCTGCATTATCTGCAGCGTCGCTGGAGCAGTGTTGCGAGGTCGCTGCCGGGCTTGCACATAGTGACGCCTCGATCGCCGGAACGCCATGGTGCGATCGGAACATTCTTCATCGATGGGATGGACCCCGCGGAGGTGGTCAGGAGATTGTGGTCCGAGCACCGGATCTTTGTGAAAGCTGTGGGTCATGCGCGTGTTCAGGGCGTGAGGGTGACCCCAGGACTCCCGACCCTGGCCGAAGACATTGATCGATTGATTCAGGCGTTGCACGCGATTACACAGGGAATACAGGTGTGAGAGCAGGGGAGTGACTGGTTCAGCTGGCGCCAGTGCCGTAGGTGCTCGTTACCCCCGGCATTGCAGTGGCGAAGAGTCGGCATCGCACTTTCTCATACAATAGCGGCCGATGTGCCCGTGTCCACGAATCTACGACCCGCAATCCGGATACTCGCCGTGAATAAACACCTTTCCCTTCACCTGCAGCGCCTGCGCCTGGAGCGCGGCGGGCGCGTGGTGCTGCGGGACATTGACTGGCGCATCCGGCCGGGCCAGCGATGGATGCTGATTGGTGCCAATGGCGCCGGCAAGACGCAATTGCTGAAGATTCTGGCCGGCGATGTGTGGCCCACACCCACGGGCCGGGAGCTGCGCCGCTATCGCTGGCGCGGTGAGACTTTCGATACACCCTATGGTGTCAAGGAGGAGATCGCCTATCTCGGCGCCGAGCGGCAGGATCGCTACGAGCGGCACGAGTGGAATTTCAGCGTCGAACAGATTGTCGGTACCGGTCTGTATCGCACGGACACACCACTGGATGCGCTGACCGTGGTGGACCGAAGGCGTGTTGCCGCCTTGTTGCGTCGGTTCGACATGGGTCATCTTGCGGCCCGGCGCTTTCTGACCCTTTCCTATGGTGAGCGGCGGTTGGTCTTGCTGGCCCGCGCACTGGCTACCCGTCCGCAATTGCTGCTGCTCGACGAACCATTCAATGGCCTGGATCAGGCGCATGGCGGCATCCTGAGGCGCTGGCTGGTGCGCAGCACGGCGAGCGCGCTGCCGTGGGTGCTGGCAACGCACCGCGCTGACGAGGTGCCTGCGTCCGCCACGCATGCGGCGGTGCTGGAGGAGGGGCGATGGCGCTACCGGGGTGTGCGCAACAGGGCGCCGCTGCGGTGTTTGTCCGATGCTGTTCCACTGGCGCCGAGTCCCGCGCCGGGCGTGCCGCGTGGCAAACGGAATGTGCTGGTGCGACTGGCAGGTGCCGATGTGTATCTGGACGGCGTCCACGTGCTGCGGAATCTCAGTTTCGAGATCGGGGCGGGTGAGTGCTGGGTCGTGCACGGTGCGAACGGTTCTGGCAAGACCACGCTGCTGCGGGCCATCCACGGTGACCATGGTATTGCCGGCGAGGTGTGGCGCGCGGGCATCGAGCCGGGCGTGCCGCTGGAGCGGTTCCGGCAACAGGTGGGCTGGATCTCGCCGCAGTTGCAGTCCCGGTTTCCCCGCTGGCTGCCGGTTGCCGAGGTCGTGCAGTCGGGCCGCCATGCCAGCATCGGTCTGCACGAGCCCCTGACCGCGGCTGATCGACCTGGCACGCAGCGGGCGTTGAACCGTTTCGGACTGGCACATCTTGCCGGGCGGATCGTGGGAGAGCTGTCCTATGGTCAGATGCGTCGTGTGCTATTCGCGCGGGCGTGGGTGCACCGACCGCGGTTGCTGTTGCTGGATGAACCGTATGCCGGAGTGGATGCGCCGACGCGCGCAAGGTTGATGGCGGATATTGAGCAACTCATCGCTCAGGGCGTGACAGTGATGATGGCCGCGCATCACCGCGACGAATGGCCACGGAGCATCTCGCATGAACTGCGGCTGAGTCGGGGTGCGGTGGAGTTCTGCGGTCCGTCAGCAGGTGCAGCGCGGCGGTAATGACATCGCAACTGGATGCGGCCGCGATCGGCCACAGTGGCATGGGGTCTTTGAGTAGAATCGCCTGCCTTCGCGGTGGTGGCGGCGGGTCGATCGGGGCCGGGACGCGCAAGCGCATGGCGAAATAGTAAAGAACTATCAATAAGTTAGCGGATAAATCTCGAGGATTTATGTCGAAAATACCTGCTGTCGTGCTCATCGTCACCGGCGGCACCATCGATTCTCTTGGCAAGGACCGGCTGGATCTGGCGTGGTATCTGGAGCACGGGCAGCGCCTGCAGGCCGGACAGCTGCTGGAGCACATCCCCGAGGTGGGGGCGCTTGCGCATGTCAGGGAGGTGCCCTTTCGCCGGTTGTCCAGCCACGCCCTGGTGGATGCGGACTGGCTGGATCTGGCGCGCACGGTGCAGGGCTTGTTTGATCGCAATGAAGCCGATGGCGTGGTGATCACGCACGGCACCAACACGCTCGAGGAGACGGCCTACTTCCTCAATCTGGTGGTGCGAAGCGAACGCCCCGTGGTGCTGGTCGGCGCCATGCGGCCGGCCAATGCCATGAGCGCCGATGGCGCGCTCAACCTGTTCAATGCCGTGAAGGTGGCTGCTGATTCCGCCTCGGCCGGTCGCGGCTGCCTGGTGGTCATGAACGACACCATTCTCGGCGCCCGTGATGTCACCAAGAATTCCACCAACCGCGTGCAGGCCTTCGAGTCCCGTGACCTGGGTCCGCTGGGCTATGCTGACAGCGATGGACGGGTGGTCTACTACCATCGGCACGAACGTCTGCACACTGATCAGGCTGGATTCGATATCAGCAGTCTGCAGGCGCTACCGCGTGTGGACGTGGTGCTGTCCTACATCGGCGCCGACGGCTCGATGATAGAGGCGGCAGCCAAGGCAGGCGCGCGCGGCATCGTCAGCGCCGGCACCGGGGCGGGGCGGCCGACACCGGCCGAGGATGCCGCCTTTGACAAATGTCTGCGCGAGTACGGCACCATCCTGTGCCAGTGCAGCCGTATCGCCTCCGGCCGGGTGGCGCGCAGCGCCGAGCTGCGCCAGCGCGGATTCGTGGCGGGCGACAATCTGCCGCCGTGGAAGGCGCGCATACTGCTGGCGCTGGCCCTGACGCGCACTGCCAATGCCGACGAAATTCAGCAGCTCTTCGATGTCTGCTGACGGGCGGCAATGAAGCGACCCGCCCCAAAGCGCCGTAATGCAGGGATGCCGCTGTACCTGCAGGCCAAGGCCTATGTCATCGAGCAAATTGCCGCAGGCCGCTGGCGAGCGGACGACAGGGTAATCACCGAGCTGGAACTGGCCCGTCGATTCAAAATCTCGCGCATGACTGCCAATCGCGCCATGGCTGAGCTGGCCCAGGAGGGTTACATCATCCGTCGGGCGGGGCAGGGTTCGTTTGTCGCGGATCGTCGTCCGCACGGCCACCTTGTGGAAGTGCACGATATCGCGCATGAAATCGCCGGACGCGGCCACCAGCACAGCTGCCGGGTACTGGCGCACCGGACAGTGAAGGCATCCGCGGCACTGGCCAGGGATTTCGGGGTGGTGCCCGGCGCGAAGCTCTATCGCTCGCTGGTCGTGCATCTGGAGGATGCCGAGCCTATCCAGCTCGAGGACCGTCATGTCAATCCGCGGCTGGCGCCGGATTACATCGATCTGGACCTGAACCGGCGGACGGCGGCCGACTATCTGCTGCAGCAGGTACCGCTGGCGCAGGCCGAGCATGTGGTCAGCGCCACGCTGCCCACGGCCCGCACCGCCAGGGTGCTGAAGATGGCGGCCGGTGAGCCCTGTCTGCTGCTGCACCGGCGCACCTGGAGCCAGGGCACGGTGGCCTCCATTGCCGACCTGTTCCATCCCGGTTCGCGCTACGACCTGGTGGGGCGCTTCAAGCCCTGAGGCGGACCTTCAGGAGGCCTGAAGTTCCTTCGCCACCCGTTCGACTTCACGCATGACGCGCAGCAGATTGCCGCCCCACAGCTTGCGGATCTGTTCTTCGGTGTAGCCACGGCGGACCATTTCATGCGTGACATTGAATGTCTCGGCGGAGTTGTTCCAGCCGATGATTCCGCCACCGCCATCGAAGTCCGATGAGATGCCGACATGGTCGATGCCGGCCACGCTCACGGCATGATCGATGTGATCCACAAAGTCCTGCACGGTGGCCGGAGGGAAGCGCGAGTCGATGTCGCTCATGGCCAGTTCCCAGGCGCTGCGCTGCTCATCATCCAGGGCCTCGATATCCGCGCTGGAGCTGATGCTGAAGCGCTCGCGGGCGGCGCTCAGTGCCTCGTTGCGCTCCGGTTGCACCTTGACGAAGGCGCCCAGTGCGGTCATCTGCGCCACACCGCCGGCGGCGGCCAGAGCGCGCAACTGTTCGTCGTCAAGATTGCGGGCATGATCGGCGATGGCGCGCACCGAGGAATGGGAGGCAATGACAGGTGCGCGTGAGGCCGCGACGGTCTGCAGCATGGTCTCGCGTCCGGCATGGGAGACATCAACCATGATGCCGAGACGGTTCAGTTCGGCCACTGCTTCGCGGCCCAGCGGCGACATGCCGCCCCATTCCGGGCCGGTGTCGCCGAGGCGCTCCATCTCCACGGAGGAGTCGCCGAAATCATTGTGACCGTTGTGAGTGAGGGAGACGTAGCGCGCGCCGAGTTCGTGAAAGCGCGACCAGGAGGAGACATCGTCGCCCAGGGCGTAGGCATTCTCGACGCCGATGAGCGCAACCCGCTTGCCCTCGGCATGAATGCGCTCCACATCGTCGGCCGAATAGGCCAGCTCGATGCGGTCCGGATACAGCTCCGTCGTCATGCGACGGATGGCGTTGAACTTGTTCATGCCGGCCGCGGTGGCGGCGGCATTGCCCGCCGCCGTGCGTTCACCCTGGCCCACATACACGATGAAGAAGGCCGCATCGAGGCCGCCTTCCTCCATCTTGACCAGGTCGTTCTGGAAGCGACCGCGCTCGCCCGGGTCCACCGTGTCGGTGGCAAAATCCACCGGAATGTCGACATGAGTGTCGATCGTGATGACATTGGCGTGGATCTGGCGGGCAAGTGACTCGATGGCCTCTGCTGAGGGCGGGGCAGCCTGCTGCCTGGAGCAGCCGGCCAGGCCGAGCAGCGCCATCGCGGCAGTCAGCAGCACAATCCGGGATGGGGCGTAGGGGTGAGCCATGTACGGGTGGGCCATGGGATCGGGTCTCCTTATCGGTACAGGTGGTCGGTGCATGGGGCGCTGTGGGCGGCAGGGGCGAAGGATATATCGAAGGATATATCAGGTAGCCGACCCGATTGGCCGGGTGTCGGCCATTTCTCCTGAGTGTAAGACCGACCGAACTGCGGGTCTGGCGGCGGCGCATGGCCGGCTGACGCTGGCAAGATCGGTGGCAGCACCTTGTGGAACGGGATGCTGCCGTAGTGGCGGCGAGCCGGGCCGCTACCGTGTCAGCTGGTCGTGTCAGACATGCCGGGTAGATCAAGATTCTTGTCGCGAGCGCACTTCAGCGCCACCTCATACCCCGCATCCGCGTGCCGCATGACGCCGGTTGCGGGATCATTCCACAATACCCGTTCAATCCGCCTGGCCGCGGCGGGCGTGCCGTCACAGACGATGACCACGCCGGAATGCTGGGAAAAGCCCATGCCCACGCCGCCACCGTGATGGATGGACACCCAGGTCGCTCCGCTTGCCGTGTTGAGCAGCGCATTGAGCAGCGGCCAGTCGGAGACGGCATCGGAGCCGTCCTGCATGGCCTCGGTTTCGCGATTGGGTGAGGCCACCGAGCCTGAGTCCAGGTGATCGCGTCCGATCACCACTGGTGCCTTCAGCTCGCCGCTGGCGACCATTTCATTGAACGCCAGGCCCAGGCGGTGGCGGTCGCCGAGACCCACCCAGCAGATGCGCGCCGGCAGGCCCTGGAAGGCGATGCGCTCCTGCGCCATGTCCAGCCAGCGGTGCAGATGTTTGTCATGCGGCATCAGCTCCTTCACCTTCGCGTCGGTGCGACGAATATCTTCCGGATCGCCGGACAGAGCCGCCCAGCGGAACGGACCGACGCCCCTGCAGAACAGCGGCCGGATATAGGCCGGCACGAAGCCGGGGAAGTCGAAGGCATTTTTTACGCCCTGGTCGAGGGCCACCTGGCGGATGTTGTTGCCGTAGTCGAACACCGGGATGCCCTGGGCTTTGAAGGCCAGCATGGCCTCCACGTGGCGCGCCATCGAGCGTGAAGCCTCCCGCTCTACCTCCTGCGGATCATCCGTACGCAGGCGGTCCCACTTGTCCAGGGACCAGCCGCCGGGCAGGTAGCCGTTCACCGGATCATGCGCCGATGTCTGATCGGTTACGGCATCGGGGCGCACGCCGCGCCTGAGCAGTTCCGGCAGCACTTCGCAGGCATTGCCCAGCAGTCCAACCGATATTGCCTTGCCGTTGGTGCGGGCTTCGTCGATCAGCTTCAGCGCCTCGTCGAGCGAGGCGGCCTGTTTGTCCAGGTAGCGGGTCTGCAGTCGTTTGGCAATGCGCTCCGGCCGGCACTCGATCGCCAGCATCGAGGCGCCCGCCATGGTGGCCGCCAGCGGCTGTGCGCCGCCCATGCCGCCCAATCCGGCGGTGAGTATCCACCTGCCGGCCAGATCGCCGCCGTAGTGCTGGCGACCCATCTCGACAAAGGTCTCGTAGGTGCCCTGCACGATGCCCTGGCTGCCAATGTAGATCCATGAGCCGGCGGTCATCTGCCCGTACATCATCAGGCCCTTGCGGTCGAGTTCGTTAAACTTCTCCCAGGTGGCCCAGTGCGGCACGAGATTGGAGTTGGCGATCAGCAGCCGCGGTGCATCGGCATGGGTGCGGAAGATACCCACCGGTTTGCCGGACTGGACCAGCAGTGTCTGGTCGTCTTCCAGGCGCTGCAATGCGGCCACGATGCGGTCATAGCAGTCCCAGTCGCGTGCCGCGCGGCCGATGCCGCCGTAGACCACCAGCTCCTCGGGGCGTTCGGCCACCTCCGGGTCGAGATTGTTCATGAGCATGCGCAGCGGCGCTTCCGTCAGCCAGCTCTTTGCGCTGAGTGTTGTGCCGTGCGGGGCGCGGATCCTGCGGGAGGTGTCGGTTCGGTTCATGGCAGCCTCGGAATCAACTCATTCTGTGTACGGTATCGATGCAGGCCTGCAGCACCCGGGTCAGTGCGGCGCGCATCGGTTGGGCATGCCCGGGATCGAAGCCCGGAGGCCAGTTCTCAGGCGTGAAGGGTTGCGCGGGTTCGTGCAGATAGCCACGGCAGGCCAGCTCCATCTGCAGGGCATGCACGCCCTGTGCGGGCTGTCCGTAGTGGCGCGTGGTGTAGCCGCCCTTGAAGCGGCCGTTGACGACGTGCGTGAATGTTGTCGTCGCGCAGGCGTCGGCAACGGCGGCGCCCAGCTCCGCAGCGCAGCTGCGGCCGTCGTTGGTACCGATATTGAAGTGCGGCAGGTCGCCGTCGAACAGTCGTGGCACCCGGGAGCGGATGGAGTGCGCCTCGTAGAGCACGATGTGACGATGGCCGGTCTGCAGACGCCTGATCTCCTCGGCCAGTGCCTGATGGTAGGGCGCAAAGTAGTGCGCACGCCGTCGCCCGATTTCCACCTCATCCGGTTCGGCGCCATCACGGTACAGCGCTTCATCATCAAATGTGGTGACGGGGCACAGCCCGGTGGTGGCCTGGCCGGGATACAGCGATACGCCGGATGGATCGCGATTGACGTCGATCACCGTGCGGGAGTAGGGCGTGCGCACGACGGTGGCCCCCAGGCCGGGCGCGAATGCATAAAGCTCATCCACCCACCAGTCCGTGTCCTTGCGCGCCAGCCAGGCGGAATTCAGATCCGCGGCAATGTCATCAGGAATATCCGTGCCGCTGTGCGGCACACTGACGATCAGCGGTGCATCGCCGCGTGTGACCTCAATCCCGTCCTGTCCGCCTGTCACGCTCATCCGGCGGCATCCTCGAAGTCACAGACGCCGGGCAGCATGGATTCTCCAGCCGCCGCGACGATGGCGCCGCTGCTTATCAGTTCGATGCCGCGCAGCAGGTCCGGATGAAAATGCCGGTCTTCGGCCAGAGTCGGCACCTGCGCCCGCACGGCCGCGCGCACGCGTTCCAGCGTCGGGCTGCTGCTCAGCGGCTGATGGAAATCGCAGCCCTGTGCGGCAGTGAGCAGCTCGATGCCGGCGATGGCGTAGCCATTGCGGATCATCGGTTCCAGCCGGCGGGCGCCATGCGCGGCCATGGAGACATGATCCTCCTGGTTGGCAGAGGTGGGAATGGAATCCACGCTGGCTGGAAAGGCTCGTTGTTTGTTCTCGGATACCAGTGCCGCGGCGGTCACCTGCGGAATCATGAACCCGGAATTCAGACCGGGTTGCGGCGTCAGGAAGGCGGGCAGACCGGACAGCGCCGGGTCGATCAGCATGGCCACGCGCCGCTCGGCGATCGAACCCATCTCGCACACGGCCATGGCAATCATGTCGGCGGCGAAGGCCACCGGCTCGGCGTGGAAGTTGCCGCCCGACAGCGCCTCCGGATTTTCGGGGTCATCCGCAAATATGAGTGGATTGTCGGAGACACCGTTGGCTTCGGTAGCCAGCGTGTGCGCCGCCTGGCGCAGCAGGTCCAGGACCGCGCCCATCACCTGTGGCTGGCAGCGCAGGCAGTAGGGATCCTGCACGCGATCATCATTGAGCAGATGCGAGGCGCGCAGCGGCGAGCCCTTCATCAGTGCATGCAATGCCGCGGCGGTGTCGATCTGTCCGCGATGCCCGCGCAGGCGATGGATGCGGGCATCGAATGGCGCGTCCGAACCCCTGGCCGCCTCGGTGCTCAGGGCGCCACATACCAATGCCGAACCAAACAACCGTTCGGCGTCGAACAGACCTGCCAGCGCATAGGCGGTGGAGAACTGCGTGCCGTTCAGCAGGGCCAGTCCTTCCTTGGGTCCCAGCGTCAATGGCGCCAGTGACGCGTCGGACAGCACCTTGGCAGCAGGCCGTCTTGCGCCGCCGACCTGCATTTCACCCACGCCGATCAGGGCGGCCGTCATATGCGCCAGTGGCGCCAGGTCGCCGCTGGCGCCCACCGAACCCTGGGCCGGAACGACGGGCGTGATGTCGCGCTCGAGCAGGGCGGTGAGCAGTTCTATTGTCTGTCGTTTCACGCCCGAGGCGCCGTGCCCCAGGCTGGCCAGCTTCAGCGCCATCATCAGCCGTACGATGGCGGGCGGCGCCGGATCGCCGACGCCGGCGGCATGCGAGAGCACGATGTTGCGCTGGAGCCGCTCCAGATCGGCCGCGGCAATGCGCACGCTGGCGAGCTTGCCGAAGCCGGTGTTGATGCCGTAAACCGGTTCGCCGCGTTCAACAATGGTGGCCACGGCGGCCGCGCCGCGCTCGACGGCTCCGAGACAGGCCGGATCCAGCGTCGCCGGCGCGCCGCGATACAGTGCGCGCCATTCAGACAGGGATACGGCGCCGGGTCTGAGGACAATGCTTTTCAATTTGAGCTCCAGGATGCAGGCTCCAGTGCCAGGGTCTTGCAGCGGCGCAATCCACGGGGACGGGCCGCGGCGACGTCTGCTATTGTATATACATATGATGCTCCGGCGGAAAATTATCCCGTGACCAGAATGCAGACGCCGTATTCCGCAGCAGGTGGCCCATCTGTTGGCCCGTCAGTTGGCAATACCGCCAGCCATGCCGCGTGGTTCGAATCCGCATTGCTGCCGCAGGGCTGGGCGCGGAAGGTACGCATCGTCTGGAGCGACGGGCGCATCATGCGCATCCACTGTGACGCCGAAGCGGCGCCCGGCGATGAACGTCACGCCGTGGCGCTGCCGGGCATGCCCAATCTGCACAGCCATGCCTTCCAGTACGCCATGGCGGGACTGACCGAACGGCGCGGGCCCACGGACGACAGCTTCTGGACCTGGCGTGAACTGATGTACCGCTTCAACGAGCGTCTGCAGCCGGCCGATCTGGAAGCGGTTACCGCCCAGGCCTATGTTGAAATGCTCGAGGCCGGCTATACGCGGGTGGGGGAGTTTCACTACCTGCATCACGCCTCTGACGGCAGTCGCTACGCCAACCTCGCCGAGCACATCGAGCGCACGGCGGCGGCGGCGGCAGCAACCGGCATGGGCATCACCCTGCTGCCGGTGTTCTACGCCCACAGCGACTTCGGCGCGTTGCCGCCGGTCCCCGGCCAGCGCCGCTTCGTCAGTTCGCTGGAGGAATATGCGCGATTGCTTGAAGCCGCACGCAAGGCGGCCGGCGTACTTCCCGGAGGCATTGCCGGTGTGGCGCCGCACAGCCTCAGAGCAGTTTCGCCGGCACAGCTGGAGGCAGTCATCGCCCTGGCGGGTCCGGCGCCGGTTCATATTCATATTGCCGAGCAGACGGCCGAGGTCGACGCCTGCCTGGCTTGGTCGGGCCAGCGCCCCGTGCAATGGCTGCTGGATCACGCCAGTGTGGACAGCTCATGGTGCCTGGTGCACGCCACGCATATGACGATGGAGGAAACCGAACGCATGGCGGCCACCGGCGCCGTAGCGGGCCTGTGCCCGATGACCGAGGCCAACCTCGGCGACGGCTTCTTCCCCACACGCCAGTACCTCGCAGCACGTGGCGCCTTCGGAATCGGTACCGACTCCAACATCCGCGTCGACGCCGCCGAAGAACTGCGCCTGCTTGAATATGCACAACGCCTGCAACACCGCTCGCGCAACGTATTGGCCGGCGAAGCCGACCGCTCCACCGGCCGTCGCCTGTTCGAAGCCGCCGTCGCCGGCGGCTCCCAGGCCCTCACCGGCACCCGCACAGCCCTGGAACCCGGCGCCCCCGCAGACATCGTGACACTGGACATCACCCATCCCGCACTCATGCAACGCACCGGCGACGCGCTGCTGGACAGTTGGATCTTCGTAGCCGGCCGCAGCGCCATAGACTGCGTATGGCGCCATGGCAAAAAAGTAGTCACCGCCGGCCGCCACCCCCTGCACACCGAAATCGCAACCCGCTATCACTCAACCCTCCAGCGACTACTGGAATAGCGTGAGCTGACACCGAAGGCTATCTGCTGGAAAAGGTATGGAGACCTCTCAGCGCGACCCGGACAGGGGAGGGGTTTTCCGGATCGTGAAAAACAGGATGTTTTTCCCGAAGCCTACAGGGACGTATTCACGGCGGTCCGGAAAACCCCTCCCCTGTCCGGATCGCGCCCGGCACGCTATCGAACATCAGACTCTTCAGACTCTTCCCTGAACCCCCCCACTATGTGACCCTACCTGTCTACTACGCCCTGCAGAAGAAGTCCCACCCGTGCCCCAAGTAACCCACCGCCACACCGCCAACACCCTGATCCTCGAAATCAACAACCCCCCCGTCAACGCCCTGAGCCACCCCGTCCGCGAACAGCTCATGGCCGCGCTGCAAAAGGCCGCCACAGACGACACCGTTAGTACCATCGTGCTCACCGGCGCCAACGGCACCTTCATCGCTGGCGCCGACATCCGCGAGGTGGCCAGCGGCCTTTCGCGCAAATCCCCGAACCTGCCCGAGATCAACGCCGCGCTGGAAACCTCCCCCAAGCCCCTGATCGCCGCCATCGCCGGCGCCGCACTCGGCGGTGGCTTCGAGATCGCACTGTCCTGTCACTGGCGCGTGGCCGCGCGCGGCGCGCGCGTCGGCCTGCCCGAGGTCAAGCTCGGATTGCTGCCCGGCGCCGGCGGCACCCAGCGGCTGCCCAGACTGATCGGCCTGCAGGCGGCGCTGGATCTGATGCTCTCCGGCGAACATGTGCCGGCGCCGCGGGCGCTGGAAATTGGCATGGTGGATGCGCTGGCCGATGACGTGCTGGCCGAGGCGGTGGCCTTCGCCGGTCAACTCCGCGAAACCCGGCCGGCGATCAGCGACAGCGACGAGCGGCTGTCCGGCGCCACCGCCGCCTTGTTTGCCGATGTGCGCAAGAAGATCGAACGCAAGGCCCGCGGACAGCTCGCCCCCTGGCGCATCATCGACTGTGTGGAAGCAGCCTGCCTGCGAACAAAGGAGGATGCGTTCCGTTTCGAACGCGCCTGTTTCATCGAGCTGACCGAAAGTGCGCAGCACAGGGCGCTGACCTACCGGTTCTTCGCCGAGCGCGAGGCGCGCCGTATCTCCGCCGCGCCGGCGGGCGAGGGAACAGCGGCGGTGAAGCCCCTGCCCATCCGTCGCGCCGCCGTCATCGGTGGCGGCACCATGGGAGGTGGTATCGCCATGTGCTTTGCCAATGCCGGCATTCCGGTGAGTATTCTTGAAGTCTCCGCGGAAGCGATAGAGCGTGGCATCGCTGCCATCGGGAAGAACTATGCCACTTCCGTGGCGCGCGGCAGCCTGACGCAGGCGCGCGCCGACGAGGCGCTGTCGCTGATCAAAGGTGTTACCGCCTACGAGGCGCTCGGTGATGCGGATATTATTATTGAAGCGGTTTTCGAGGACATGCAGGTCAAGCGGGAGGTCTTCGCCAGGCTGGACAAGGTGGCTGCGCCGCACGCGATTCTTGCCACCAATACCTCGACGCTTGACATTGACGAGATTGCCGCAGCAACTTCACGGTCGCAGAAAGTGGTGGGCACGCACTTCTTCAGTCCGGCAAATGTGATGAAGCTGCTGGAGAACGTGCGCGGCAGCCAGTCCTCGCCCGAGACGCTAGCCACGGCGATGGCATTGGGCAAGGCGCTGGGCAAGGTGGCCGTGCTGGCCGGCAACTGCGACGGCTTCATCGGCAATCGCATGTTCCAGTTCTACACCGGTGAGGCGGAGTTCCTGCTGGAGGACGGCGCCACGCCCGAGCAGATCGATCGGGTCATGGAGGCGTTCGGCTTTCCCATGGGGCCGCTGGCCGTACGTGACCTCGCC
>JAJFKF010000154.1 GCA_021773365.1 Gammaproteobacteria bacterium | reverse complement strand
CCTGAATAGGGCCTGTCCGGTTCGAAGAGCGGGATGTGGAAACGGAGTCATGGACTCTCGATTGCGACACCGCCAGACGAAAGGGGCGGCAACAGTTGAGAGGGTCCTACCGCCACCGCGCCACATCTCGACTCCACACACAGTTGAGTCAGTGCCCGGCAGGTTGCGGGGGGGAAGGGGTTTTCCGGGCCGCCGTGAATACATCCGTGTAGGCTTCGGGAAAAACATCCTGTTTTTCACGACCCGGAAAACCCCTTCCCCACCCGCAACCTGCAGAGAGGTCATGCCAGGTGCGAGAAATGCTGGTCAGCGCTGTCGGCGTTTGTCGACATTGAAATCACAATCCGGATAGCTGTTAATTGCGTCGTTGCAGGCGGCAACGGCCTCGATAACAAAAGCTCCCGTCACGCACAGACTTTGATGGCCGGTCATTGATCGGTCGGGCAGCTGCACGTCCGGATTTTATGGCAGCGGACGCAGGACTTTTTATGGCCACTTGTTATCGAGGAACACTCGCATGCGCACACTCGCCTCTCGTAGATTGCAATTCCTGCAAACATCAATCCTGATCCGGGCGCTGATCGCCGCCGTCATGGTCGCATTGCTGGTGCCGGTGGGCAGCGCTGCTGCAGCATCGCTGACGATCACCGGCACGCCGGAAGACATTGCAGTCACCGGCGAGTACTACACCTTCGAGCCTGACACTTCGGGGCGAAACTCGCGCTGGTTACGCTTCAGCATCACCGGCAAACCGTCATGGGCCAGGTTCAGCCAGCGAAGCGGCCGACTCTATGGCGTACCCGGGGTGTCGCATATCGGCATCTACAACAACATTGTCATCACGGCAAGCAGCGGACGCAGGGGCACACGACTGGCGCCATTCAGCATCACCGTGCAGTCCCCGGGGAGCTCGATACCTCCAACCCAGTCTCCCCCTTCGCCTCCAGCTCCCACTCCCACTCCCACTCCCACGTATGGCAATGCCACGATCAGCTGGACGCCGCCGCTGACCAATGTGGATGGCAGTGCGCTGACGACTCTCGCCGGCTACCGCATCTACTACGGCACACAGCGTGGCGGACCGTATCCGTCCACGGTGGCGATCAACACATCCGGGCTGAGCACCTACGTGGTTGAAGACCTGTCTTCGGGCACCTGGTTCTTTGTGATGACTGCACGCAACTCTGCCGGCACCGAAAGCAGCCATTCAACGGAGGTCAGTAAAACGCTAGACTGACCCCACGCCGGAATCGATGGGGAATCTGAAGTGCCAGCCCGGAAAACCATGAAGAAGAGGAAGTGAACGGGTGCGTCCGTTTCAGTGAGTTCCAGGATTCAAAGCTCACCCGCACTGCCGGATGCGCTGCGCCTCGACAGGTGGCTGTGGTGTGCGCGCTTCTTCAAGACCCGGGCGCTGGCAACCCAGGCGGTGACCGGCGGCAAGGTGCACCTGAACGGCGAGCGCGTGAAGCCGGCGCACATGGTGCGAATCGGTGACCGGCTGCGACTCACGCTGCAAGGGGTGGCGGCTGAATTCGAGGTAACGGGCCTGCCCGTGCGCCGCGGGCCCGCTGCCGAGGCGCAGTCGCAGTACGTGGAAATGCCCGACAGCATCGAGCGTCGCGCCAGGTTCCGGGAGCAACACCGTCTCGCCGACGACAGCCGCCCGCGTCCGCAGGAGCGGCCGGACAAGCGGGAACGGCGGCAGTTGATGCGGGTGCAGCGGGGGCAGAACTGATCTTGGTTGTACGTACTGAATTGCAGTGGATAGTTGATCCCGAGTCGGTGTTGCCGCTTATCATTGGCGACGGTTTTTCACACACCCGGATCGCCCAATGACTGAATTCACCATCTATCACAACCCCCGGTGCAGCAAGAGCCGCCAGACACTGGCGCTGCTGCGTGAACAGGGCGTGGAGCCGCGAATCGTCGAGTACCTGCAGGCGCCACCGACTGCCGCGGAGCTGAAGGCCATCCTCACGAAACTCGGGCTCAAGCCGGAGCAGGTGGTGCGCAAGGGCGAGGAGGTGTTCAAGCGCAAGTATGCGGGCACGGCACTGACCGACGCGCAGTGGATAAAGGCAATGACCACCGATCCCGTTCTGATCGAAAGACCCATCGTCGTCGCCGGCCGGCGCGCGGTGCTGGGACGGCCGCCGGAGAATGTGCAGCTGCTGCTGGTGAGATGAAGCTGATCGCCGTCTGCGCCGCGTTGCCGGGACCATCGCCATGACGCAGAAATCCATACTCGGCGGCATTCTTGCCATGCTGGCCGCCGCGGCGGCCTTCGCCGTCATGGATGCGGCAATGAAGCACCTGGTGCAGACCTACCCGCCCCTGCAGGTGGCCTCGCTGCGGGGCCTGACCTCCATTCCCTTCTTTCTGCTCGCCACTGCATTCACCGGCCGCTGGCGCGCTCTGGTTCCCGTGAACTGGATGGGGCATCTGGCGCGCGGAGCGCTGGGCATCATCATGCTGCTGGCGTTCATCTATGCCGTGCGCGAGCTGTCACTGGGCACGGCCTATGGGATTTTCCTTTGCGCGCCGCTGTTGCTCACCGCGCTGTCCGCCCTGGTGCTGCGCGAACAGGTGGGGCTGCATCGCTGGTTTGCCGTCGCCTGCGGCTTGATCGGCGTCATCGTCATTCTCAATCCCGAGGGCAGGAGCATGGTCACGCTGGCGGGGCTGATGGCCTTCGGCGCGGCGCTGTGCTACGCCGTGGCGGCACTGATGATCCGGCGGCTGGCGCGCACCGAGTCCACCCTGAGCATTGGGTTTTCGTACATGCTCATCATCGCCGTCGGCACGGGAGCTGCGGCCCTGCCGGGCTGGGTGCCGCTACTCGGGGAACACTGGCCGTGGATAGCGGTGCTCGGGGTGAGCGGCGCCGTCGGCCAGTACCTGATTGTTCACGCCTTCAGGTGCGCACCGGCCTCGGTGATCGCGCCCTTCGAGTACTCCGCGCTGCTGTGGGGCATCACGCTGGACTGGATCGTGTGGAGCGCCATTCCCGGCGCGCGCATGCTTGCAGGCGCCGGCGTGGTCATTGTCAGCGGCTTGTATGTCATCTACCGCGAGCACAGAATTGCCCTCGAACCTGTCATCCGGGTAAGTGCGGAGAGGCCATGAAAGCGGGAAGCTTGATTCTGACCGTACTCATCGCGGCATTGGGAGTGGCCTGCGTTCATCTCTATCGACTGCTGGATGCCGAGCGTGAACAGACGCTGCGACTGGCCGCGCAAGTCCAGCAGCTCGAAGCTGCGCGCACTTCAAGTACTCCGACACCGGGATTGAAGTCATCCTCCGGGCCCGACGCCAGCCGTGCATCGCCGGACCCAACGTCAGTCGGAGACGCAGGGCGGCCGACAAGCATGGATTCTCCTGGCAGCGCATCTCTGGAGCAGGCGCGCGAGCGCGTCGAGGAGGAGTACGCCAACAGCCCGGCCTGGCAAAAGATGATGCGCGAGTCCAGACAACGGCCGCTGTGGCTTCTGTATGGCGATCTCGTCAAGCAGCTGGAGCTGCCACACGATCAGGCCGAGCAGCTCATCCAGCTGCTCGCCGACCAACGCGACCGGCAGATGGAGAATGTACAAACTAACGAGACTGATTCGCGCGCGTTCTACGCCGCCGGTAGCAGCATCCAGGCACAGACCGACGCCGCGGTGATGTCATTGTTGGGACCGGAGGGGTATGGAGAGTATGAGAAATACAAGACTACGCTCACCGAGCGCAACGAGATCAACGTTCTGGGCCTGGCGGCCAGCGCCCGCCGCTCGCCACTGACCGAGGAGCAGCGCAGCCGGCTGTTAGCCGCCATGCTGGAGGAGAAGGCCAGCCTGCCGCCGCCGGGCGCGACCAGCGGCTCGGCATCGCTTGCCGACCTGCCCGTCACGCGCGAGCACTTCCTGTGGTTCGGCGGCTACTACAAACGGGTGCGCGAGCGCTTCGTTCCGATACTCACGCCTGAACAGATGAAAGAGTTCGACTATTTCCAGATTTTGCGCTCATACGCCACACAGATAAATCTGAATACGCCCGATGACGACTAAACCGCAGCCTGTAGCTCGTACCGCTGACACGCCGCAAGCTCTCTTGATGGCCCGGGGTGTCCAATGAATATCCTGATAGCGCTGGTTCTGGTGTCCTTGCCCGCTACGTCGGCTCCATTGGCGCCGCAGCCATCAGACGACTGCGCCTCCCCCACCCGCCGTCAGACCGGGCAGCCGGAGGCAAAGTGCTACGCATTCCAGCACGACGGGCGCCAGCGCACCTTCCGCGTCTACATGCCCGCGAACAAACAAAGCCCGCTGCCGCTGCTGGTGGCGCTGCACGGCGGTGGCGGCACGGGCGTGCAGATGGAGCACATGACGCAGCGGGGGTTCAACCGCATCGCTGATCGCGATGGCGTCGTCATCGTCTATCCCGACGGCGTGGGCAAGGGCTGGAACGACGGTCGCAGTGATCTGCGCTCCGAGGCGGTGCGCGAGCAGGTGGACGACATCGGCTTCCTGCGCGCGCTGCCGCAGGCCATTGCCGCGTTGCATCCGGTTGACTTGAAGCGCGTCTATGCCACCGGCATGTCCAACGGCGGCCTGATGTCGCATCGTTTGGGCTGCGATGCTGCTGACATCTATGCGGCCGTGGCGCCGGTGACCGCCAACCTGTCGGCGCAGCTCGCGCCGCGCTGCAAACCCTCACAACCGGTGTCGGTGGCCATCATCAACGGCACCGATGATCCGCTGATGCCCTGGGACGGCGGCTTCATCAAGGTGCTGTGGACCCGCCGCGGCGAGGTGCTGTCCACGCCGCGCACGCTGGCGCGCTGGATGGAGCTGAACGGCTGCAACAAGGCGCAAACCGATGCGCAGCCGCTGGATGCCGTCGATGACGAGACCACGCTCATCAAACATCGCGCCCGCTGTGATGCAGGCACCGAGGTGCTGCTGTACGAGGTGCGCGGCGGCGGTCATACCTGGCCGGGGGGCGAGCCCTATCTTGGCCGCCGGCTCATAGGCGTCGTCAGCCGTGAGCTGGACGCCAACGAGACGATCTGGCAGTTCTTCAGCCGGCACCGGCTGCCGTGAGCCGCGTCCGCCATCCACTGCTCACAGCGAAGGTTCATGAGCAACTGCAGTCTGCCGGCCGCACCGGCCCCGACACGGTTCAATGCTCGCTCGACCTGGGGCGCACCACGACGCAGGTCGAGGTGGATGCCACGGGCTGGCAGTGGCAGGGCCGGCGCTACCCGTATCTGCCGAACTGCAGGGACAGGACGGTCTACCACTGGAGCGGCGAAGCCTTCCAGCCCGTCTCCCGCTTCAGCAATGCATTGATCAAGCTGGTGCCCACCGAGTGGGGCCCGCCCACCTTCGAGATCGACGGCATCAAGATGCTGCCCACGGCAAAGGTCTCGCCCTATGAGGATGCAGCCACCAAGGTGCGTCTGATCCAGCCGCGCGGCAGACGCATCCTGGACACCTGCGGCGGCCTGGGCTACTTCGCCGCCTGGTGTCTGCAGGAAGGCGCCGCCGAGGTGCTGTCCTATGAAAAGAACCCGGACGTGATCTGGCTGCGCAGCCTCAACCCCTGGTCACCGGAGTCGGCAGCGACACCCGACAGCAGACTGAAACTGCAGCAGGCAGACATCACCGGCGAGATAGCCGGTCTCGGCGAGGCCAGCGTCGATGCCATCCTGCACGACCCGCCGCGCTTCGGCATCGCCGGCGAGCTGTATGCACAGAGCTTCTACGACCAGCTCGCCAGGGTGCTGAAGCCCGGCGGCCGGCTGTTCCACTACACCGGGACGCCCAACAAACTGACCACGGGACGCGATGTGCCAAACGAAGTGGTGAAACGCCTGCGCCGCTCGGGCCTTACCACCGAGCTGAAAGGCGATGGCGTGCTGGCGGTGAAGCGGCGCGGCAGGCAGTAACGCCGCGCTATCCGTCTTTCGCGGGGCCGTCCCGCTCCAGCCGCAGCGCCCGGAACTTCACGCCCCGCAGCGGCGGCAATGTCATGCCCGAGACCAGCCGCGCCAGCAGCGCGTCGGCCACCGGCAGTCTGGACAGCGGCGCCGTCAGCCAGTCGCGCACCGCCGGCAGCACCGCGCTGTCGGACTGATAGAACGGCGTGAACATCGCGCTGGCCCACTGGAACAGGCGAACATGCCAGCGGCGCATGCGCGCATAGGCTGGCAGGGCGGAAGTGAGATCGGCGCCGCCCTCCAGCGCGCGTGCCAGCGCCAGCGCAACCAGCAAGGCCATGATCGCGCCCTGTCCAAGCTGCGGACTGGTGGACCGCGCCGCATCGCCGATGTGTACCAGTCCGGCCGAGTACGGCCTTGCTGCCGTGAAGTGGTCGTACTGCGCGAAGGTCAGCTGCGAGTGATCGGTGATGGACTCCAGCAACGGCACCGTCTGCGGCCACAGCCGCACCACCTGCGCCTTCCAGCCATCGAGCCCCTGTCGGCGCCAGTCCGCAACCGCGCCACGCTTCAGACTCCAGAACAATGCCGCCTGCCCGGGTTCGCCCGGCGCGCGCCGCCCCAGCGGCAGCACACCAGCCATCTCGCTGGCGCGCCGGTAGCGCTGCTCCAGCGCATTGGCGGCAAACGGCCCCTGCGCAATCCAGGGCACGTTGGCCCACAAGGCGCCGTAGGCCAGCGCCGTGCGGCGGGCAATGGGCCCCGTCAGCGGCGAACGGGCGCCAAGGGCATCGACCGCCAGATCAAACGTACCGATGACGGCACCATTCGCCGCCGTCAGCACCGGGCGCAGGCCACGTTGGTCCACGCCTTCGATGGTGGTACCGGCGATGAGCTCGATGCCCGCCGCGCGAACAGCCCCGCGCAGCACATCAAACAAGGCGGCCCGATGCACCGCCACCGCCTGCCAGCCCCTGCCCATGGCGCGGTAGCGAACGTCCAGCACCACGCGGCCCGAGGGCATGACCCTGCCGAAAAGCTTGTCGATGCGTGCGCCCAGCGCCAGCAGATGATCGAGCAGACCAAGATCGGCCAGCACGGCAAGCCCGGTGGGCTGCAGAATCAGCCCGGAACCGACAGGCCCCGGCTGCCCGAACCGCTCGAAGATCCGCACGCGATGCCCCTGACGATGCAGGTACAGCGCCGCAGCCAGTCCCGCCGGGCCGCAGCCGCAGATGGCTATGTCGAGTTTGTTGTTCAATCCAGTCGGTGGGAGGGGAGGAAGCGGCAGTCTATAGAACAGCGCTGATATCGCCCAGAAACGGACGTTCGGATACGGCCAATGACATACCTAAAATTGGCTATTAAACGTCTGGCATCGGCTGCGGCGCGCAGAGTCGTCTGGTACATGCTGTTGTTAGGCCTACCGGCTCCGGCGCTCATGCGGTCCATCCCCGAGCGCAAGCTAGACAACCGCCAGATCGTGCCCGCTGGCGCTTCTTTGCCAGACATAGTCATAGACTCGCGATGCAATATCCTCGGTTTCGGTATCGGTAAACGGCGGGCGAGGCAGCGATTCATAGAGTCGATCCAGGATGAAGATCTTGACTTCGGCCTGCGTCGTTGCATTCTGCAGCCACCCAGGCATTGGCGCGAGAAGGCCGCGCAAAGATGACAGCAAGCCCTGACTGGCCTGCTTCAGGCGCTCCCGATCCCTCCTGCTGATGCTGTCCTTGAACAGTAGATCAAACAGCGCCAGCTCATCATCGGTCAGCCCTTCCTCGGCGGCGCGTTTCTGTTCGGCATCGAGGCTGGCTGCCAGGGCGACAAGCTGCGCGAACGTAGTTTCCACTGTTGCCCGGTCCTTCTCCCGGTTGTAGTCGGCGATGATTTCCTGGTACTTCTTGTAGTAGTCCATTCGCATTGGGTTGCGGGCGAGTATCTCGGCCAGCTTCTTCTCAACTACATCTCTGATGTCCTGCAACGTAGCGTGCTTGCGGTGCACCCTGCTCGCGAATTCAGTCCGGAGCTTCTCAAAGTCGATCTGGCTGAGATCTACCTTGAGCCCCTCGGCGTGGTCGCTGCCAAGTGCCGCTGCCCGGATGGCCTCGTTGACGATGCGATGCAGCTCCTTGAGTACCTCTGTTACGTCTGCAGTATCGCGGCGATCCTGCAGCTTCTTGTAGATGGCCTCGATGTTGTCGTGACGCTCCGCGTACGCCAACGCGCTCGGCTCCATCAGCAAGGCCTTGAAGCGCATGAAGACCTGCCGGGCCATGATCTCGAAGCGGCGTTTCGATTCGTCCGAGGTGTAGAGGGAGTCCACCGCATCGCGCAGGGCTTCGATACGGTCGAACCCGGTTGCCTCGTGCAGCCGATTCGCATCGAAGCCAAGCCCGAGCAGGTGCTGCTCCACCGCCTCAATGGCCTGGAGCAGGTTCGCCACCAGTTCCTCGATCGGGGCCACGAGGCCACCCGCCTCGCCGCCTTCATCTTCGTCGCCTAGGGCATACTGCGCCAGCGCCTCGCGCAGGCTCTTGAGCATGCCGTTGTAGTCCACGATGACACCGCAGTCCTTGCCGGGGAAGACCCGGTTAGCCCGTGCAATGGCCTGCATCAGGTTGTGCGCCCTCATCGGTTTGTCGATGTAGAGCGTCGCCAGGCACTCCACGTCGAACCCGGTCAGCCACATCGCGCAAACGATTGAAATGCGGAAAGGGTGCTGCGGGTCCTTGAAAGCGTCATCAGCGGACACTCGCTTGCCGTCGGGAGTTTGGAACCCGGTCTTCATCACCATCCGGTGCGGGATGATGTCGAAGCCCCACTTCGCGAAGTCGCGGACCTCGTTCTGCGCTTCGCTGATGACGATCTCGATGATCGTGCTCTCCATCCACCGCGCTTGGCTACGCAGGGCGTTGACCTCTGTCGTCAGGCGCTCCCGGATATCGGGGTCGATAGCTGCGGCAAGTGCCGCCTCCTTCCCGGGGATGAGCGCCTGAAGCTGGACACACTTGGCCTTCCACCGCGGCTCGATGCGCTGAAACATCCGCGCGCAGGTGATCTTGTCGATGCACACCAGCATCGACTTGCCGGTCTCCCAGCGGGTGGAACAGTGCTCCACGAAGTCTTCGGCCAGCTTGTCCAGGCGATCGTCGGCCGTAATCACCTCGTAGTCCCTGCCGAGCAGGTTCTCCAGGAGGGCCTGTTGATCAGGGTCGAGGTCGGCTTTCTCGATTGCCTCCGCGATTTGATCATTCAGGTCGAAGCGGGCGATGCCAAGCTTCTCGCCCCGGCTCTCATAAACCAGCTTGACCGTAGACTGATCCTCTGCGGAGCGCCTGAAATCGTATCGGGAGATGTAGCCGCCGAAGATCCGTTTCGTCAGCTCATCGTGCTTGAAGAGCGGCGTGCCGGTAAAACCGATGAACGAAGCGTTGGGAAGTGCGAGGCGCATGTTGCGCGCGAACCTGCCTGCCTGCGTCCGGTGCGCCTCGTCCGATACGACGATGATGTCGTCACGTAGGCTGTAGGGTGCAGACACCGGCTGGTTGAACTTGTGAATCAGGCTGAAAACAAAGCGGTGATTGCCCTGCAGGGTCTCCCGCAGATCCTTGCCCGAGCCGGCCCGCGGCGTCTTGTCGTCCACGACGTCGCAGCCGACGAACGTGCGCCAGATCTGGTCGTCCAGATCCTCACGGTCGGTCATCACCAGGAAGGTGAAATTGCCTGGAACCACCCTGCGCACTTTCTCTGTGAAAAACGCCATGGAGTACGATTTGCCGCTCCCCTGCGTATGCCAGAACACCCCTAGGCGCCCCAGGTCGTTATGCGCGCGTTTCAACAGCGGCAATTCGCCCTCTTTCGCGCCACTGGCGAGTGCAGGCGACGCATACGCCGAGCCAGACTTCGGCGCATCGGCGACCTTCAGCTGCTCCGGCTTCGGCACCCGATACTCGATCAGCCGCTCGGTCGGCGGGAACCGCCTCTTCAGTTCTTCCTGCCGCACGACCGACGCTACGGCACTGTTCACGCCAAGCACCTGGTGGTTCCGCGCCACAATTTTCCGTGTGCCGCCCGCCCGGCTGTCGTCGAACAGGATGAAATTCTCAATGAGATCCAGCAGACGCGCCTTCGCGAGCATTCCATCGAGCAGCGCCTCAGCATCCAGGCGCGCCTTGTCTTGCTCCGTGTTGCGTTTCCACTCGACGAAGTGCTCCCACTTGCTGGTGATCGAGCCATAGCGGGCTTGGTCGCCGTTACTCACCACCAGAAAGGCATTGTGATGGAAGGTGTGGGCGATGCTGTGCTCGGTAAGGTAATCGGTCAGATTGTGATCGAAGCCGGCGCGGATGTTCCGATAGACCGTCTTCAGCTCGATGAAGACTAACGGCAGGCCGTTCACGAAGCACACCAGATCGGCGCGCCGGTTGTAGTGCGGCACGCGTACACCCTGAATCTTCAGTTCGCGCACAGCGAGGAAGCGGTTGTTGTCGACGTTGCGGAAGTCGACTACGTGTGCGTGTGCATGCTGGGTCTCGCCGCTCGCATCTCGCCACTCCACCGGGATACCGTTGCGGATGAAGCCATAACACTCCCGGTTGTGCTGGATCAGTGAGCGGGCGAAGTCGATGCGGGTGATCTTTTCAACCGCCTGCTCGCACGCCGATTCCGGAAGGTCAGGGTTGAGGCGCTCCAGCGCCGACCGCAGGTCCCGAACCAGCACGACCTCGCGCTCGGAGGTTCGCCCTAGCATTCCATGAGGCCCGAAGGTCTCCGCGTTGTAGGCGTAGACGCTGTCCCAGCCAAGAACCTCCTCCAGGTGGCTGGCGAAGGTCTGCTGAACCAATCGGTCTTCGCTGTTGATGTCGGTGAGGGCCATGTCCCGTTTAGCTCAGTCGACTGGCTTGGGTTTAGCTCATTCGCCACGCATGAGTCAAATAAAAGTCTTCTGAAAACATACGGTTGCGCAAGCTCGCGCGGTCCCTTTGGCTCGTTCCCGCAGCCGGAAATACCCTATTCCCCAGCTTTTGCGCCAAATGGAGCCTCCTCATGATTCATTCCTTAATCGATAGCGGGCGCCGTTTCGCTGCCCGTCCATGGCGATAACGCCGGATCGGACCATGTCCGCCAGCGCTCTTTTCAACTGGGAGCGGCCGACCTCCGCGCCAACACGGGCGCTGATCTCGCCTATCTTGGAGCGTGGATAGCGGCGCAAGTCCTCGCGCACCAGTTCCACCAGCCGATGCGGCTCGATGCGTTTCAGGGAAGTCGCAAGTTTGAGCCCGGAATCCCTGAGCAAGTCCGGATCGATGAAGTAGCGTGTTCCCTTGGTGCGTCCGGCGCTTTGCACCAAACCCAGATCCGGAAGCCGTCCCAGCCAGGGGGGCAGCGCAGCCGCCCCTTTCGTTTCCAACGCAACCGCCAGCTCACGAGCGGTCATGCCTTCGGTCTGAGCCAGCACGCCCAGCGTGATCCGCTCTCGCTGCGTCAACTGGAAGCGATCATCCGCCTCGGCCATCAGACGCATCACCTCCGGTTTCATGATCCGTCGCTGGATCGTCACCTTCACCCAGTCCGCGCCTTCCTCCGGCAGCGGCGCTGGCCGCCCCTGGGACAACAACCGGTCGTAGACCATATCGAAGCCGCTGCCCTCGCGCTCCATCAGCCCCAGATCATGAAACACCCGCGCCAAGCCCTCGTTGCGGCGGCGGCTGGCGTGGAGCATGTTGCGCGGCGTGACGCCCAGCGGCAACCGGCCGGGATTTACCACCTCCAGTCGGTCCGGATGCAGATTGAGATAGATGTCACCCTGCTGGGTGTAGGGCCGATGCACCAGCGCATTGACCAGCAGCTCGCGCACCACCTTCTCGTCATACGCCGGCACACTGCGGCGAAACATGCCTTCCGCCACTTCATAACTTTCGCGGAAATCCGGCACTTCCCGCCAGACCATATCCACCAGTTCGACGGGCGAAAGCGCGTAGTCGTCCCACGTCCACTTGTTGATCTTCTGCCCCTGCTCGTCGTATCTGATCGCCTGCACCAGCGGCGCGGTGCCCAGTGCGCGCCGGTCCGCCGCATTGCCCAGAAGCAGGACGCCGAGGCGGGCAAGCCCGTCTCTCAGCGCCAGGCCGTAGTGGAGCAACAGCTCATCGGCGCCTTTTTCCTTCACCGAATCCTTCACCCGGTCGGAGCTGCGTATACCCTGTACAAAACGGGCGAGCTTGTCCGTGTCCGCCGCAGCGCACGGGACACCGCTATCCATGGACTCCCACGGCCGCCCCGGCCGTTCGTTCGCCAGCCGCAACACGTCGTCACCGAGTACCGGCACACAGGAATCGGCAACGCGCAGGAAATATCGCCCGTCGGACGTTGACGCCACGTTCGGAGACCGATCCACCACCAGCTCGATGAACTGGCCGCCGTTGGCTGCACATTGCAGAGCAGGGAGCGCCTGCACGTTCACCGTCAATTCGCCGATACGCTTGCGAAGCCTCTCGATCAGTTCGGGTGCGACCGTCTGCGCTGGCGGCGGCAGCTCCTCGCCATCCTCGATGCCGATCAGCAGCCGGCCGCCCGCGCCATTGGCGAAGCATACGCAGGCGCGTGCGAGGTCGTCCCAGTCCGCAGACCTACCGGTGATGGCGCGCAACGACTTGCGGTCGGTGTGCTGGTCTTCGAGGTTCATTTGGAACCCCCTTCCCTGCTGGCCTTCTCCTGGAAGAAGAGGTTAAGCGCCGCCAGCACGGTCGACTTCCCCGCACCATTGGGACCCACAAAGCATGAATAGCAATTGAGGGAGATCGAGTCGTCTTCGAAACTCCTGCATTTCTCAATTCGGATCGCCCTGATCTTCATACCGCGATCTCTCCGCTCATCAGGCGCGGCAGTAGCAGGTCGCGGGCGGCGCGGAGCTTCGCGTTCTGCTCCATCAAAACCCACGCCTGGCGAAACGAGGGCGCAGCGAAGTCCTCAAACTGCTGCAAGAGCAACCGCTGCGGCACGAGAATCTGAACGTCGCCAATCTGCCTGCGAGACAGTTCCGTCTGGTTCGTCGCGCCGCGCCCCATGGTCGACAAGCGCGGTTCCCACTCCATAAGCGCTTGGCCGATGTAGTGAATGCCGACGCCGGCCGCGGGCCGGACGATGGTGACGTGCGTATCGACCGTACAGTTTTCGATGGGCGCAAGCACCTGGGCGACACGGCCCAGCGTACCCTCACCCGTCGAGTTCACCAGGATGTCTCCATGCTGTATTTGCCGCTTGGGTGTGTACTCACGCGACTGACGTCGAGCAAGGGACAGGTCGAGTCGGCCTGCACGAATGCACTTCTGGTTGATCACCAACCCTTCAGCCTCATCGTCATAGTGTGGCGCGATCCCGCGATTCAAGTAGCAGGCTAGCTGTTCGATGGCCTTGCGCTCCCACCCCTCCGGCACACCGTTGGTGATGCGGGTGTGCTCGTGACCGGGGAAGCGGAGGCGGACGAACCACTCGCGGTAGAGCTGCCGCGCCGTGTCCTCCAACAGCGCCATCCGCCGCCGGTTGTTCTCGATCAGGTCGTCGTAGGCGGAGAGGATGTCGGCGATGCGTTGCTGCGATTGCCGGGACGGAAGCGCGAATTCAAACGCCCCTAGTACGGGGGCGCTTGCATTCGGCTGTGCAGCGCCTCCGATCCGGGATTGCACAAATGACTTGTAGACTTGCGATTCGACTAGTCTCCCCACATAGGCGGGGTCAGCTAACTTCGGATCGACCCGGAACCGTACGAGGTACGACGCGAAAACAGCGTCGACTGCGTCCCGGATGAGTTTCGCGTATCCAACTGTCGCACCCGTTCTTGCGACAACGATATCGCCTACTGCAAGCGTAAACCGCTTTCGATCGTCGTCCTCGATCAAACAGTAGGGAACAGATTCCCAGTCGAGCGACTCCGGCACAATGTCTGTGATGCGAAGGAACAGAGGGCCGTAGGGCTCGGAGATAGCGGAGGCAGTGTACCCGTAGCGTACGGACTCGCACACGTTCGCGAGTGTGGTCAATGTCCCGCCGTTCACACTATCTCCTCGAAGTTCTCTCCAATCTTCGCCGCCAACTCCGTCGCTTCCTTGTTGAGATCCGTTAGCTCGATGTGGATGTCGCGCAAGGTCTGCTCGAAGTCGAAGTCTTCATCTTCATTCTGCGGGGCAACGCCTACGTAACGGCCGGGAGTGAGGCTCCAGTCCGCTGCCTCAATGTCCTTGCGGTCTACCAGCTTCACCAGCCCCGGCACGGCTTCAAGCTTGGCCTTCGGGAAACGGTCCTGCAACCACGTCACTTGGCGATGGAAGTAGACAGCATGTTTCAACTGCTCGACGGCGGCTTTACGTTCCTCGTCGAGCCGCTTCACCTGCCGACCTGTCGCGCGTCGGTCGTAGACGGCGGAGATCGCATCGTCGGTCGCCAACTCGGCGCCCAGATCGGCCACGCGCGCGGCGAGCTTGTAGAGCAGGTCCACTTGCTTGACGAGGCCGCGGATCGCCTCCCCGTTGGGATCAAACGCCTTGCGCGCTTTGTGCTGGGCGTCGTTCTTATCGGGCAGCGCTTTGGCGTATTTCCGGCTGAAAGCGGCGAGGCCCCCGAGGAGCTTCTTCGCATCAGCCTCGTAGAGCGTGACGGCCTCGCGCAGTTCGGCCACAGCCTCGGCGAGCGTCTGCTTCCTGCCAGCGTCCACGCCGGCGTGCTTCGCCGACGCCTTGGCCACCGCATGGAAGCGGCCGCGCAGATCGGCGAGCAACGTCTCGAAAGAGGTGAGCACCCCCGGCACGGCGGCACTCTCGACGCAAACGCGCCCGAAATAATTCTTCACCAGCCCGAAGAAGCGCTTCTGCTGCCCGCGATAGAGCCAAACAATGGCCGCGAGGTTGTGCATCTGTTCGGGCGAGAAGTCGTAAATCTTGCGCGTGACCTTGCGATAGACGTTGCGCGCGTCGAGCATCAGCACCTTATTCCTGCGCTCGCGCGGCTTGGCCCGGTCGAAATGCCACAGCTCACAGGGAACGGTGCGGGTGTAGAAGAAATTGGAGCGGATGGAGATCATCACGTCCACATCGCCGGTCTCGACGATCTTCCGGCGTACCTCCTTCTCGCCGTGCCCGGCGCTCGAGGCCTGCGAGGACATGACGAAGCCGGCGCGGCCCTTCGCGCTGAGGTAGCTCCAGAAGTAGGAGATCCAGAGATAGTTGGCGTTGCCGACCTTCTTCTGCTTGTTCACGCCCGGCAGGCCGAAAGGCAGGCGTGGTTCGCCCTTGATGCGTTCGGCATCCACCAGGTCCACGTTGAAGGGCGGATTGGCCATCACGAAGTCGCACTTGCCGGCGAGGTGGTGCTCGTCGTGGTAGTAGGTGATGGCCTCGGCGATCTTCCCTTCCAGCCCATGCACCGCGAGGTTCATCTTGGCGATGCGGATGGTTTCGCGGTTCTTCTCCTGTCCGTAGAAGACCACCTTCTTCGCAGTATCGCCGCCCTCGTGCTCGATGAAGTGGCTGGACTGCACGAACATGCCACCCGAACCGCAGGCCGGGTCGAACACCGTGCCGTGATCCGGCTCGATGACATTGACGATGGTCTGCACGATGGAGGACGGCGTGAAAAATTCGCCATTATCGTGCGCCTTCTGGATCGAGAACTTGGCCAGAAAGTACTCGTAAATGCGGCCGAACACGTCGCCGGTGGCCTGTTTGATTTGCGCGCTGTTGAACAAGCGCATCAGGTCTTCGAGCACCTTGGGCTCGAAGATGCCGTAGTCCTTCGGCAGCACCCCGAGAAGCGGCTCGAATTCGGCCTCGATGGCGGTCATTGCGTCGGTGACCAACTTCGGAAGATCCGCGCCGCGGGTAGCGGCCTGCTGCATGATGAAGTCGTACTGCGCCTTTGCGGGCAGGTAGAGTGAGCGGCGCGCGATGTAATCGGCCGGCTGGATCTTGCGCTTCGGCATCTTGCCGCTGGCCTGGTCCGCCGCGATCTGCTGTGGGCGGCGTCGAAGCGGTTAGCGGCGTGGCGGAGAAAGATGACCCCCAGCACCGGCATGAAATAGTCGCTGGAGGTGAGCTTGGAGTTGGCGCGGAGGTTGTCCGCGGCCTTCCAGAGGTCGGTTTCGAAATCTTCGATATCTTTGAAAACATCACCATTCATGTCGTGCCGGTTTCCCTTCGTTAGTGTTATTAGGGCTGTGAGGATACACGGCCCTCATTCTCGCTTCGGATTGCTGGTGCGGTACGAACGTTTCTGGGAGCTCAACACGAAATCAGGTGGGCTGCCTGTGGCATTGAATTTTCGTGATTCTGCTGTTCGTCGCGATACTAAATTTCGCCAGCCGAGCACTCGACGGGCCCGAGAACATTCCGAGAACTGCCGCAAGCCACAAGAAACAGGCCCATTGCGGGAATCATCCATAGACCTGGGCGCATACCTGTACCCTCCTGCGAAATCCGCCGGTGAGCTTACCCCAGCTCCGCGCTCATTTCATCAATGGGCGGGCGGTGCCGTTTCCCGCACAAACCGGCCAAATTCCCGCAGATAGTCCTGCAACTGTCCGCGCACCTGCTCGTCAGTCAGATCACCACTCTCATCAAACACCTGTCGCGCCCGCGACACCATCAGTTTGCCCCCAAACCACGGCCGTGTGCCCAGCGCGCGCAGCACCGGCAGCCAGGCGTTCTGCGACAGAATGGTGCCGAAGCCGCCGGTGCTGGCGCCGATCAAACCGACAGGCCGCCCGCCGAAAACCTGTTTGATGTCGCTGGCGGGACGGGACAGCCAGTCGATGGCGTTCTTCACCACGCCCGGAATGGAATTGTTGTACTCGGGCGTGACCAGCAGCAGTGCATCGTATTGAACAATTCTGTTCTTGAGCGCGGTCACGCTGTCGGGGATGCCGCTTTCGGCTTCTGTATCGCCGTTGTACAGCGGGATGCCGTCAATGGTGGCGATGTCGATGACCGTGCCGTCCGGCGGCGATTGCGTGGCGGCCCGCAGCAGGGCGCTGTTGTACGATTGGCGCCGCAGGCTGCCGGAGATACCGAGAATTCTGATCATGGAACACGATCCCTGGTGGTAGAGTCAGCCGGACGCAGGCTGTGCGGATTCGTCCCGGAGTGTAGGCAAATGAACGATGAAAATCTGCGGCAGCTTCTTGCCCAGGTCCATGAGCGTCTGAAAGATGCGGCGACGATCAGTCCTCAGGAGCGCACGCTCCTGGCCACCGTCATGCAGGACATCGAGAAATCCCTGGCCCAGGGCCAGGCCGACCAGCCGCCACCCATGTCATGGCTGGAACAACGGGCCGTCGATTTCCAGGCCGACCACCCGGCCCTGTCCGGTTCGCTGCGCCAGCTGATCGACGCGCTGGGGAAGGCTGGAATTTAGCCCCGTGGCGGGCGATCCGGGGTTGCCCGAACTTCCCCCGGCTGCAATGATATCGCTCCTCCCGCGACCCTCCCTACCGGATATCCCATGACCGTAGCGCCTGATGCCGTTGTTTTGATCCATTACACCCTGAAGAACGATGCCGGCGAGGTGCTGGACAGTTCAGAGGGTGCTGAACCGCTGACCTATCTGCACGGGCGGGGCAATCTCATCCCTGGCCTGGAGCGCGAGCTTGAAGGCAAGCAGGCGGGCGTGCGGCTGCAGGTGGCCATCGAGCCGGAGGACGGCTACGGCGAACATGACGAGCAGCTGGTGCAGCGCATTCCCCGCACTGCGATAGACAATGCCACGGACCTGCAGGAAGGCATGCAGGTGCAGGCGCAGACCGACGAGGGCACGCACATGCTGACCGTCACGCAGCTGGACGAGGAATCCATCACGCTGGACGGCAACCATCCGCTGGCCGGGCAGACCCTGCATTTCGAGGTGGAGATTGCCGAGATCCGCCAGGCCACCGCCGAGGAACTGGCCCATGGACATGTCCACGGGCCGGATGGACATCATCACTGACGGGAAGACTTGCGACCCGGCTGGCGCGCGGCCTTTTCCGGCAGTGCGACGGAGAACTCCAGCACCTCCTGTCCCTCTTCGCGATCCAGGTTGATCTGGATGGCGTCGGGGTCGACGTTCACGTACTTGCGGATCACCTCAAGCAGTTCGCGGCGCAGCAGCGGCAGGTAGTCCGGCCCGCCACGGGCGCTGCGTTCCTGGGCAACGATAATGCGCAGGCGTTCCTTGGCCACGCTGGCCGAGGGTGGAGTGCGACGGAACAGTGCAAGCAAACCCATATCAGCCTCCGAACACGCGGGCAAAGAAGCCCTTTTTGGGCTCCTCGACGAAGCGCAGCGGCAGTGTTTCGCCCAGCAGACGCGCCACCGCATCTTCATAGGCCTGCGCTACGGTGCTGTCCTCGTTGAGGATCACCGGTGTGCCGGCGTTGGAGGCCGACAGCACGTCCACTGATTCGGGGATCACGCCCACCACGTCCAGGCCCAGAATTTCCTTCACGTCTTCCACGCTGAGCATCTCGCCCTTGCCGACGCGCTGCGGGCTGTAGCGGGTGAGCAGCAGGTGTTCCTGCACGTCACCGTTGCCCTGCTCGGCGCGGTGGGTCTTGCTGGCGAGCAGGCCGAGGATGCGGTCGGAATCGCGCACCGAGGACACTTCCGGGTTGACCACCACGATGGCGCGGTCGGCGTAGTACATGGCCAGGTGCGCGCCCTTCTCGATGCCGGCCGGCGAATCGCAGACGATGAAGTCGAAGCCATCGGCAATCAGTTCGTCGAGCACGCGGCGCACGCCTTCGGGCGTGAGGGCGTCCTTGTCGCGGGTTTGCGAGGCGGCCAGCACGAACAGGGTTTCCTGCCGCTTGTCCTTGATCAGCGCCTGCTTGAGCGTGCAGTCACCCTGGATGACATTGACGAAGTCGTACACCACCCGGCGCTCGCAGCCCATGATCAGGTCGAGGTTGCGCAGGCCGATGTCGAAATCGATGACGGCCACGCGCTTGCCCCGTTGCGCCAGGCCACAGGCGATGCTGGCCGAGGTGGTGGTTTTGCCCACCCCGCCCTTGCCGGAAGTCACAACAATGATCTCAGTCAAGACTGAATCTCCTCAGGATGAATGGGGGCGGGCTGCTAGCCGCCGATACGGGCAAAACGCAGATCTTCGCCCTCGAGCCAGGCCTGCACCGGCTGGCCGGCCAGCTCGTCGGGCAGGGTCTCGAAAACACGGAACACGCCGGCGATGGACACCAGCGCGGCGTTGAATTGCTGGCAGAACACCCGCGCGGTGGTGTCGCCGCGCACGCCGGCCATGGCCCGTCCGCGCAGGGCGGCGTACACATGCACGCAGCCGTCGGCCATGACCTCGGCCCCCGCGCCCACCGTGGTGGTGACGATCAGGTCGCGCTGGCGGGCGTAGATGCGCTGGCCCGAGCGCACCGGCTGGTGGTGCATCAGGGCCGGCTCGGCGGCGGGCGGTGTTTCCACTGCCTTCGGCGCCGTAGCGGGACGGCGTTGCGGGCGGAATTGCGTGAGCACCGGCATGTTCACCGCGCGCGCCAGTTCGTCGAGCCGGATATTGTCGTGGGAGATGCCCGCCGCCAGCAGGCCGGCCCGGCGCACGGCATCGAACACGGCGTTCAGTTCGTCGGCCCGGGGTTCATCGCGCAGGGCGCTCAGGTCCACGCACACGGCGGTGCGATCGAAAAACTGCGGTGTTGCCGCGATGCGTCCGGTCAGCTCATCGAGAATGATGCCGGTATCGGTGGTGCGGATGCGCACCTGCACCATCCCAACCTGCCCGAACCGTATGTCGATTGCCTGCTCTGCCGGAATCTGTTCTGCACTCATCGAAAACCCGCAATCGAACACGGCCGCGAAAGTCGCGCAGTGTACCGGGAACCGCGGGCCGATGCAGCGCGCAACAGGGTCGCCGGGGCTGTCGCCGTGACCATGGTTGGCGCCGGCTTTGACGCGCGCTGGCGCGTTATCATCCACCGATGACTGTTCACACCTTGTTTCCCACACAGGTTTACGCCGCGCCCCTGCAGCCGGGGCGCTGGCGTGCCTTCAACAACCGGCTGCTGCGCGAGTGCCGTCAGCTGCGCGAGGATGATGGAGCCGGCAGGCGCTGGTCGGAGCACAGCTATCCGGGCGGATACACCTCATACAACTCGGCGAACAGCATGCACCAGATGTCGCCAACCTTTGCGGTGCTGGAGCGCGAGCTCAACCGCCATGTGCGCGCCTTTGCCCGCGCGCTGCAGCTGGATCTGGAAGGTCGGGCGCTGTCGATGACCGATTGCTGGGTGAACATCATGCCCAGGGGCGTGGTGCACGGGCTGCATCTGCATCCGCTGTCCACCATCAGCGGGACGTACTACGTGCGTACGCCGCGCGGCAGTCCGGGTATCAAGTTCGAGGATCCGCGCCTGGAGCGGTTCATGGCGGCGCCGCCGCGCAAGGCCTCCGCCGATGTGGCGCATCGGCCGTGGGTGGTGTTGCCGGCGCGGGCGGGGCATGTGGTGTTGTTCGAGAGCTGGCTGCGGCATGAGGTGGCGGTCAATGGGGTGGATGATGAGCGGGTCAGTGTGAGTTTCAATTACGGGTGGTTTTAGTCCCTATTTCTCACACAGTTGAGTCAGTGCCCGGCAGGTTGCGGATGGGGAAGGGGTTTTCCGGGCCGCCGTGAATACATCCATGTAGGCTTCGGGAAAAACATCCTGTTTTTCACGACCCGGAAACCCCCTTCCCCACCCGCAACCTGCAGAGAGGTCGTGCCGGGCGTGAGGAATCGCGGGCTGGCGGCGGCGTTCGTGAGAAATCGTGGTCAGGCCGGGCGGACGCGGAGCTTGGCGGCGATGAAGTCGGGGTGGGGGACGTGGATCAGGTCGGCTACCTTGCGGATCAGGTGTTCTTCGTAGTGGTGCAGGGTTTCGTCGGCGTAGGCCACGCGCCACAGTTCCTCGATGAGGCGCACCTTCTGTTCGGGTGTGAAGCCGCGGTTGATCTCGGAGGTGAACTGGTAGAGGTCAGTGGCTTCGTGGGCTTCGGCTTCGGCCAGCGTGATGAGTTGTGCGGCCTCCTCTGCGTTCAGGCTGAACTTGCGGTCCATGCTGGCCAGAAGTTCGGCGCGTTCTGTGGCGGTGATCTTGTCGTCCGATCGCACCAGCTCAACCAGCAGGGCCGCTGCGGCCAGCCGGGCCCGGTGTTCCTGGGTGGTTTCTGATTCCGCGTTCTGTGGCGCGATGTTCTGTTGGAAAAACTGTTTGATAGCCGTCAGCACGGGCATTACTCCTTCGTCCAGTTCTCGACCTTCAGGCCCGGCACGCGGCGAAACTCCCGCTCGTTGTTTGTCACCAGCGTCAGGTCGGCGCTCAGCGCATGGGCGGCGATCCACAGGTCGTTGGCGCCGATGGGTGTGCCGGCGCCCTGCAGGTGGGCCCTGATATCACCATAGCGCTCTGCGGCCTCTGGCGGCAAAGGCAGAATCTTCAACGTCTGCAGCAGCGCATCGAGATTCGCCGCCGCTTCGGCGGGTCGTGCGCTCTTTGCCTGACCGTAGCGCAACTCGCCGAGCACAATGACGGAAATGGCACAGACCGGTGCGAAACGGTCGAACTTTTCCAGGATGGCGTCCGTGCGGCGTTTGGTGACGTAGATGCAGATGTCGCTGTCCAGCAGGTACTGCACGCTCATCACAGATCCTCCACCGGCTCAGCCGGGCTGTCGGGGATGTCGTCGGGAAAGTCCTCCGGCATGGGGCCGATGCGCTCCAGCAGTTCGCCCAGCGTCATGGGTTTCTCCCGCAGGATGATGTCCTCGCCGCGTCGGAAGATCTGCACCGTGCGGCTGCGGAACCTGAACTCCTTGGGCAGGCGCACCGCCTGACTGTTGCCGGACTGGAATACGCGCGCGGTGGCCGGTGGCGTGGCATAGGCTGCGGCCGGAGGTTCGGCCACGGCCACGGCCAGGGGCTTGGCGGGTTTGCCGGTTTTGTAGCGGCTTTTCACGGGTTTTTTTGAGGGGCTCATGGCGCGGACCTCCGTATATACGCTGAAGTGTATACATCCGCGGAGCAGGTACACAACCCGCATCGGGCACTTCCGCAGCGGTGCAAGCGCTTGGCGCATGCCGGTCGATGCGGTAGTTTGCGCGCATGCCCGGCTTCATTCTTCGCGCACTGATTTCCGCCCTCGGTCTGTGGCTGGCCGCCGAGTGGATCGACGGATTGCGTATTTCCGGTCCCATGACGCTGGTGGTGGCCGCCTTTCTGCTCGGCGTGGTGAATGCCTTTCTGCGGCCGCTGGCCATCATCCTCACCCTGCCCATGACGCTGGTGACCCTGGGACTGTTCATTCTGGTCATCAATGCCGCCATGCTGGGACTGGTCGCGCTGCTCCTGCCGGGCTTTCAGATAGAGGGCTTCTGGGCGGCCTTTCTGGGCGCCCTGATTGTCGGACTGACTTCGTGGGTGGCCTCATGGCTCATCGGCGCGCGCGGGCGCATCGAGATCGTGCGGCGCGACGGCCCCCGGTAGACCTCCTCCCGCGCAGCTTCAGCCTGTGAGAAATGCAGGGGGCAGGTTTTCCGTCTGCACCGCTCTACAGTAGCAGGCACACGTCCGCTTTAACGGAGGCCTGGTGAACACACCCCGCCGCACCCCGCGGCTTGCTGAATGGGTAGAGCGCTGGAACACGCCGCTGACGCGTTTCCTGGGCCGCCGCCTGCCCGCGCATGTCGATCCGGAGGATCTGGCGCAGGAGGTATATGTGCGCCTGCTCAGGGTGAGAGACCTGGAAACCATAGAAGAACCAAGGGCTTATCTGTACCACGTCGCGCGCAATATCGCGGCGGAGTGGCGCACGCGGCATTACCGGCAGCAGGCGCACAGCTCCGAGGAGCTCGACGACCTGATCGAACTGACCACGCCGGAAACCCGTGTCGAACAGGATATGGAGGCCCAGCGGCTTGATCAGGCGCTGCGGCACCTGCCGCCGATGGTGCGCGCCGTGGCCTACCTGAAACTGCGCGGCGGCCAGACCCACGAGGAAATTGCCCTGCAACTGGGTATCAGCACACGGATGGTGCGCAAGCACCTGACTGTCGCCTATGCGGCCCTGCGCCGCCTGCTGGTGCGGGAGCGTGAACGATGAGCACATCGCGCCCGGGTGGGCCCATCGAGGAAGCCGCCGAATGGCTGGCCACGCTGTCCGACGCGGATTGCAGCATTGAGGAACGCCAGGCGTTTGCACGCTGGCTGCAGCGCTCTAACGTCAACGTGGAGGAGTTTCTCACCATCAGCACGCTGACGCGCCGGCTGGAGACCACGCGCGGCTGGCCACAATTGAACGTGGAACACCTGATCGCCGAGGCGCGGCGCAGCGGCCCGGGTGTCACGATGTTTCCCGCGAATCCCAGCCGCCGTGAAGGGCACGCGAGCCATGTGGGCAAGACGGGCGAGAAGATCGCCGCATGGACCGGCATGCGCTGGCGCTTCGCCGCCGTTGGCGCCGCCATCGCGGTCGCCGTCATTTCGTTTGTGGCGCTGGATCCTGCCGGCTGGGTGCAGGGACATACCTACAGCACCACCTTCGGCGAGCTGCGCTCGGTGACGCTGCCGGACGGCTCCATCGTGCAACTCGATGCCCGGTCCACGCTGCGCCAGCGCTTCACTGAAACCGAACGTGCGGTGGAGCTGACACACGGCGCGGCCATCTTCAGGGTGGCGAAAGAGAGCGGCCGTCCGTTCAGGGTATCCACCGGCTTTGCCGACATTGTTGCCGTCGGCACGGCATTCAATATCTCCGCGCGCCAGGAGCGCACCATCGTGACGGTGCTGGAGGGACGCGTACGCGTGGACCGCAAATTGCAGGACGGCGCGGCGGGGGTTGCATCATCTGCACTCGAGCTCGATCCGGGCCAGCAGGCGGTGATCGAGCCGCACAGGCCACTGTCCGCACCAATAAAAGTCGATCCGGTGAAAGTCACCGCCTGGACGGCGCGGCGGTTGTACTTCGAAGACACTCCGCTGGCCGAGGCTGCTCAGGAATTTTCCCGCTACAGCGCGCAAACCATCCGCATCGAGGACGAGTTGCTGGCGGGTCAGCGTATTACCGGTACCTTCGATGCAGCCAATCCGGATGCGCTGGTGGTATTCCTGCGCCGCTACACGGACGCGCCCATCGCCCGTACTGCGCAGGGCTGGGTGGTCGGCAGGAAAAACTAGGGGCAGGTTTCCGCGCTACCTCACTCTACCTACGGAAGAGACCGATGCCATCAATCGTGGGGGATGTATGAACAAGAACCGAATGATCCGGGCCGCTCTGGCAGCAGTGCTGACTGCCTGCATCTGCTCAACCTCGTGGGCGGCCACGGAAGTTGCGGCGGCAAGTGTGGAGCGCTTCGAGATCCGCTCACAATCGCTGTCCGATGCGCTGCGCGTGTACGCCGATCAGACCGGCGAGCAGATCGTGTTCTTCTCCGAGATCGGCAAGGGACTGAAGTCCTCCGCAGTGATGGGCAGCTTCACCCGCGAGCAGGCGCTGGAGCGATTGCTCAAACAGACCGGCCTGACCTACGAGCGCCTCAACACCAAGACCATCGCCATCACTGACATGGCCCGAAACGCGGCCAAGCCCATTGCCGGACTCAGTGCCGGGCAGGGCACTGCCATGACGCCCGTGCGTGTGGCCCGCTCCAACGGACCGGAGGACACCGATACCACGCCAGCGCAGGATGAACAGACGCCGCAAACACCAGTCGCCGGCAAGGCGGAGAAGACTGGATCAACCGAAGTCGTGGTCACCGGTTCCCGCCTGCCGCGTAGCGAGATCGAAAGCGCCTCGCCGGTGCTGAAGTTCGACCGCGAGTACATCGAGCGCTCCGGCTTCTCCACACTGGAGGAGTTCATGCGCATCCTGCCGCAGAACTTCTCCGCCTCCGGCTCCGGCCGCCAGACCGTGCCGAACGATGAGAACCCGGTGCTGATCGCGCGCCAGCCCGGCCAGTCGGGACTGGGTCTGCGCGGTCTGGGTTCGAACAACACCCTGGTGCTGATCAATGGCCGGCGTGCGCCGCTGTCGGGCATCGGCAACCGTGGTACGCCGACGCAACAAAGCTTTTTTGACATCAACACCATTCCGCTCGGCCTGATCGAGCGCATCGAAATCATCACCGATGGCGCCTCGGCCGTGTACGGCACCGACGCCATCGCCGGGGTGGTCAACATCATTCTGAAAGAGGAGTACAACTCCACCGAGATCAGAACGCGCTTCGGCGGCACCCAGCATGGCGGCGCCTTCGAGCGTGGCGCCACGCTCACCCACGGTTTCTCCGTGGGCCGGCTGCAGACCACCACCACGCTGGACGGCTTCCAGCGCCAGCCGCTGCAGGGCAATCAAAGGCCGTTTTCCGACAGTACGGATCACACCGACCAGGGGGGCAGTGATTTCCGCACCAACATCGGCTATCCGAACACCATCTCGGCGCGCGCCGGGCAGTTCCTGCCCGGCGTGTTCAATGCAGACGGCAGCCCGGCGCGCCAGGCGGTGGTGCCCGCCAACCAGGACGGCACCGCTCTGACCGCCGCGGATTTTGCCGCGACCGCCAGCGGGATTTCCCTGTACGACTCGGCGGATCTGTACTCGCTGATCACACCCACGGAGCGCTTCGGCGCCTCCACCCGGCTGAACTTCTCCGCCAGCGACCGGCTGAATGTCTACGGCGAGGTGGCCTACACCTACACCGATTCCTCCGCGCTGGCCAATCCACTGATCAGCAGCAACATCAGCGGCAACTCCAGCGTCACGCCGTTCATTCCTGCGAGCAATCCCTACAATCCCTTCGGCATCGATCTGGGCTTCCGCATGACGCACCTGGAACTCGGTCCGCGCGACCTGGTGGCCGAGACCAAGTCCCTGCGTTCCCTGGCCGGGCTGCAGTTCGACCTCGGTGGGGACTGGTCTGTCGAGGCCTCGGCCATGTACTACCTGCAGGATTTCTTCACCAGCGCGCCGTCGGTCGACAATGACGCGCTGCGGGCCGCGTTGAACCAGACCGATCCGGCCCTGGCGCTGAATCTGTTCGGCGACTTCAGCACCGTCGGCTCAACAAACTCGCCGGGGGTGTACGAAAACATCATCGGCCAGTCGATCACCGAGGCGGACTCGAAGATCTACTCCGGCGACCTTCTGCTGCGTGGTCCGGTGTGGCAGCTGCCGGCCGGGCTGGTGCGCACGGCTTTCGGCGCCGAGTGGAGCCGCCAGGACCGGCTGCGCACCACCAATGCGCCCTCTTCAGTTTCCCCCGAGCGCAGCGAAGAGAAACGCGATGACTACGCGGTTTTCGGCGAACTGCAGATTCCATTGTTCAGCCGCGAGCATGCCCGACCATTCCTGCAGCGCCTGGAGCTGCAGCTGGCCGGCCGCTGGCAGGACACCGGGAACGCCGGTGACAGTTTCAACCCCAAGTACGGGCTGGTGTGGAGTCCGTTCAAATCGCTGATGTTCCGCGGCACTTTCGGTACCGGCTATCGCGCACCGGCATTGTCCGAACTGGAGCGGCCGGAGAGTCAGCGCACGCAGACCATCACCGATTCCACGCGCGTGGCGCCGGACAACCGCTATCCGGTCAACGTTATCGTCGGTTCCTTCCCGAACCTGAAGCCGGAAACCTCCAAGACCTACGGCTACGGAGTGGTCATCCAGGTGCCATGGATCGAAGGCCTGAGCTTCAGCTTTGATGGATACCGCAAGGATCAGAAGAACCTCACTGCCAGCCTCATTACACAGACGATGGTCGACTACGAGGAGCTGTTCCCCGGCCGCATCATCCGCGATGAACCCTCGGCAGAGGATATGGCCGCAGGCAGACCCGGATTGATTGTCGAAGTGGATGGGCGCTTTTCCAACTTCGGCCGTGCCGTCACCGAAGGCTGGGATGGCACCGTCACCTACGACCTGCCGACCACTAGCCTGGGACGCTTCACCTTCCGGGTGACGGGCACCCTGCTCGGCTCCTACAAGGTGGCCTTCAATCCCGGCGACCCGCTGGAGGAGCGCGGCGGCACCTTCGGCTTCCCGCAGAAGGTCAAGGGCAATGCCAGCATGTTCTGGAACCGCGAGCGCTGGGGTGGCGCCGTGTTCGTCTACTACCAGGGTGCGGCGGAGCGATCCTCCAGTGATCGTGTCAGCGCCTTCACCACGACGGACATGAACCTCAGCTTTGAATGGAGCGAGAACCTGCGCCTGCAGGGCGGCATCGGCAACATCTTCGACAGAGAACCCCCGTTCGCGAATACCACCTGGGGTTACGACGGTGGTTTCCACAGCGCCAAGATGCGGACCTATAACGCTACCGCCATCTATCGCTTCTGAAATCATCAACGTCGTTTCACATCGGGACAGCATGAACAGATCCAATCGTGTAGTCATCGGCGCCGCCCTCGCGGGCGGCGCGCTTCTTGTCTGTCAGGCGGGTGTCGCGCAGCAAGCCGAGCTGGAGGCAGACCATGCCGCGCTCGCTCCGGAGGGCGAGTTCTGGGGGCAGCTGCCCTTCTTCAACACCACGGTGACCCTGTACATTGATGCACTGCCTGGCATCAGGAGGGAGCCGGCCTATAACGGCACGCCACTGTACGGACGCATCAGCCTCGGCAATGCCGCCAACGCCGGCCACACCGTCATCGTTGATCATCCCAGGGCTGGCGAATGGGACAAGGCGCGGTTGTATGTAGACGCCAATCGCAACGGCGACTTCACCGACGACGGTGATGGCCAGTGGTCGAACGTGACTGTGCGCGGCAAAGCTGCCCGCCTCGGACCCACCCTGGTTGAACTGCGCGCCTCCTATGGCGATGGCAACTCGGACGTGGAGCTGCGCAGTCAGCCCTATACGCTGATGTTCCTCTATACAAAGCCCGCGCAGGACGCTGGCATGCAGCTGTCCTATCGCCGCGTCACCAGCCGCCAGGGAAAGATAGAAATCGGTGATCAGAAGCTGCGCGTGATGATGGTCGAGAACGACAACGACGCGGTATTCCGCAACAACAAGGGCGATGCCGGTAAACCGTTGTGGCTGTTTGTCGATGCCGACGGCAATGGCCGCTTCGGCGACACGGAGGTCTACGACATCCGCGGCGCTTTCACGCTCAACAAGCAGAACTACATCGCCCGTCCGGCGGCGGACGGTTCGCGCGTGATGCTGATGCCCTTCAAGGGAGAAGTGCCGCCGCAACAGCGCGTCGGCGGCACCCGTGCGCCGCCCGCGCCGCGTATCCCGCTACTGGCCGCCGGCACGCTGGCGCCGGACTTCGTCGCCATCAAGCCGGACGGCTCGGAACTGCGTTTGTCCGACTATCGCGGCAAGGTGGTGGTGGTCGATTTCTGGGCCACCTGGTGCGGACCGTGCAAACGCGCCATGCCCTATGTGCAGGAACTGTACGAGAAGACGCAGGATATGGGAGTGGAAACCCTCGGCATCTGCGTATGGGATACGCAGGAGAAATTCGACGAGTGGCACGAGAATCCACAGGTGAAAACCACTTTCACCAAAGCCTTCGATCCGGCAGGCGTGAACCGCGACAACGGCAATGCGGACAGCATCGCCAAGAAGCACTACAACGTTTCGGGCATTCCCACCATGTACATCATCGGCCGTGACGGAAAGATCATCGACGGCCTGGTAGGCTTCCGCGGCGACGGTGACAACCGCCTGGCCGATGCGCTGCGCAAGGCGGGCGTGGCGCTGCCTGAAGAAGAAACGCCGAGCGCAAAGTAGCCCGCACCTGGCCCCTCACCCGGCCCGCAGATAGCGGGCCACGATGACCCGCTTGCCGCCCGTGCCGGGAACCGGGCCAGGGCGGGTGAGCACTCCTTCGCCAGTCACAGCGGCCGATGGTAAGGTACCGGCCGCGGCTACTTGCGGAGAGATGAAAGATGGCAACGGTCGAGATCACCTTCGAGCGCGGACTGCGAATCTGGTGGAGCTATACCTGGCGTACCTTCGTCCTGCTGGCGCCGGTGGTGATCCTCATGCTGTACCTGCTTCCCGGCGCACCCACTACTGCCCCGCCAGCCGGCGACGGCGCTCATCCGGGCGATCCCATGACCGGGCCGGCGGTCAACCCGCTGATGCTGATGGTCATCATGGCCGCAAACATCATCCTGCAGGTGCAGGCCCTGCGCTGGATGCTGAAAACCCGCTGGCGCGAGTTCCGCCTGGAGGCGGTAGCGGCATCTGAAGACAGCACCGCGGGTCAGTGAGCCCAGCCTGCACGTTCAGATAGCCGGCCGCTCCTTGATCACGGCCCGGTACAGGAACCATGCCACCACGCCAAGGACGGCCAGGCCCAGCCACTCCGCCCAGCTTGCGTCGGGCTGCAGCCATGCCGGCGCCGACAGCACATCCTTGTCGCTGGTGAAGTAGATGAAGCCGGCAATGACGATACCCATCAGCGCTTCGCCGGTGATCAGGCCGGCAGAGAACAGCACGCCGCGGCGATGCAGCTGCTCCTTGGCATCGGCATCCGCGCGGGTCATGCGCTTGACCCGCTCGACGATGTAGGCCAGCAAACCGCCGAGAAAGATCGGCACAGTGTATTCCAGTGGCAGGTAGATGCCCACCGCCGCTGCCAGCACCGGCGTGCGAAAGCCCGTGCTGCCGCGCTTGAGGATCTCGTCGAGGATGATGATCCCCGTGCCGATACCCACGCCGATCCACACCATGTTCCAGGGCAGCTCACCGCCGAACATGCCCTGCGCCACCGAGGCCATCAAAGTCGCCTGCGGCGCCAGCAATGAATTGGGATGTTCCGCGGTTGGCGCCCCGATCCCGTAGGCGGCATTCAGCAGCGTAAGCACCGGCGCCATGATGAGCGCACAGGACACCGCTCCAATGGCCAGCATCACCTGCTGCTTCCATGGCGTGGCGCCGACAATGTAGCCGGCCTTCAGGTCCTGCAGATTGTCGCCCGCCACGGCCGCTGCGCAACAGACCACCGCGCCGATCATGATGGCCGCAACCGGCCCGATGGCTGCATCGCGTCCCATCAGCAGAATCAGCATCAGGGCGGAGAACAGAATCGTGCCGATGGTGATGCCGGAAACCGGGTTGTTCGAAGAGCCAACCAGACCGGCCATGTAGGCCGAAACCGAACAGAACAGGAAGCCGACAACAATCATGATGATGGTCATCGGAATCGTCACCATCCAGCTCTCGACGATGGTGTAGTAAAGCCCGGCCAGCGGCAGTGTGAACAGCACGATGCCGACCAGCACCAGCCGCATCGGAATGTCCTGTTCGGTGTGGGCCAGGTTGCGCGTGGCGCCCGCGCGGGTGGCTGCAAGGCCGCTGCGGATGCCGGACAGCAGCGAGGTGCGCAGCGATAGCAACGTCCACACGCCGCCGATCAGCATGGCGCCGACACCGAGATAGCGGATCTGCTCGCTCCACAGCGCGTAGGCCATGTCTTCGGCGCCGCTGCCGGCCAGCGCGGCGGCAAGCTCGGGATTGCCGTCCAGGAAAAACGTGGAGTACAGCGGTATGGCGATGCTCCAGGAGATCAGGCCGCCAGCCATGATCACCAGTCCGATGTTCAGGCCGACGATGTAACCCACGCCAAGCAGCGCGGGAGAAAGATTGGTGCCGAAGTAGGCGACTGACTTGCCGAAGAATCCGGCGGTGGCTGCCGAGTCCGGCAGCAGTTTCAGGCCGCTGCCGGCGCACAGCTTGAACAAACCGCCCAGCAGCGCCGAGCCGGCCAGCAGCTTCACGCCCTGCGCCGGATTCTCGCCGGTCTTCAGCACTTCCGCTGCGGCCTTGCCCTCGGGGAAGGCGAGGTTCTGCTCGATGATGAGCGAACGGCGCAGCGGCACGGAGAACAGCACGCCGAGGATGCCGCCGAGGCCGGCGATGGCCAGCACCCACATGTACTTGAAGTCTGTCCAGTAGCCGAGGATGACCAGCGCCGGAATGGTGAAGATCACACCGGCGGCGATGGATGCGGCGGCGGAGGCGCCGGTCTGCACGATGTTGTTCTCGAGGATATGCCCGCCGCCGAGTGCGCGCAGCACGCCCATGGAGACCACGGCGGCGGGAATGGCGGAGGCTATGGTGAGGCCGGCGAACAAACCGAGGTAGGTATTGGCGGAGGCTAGGACGACGGCGAGGATGATGGCCAGGGTTATGGCGCGGAAGGTCAGCTGGGGGAGCGGGGCGGCTGTGCTCATGCAGGACTCCGATTGTTCTTGCTTAAACGCAAATCAAGAGCGTGGGTTCAGCGCCGGGATGCAGCAGGGTTACCCACAAATTAAGGGAGAGATTCCCCATAAATTGTGGATAACCCTGCTGCATCCCGGCGCACCCCCCCAGTGTCGTCGAGTCGGCTACAAAAAAAAGACCTCGCAGTGTTTTGGAGGGGGGGGGTTGTTTTGCACAAATGTTTGGGGGAAGCAGCCCTAAAAATGGGGTTTGAGAGGGCGCCCCCCCA
>JAJFKF010000153.1 GCA_021773365.1 Gammaproteobacteria bacterium | reverse complement strand
GCGAGGCCAGTTCCTCGATGGCCTCCACGAAGCTGAGCCGATCGTGCTCCATCAGGAAGCCGATGGCCGTGCCGTGCACGCCACAGCCGAAGCAGTGGTAGAACTGCTTGTCCGGACTGACGGTGAACGAAGGGGTTTTCTCGCCGTGGAAGGGGCAGCAGGCCTTGAATTCGCGCCCGGCCTTCTTCAGCTGCACACGGCTGCCGATGACCTCCACGATGTCGGCGCGGGCGATCAGGTCATCGACAAAGATTTGTGGGATACGGCCGGACATGGGCCGGCATTATGGTCTCAATTGGCGCCCAGTTTGCTCTTCACCCGCGCTCCGGCGGCAGCCATGTCGGCCCGGCCGGCGGCCTTGGACTTGAGTAGGGCCATGACCTTGCCCATGTCCCTGATGGAGGCCGCGCCGGTTGTGGCGATGGCTTCGGCTATGAGCGCGTCGAGCTGCTGCTCGGAGAGAGGTTCGGGGAGATACTGGCGCAGGACGGTGATTTCGGCTTCTTCCGTGGCCACCAGGTCCGCCCTGCCGCCGGCCTGGAACTGCGTGATCGACTCCTTGCGCTGCTTGACCATCTTTTCCAGCACGGCCAGCACCTGGGTGTCATCGAGCTGGATGTTCTCATCCACTTCCCGCTGCTTGATGGCCGCCGAGAGCATGCGCAGCGTGGCCAGGCGTTCCTTGTCTCCGGAACGCATGGCGGTCTTGACGTCTTCCTGGATGCGCGTTTTCAGGTCCATTTCAGGGCCACGCGGGGGCCGGGCGCCAATCAGCGCGCCGCGACGCGGGCGCCACCCATGGTGTCGCGGGAGTTACGCTTCAGATGCCGCTTCACGGCTGCGGCCTTCTTGCGTTTCCGCTCCTGGGTGGGCTTCTCGTAGAATTCGCGTCTCCGCAGTTCCGTGAGAACGCCAGCCTTCTCGCAGGCACGCTTGAACCGCCTGAGGGCGGCATCGAAGTACTCGTTTTCGCGGACACGGATACTGGGCATCGAAACCTCAAATTCACTGGACCGGCCATTGCGGGGCCGGCGATTCTAATTGAGCTACACCTACAAGGCAAAGAATCCAATGCGGGTATTGGCCCTAGAGTCCTCCTGCGACGAGAGTGCAGTGGCGGTGCTGGACGAAAAAGCCGGCCTGCTGGCGCACCGCCTCTTCAGCCAGATCGCGCTGCATGAGGCCTATGGCGGGGTGGTTCCCGAGCTGGCATCGCGGGACCATTTGCGTCGCCTGCTGCCGCTGGTGGAGGAGACGCTGAAGGCAGCGGACAGCACGTCCGCTGATATCGGGGGCATCGCCTACACCGCCGGTCCCGGCCTGATCGGTGCGCTGCTCACCGGCGCCGCACTTGGCCGCAGTCTTGCCTATGCCTGGGAGGTGCCTGCGGTGGGAGTGCATCATCTGGAAGGCCATCTATTGGCGCCAATGTTGGAACAATCAGCTCCTGAACTGCCGTTTCTGGCCCTATTGGTGTCGGGTGGGCATACAATGCTCATCGATGTGCAGGCTTTGGGCCGCTACCAGGTGCTGGGCGAATCGCTGGATGACGCCGCTGGTGAGGCCTTCGACAAGACCGCAAAGCTGCTTGGACTGCCCTATCCGGGAGGCGCGCACCTGGCGGCTCTGGCGGAGAACGGGCGGCCCGGCATCAAGCTGCCGCGGCCCATGCTCGACCGGCCCGGCCTGGATTTCAGCTTCAGCGGGCTGAAGACCGCTGCCCAACTGGCTCTGGGCGCCTCCGGGCCGGACGCACAGCATCGCGCGGACCTGGCCTTCGCCTTCCAGGAAGCGATCGTCGATACGCTGGTGGTGAAGACCTCCCGCGCACTTGAGCAGACAGGCCTGGAGCGGCTGGTGGTTGCCGGTGGAGTCGGCGCCAACCGGAATCTGCGCGAGCGCATGCGGCAGATGGCGCAGGCGCGCGGGGCGGAGGTGTTCTATCCGCGTATCGAGTTCTGTACGGACAACGCGGCGATGATTGCCGTAGCTGGAATGTGGCGGTTGCAGGCGGGGCAGCAGGAAGATCTGGCAATCAGGGCGAGGGCGCGGTGGCCACTGGACGGGTTGGAGGGCGCCGCAAATCAAGGGAAGATTCCCATAAAATACGAATGACTTTCCCCGGCAATACCTCTTCAGGACCAAAGACAGCAGCACATGGACAAAATCTTCCTCCGCGACCTCACCACCCAGGCCATCATCGGCTTCTACGACTGGGAACGTAAGGTCAAACAGACCCTGATCATCGACCTGGATGTCGCCACCGATGTGGCGGCGACCGCTGCCCATGACGACATCGAACGTACGCTCAATTACAAGGCCGTAGCCAAGCGCGTGCTGGCCTTCGTCGGCGATTCGCAATATCGCCTCATTGAAACGCTGGCCGAAGAACTCGCACAGGTTCTGCTGAGTGAGTTCAAGTTGAAGTGGCTGCGCCTGGTGGTACACAAACCTGGCGCCATCCGTCATTCGCGTGACGTGGGCATTGAAATCGAGCGCACTGCGTGACACAGGTCTACGTCGCCGCCGGCAGCAACGTCGATGCGCAGTGCAATCTGCGCAGGGCGCTGGCGGAGCTGGGCCGGCGCTTTGGAGAATTGACTGTCTCCACGGCCTATCGCAATACCGCCGTGGGTTTCGAGGGGCCGGATTTCATCAACCTCGCCGTGGGATTTCACACCGACCTGGCGCTGGAACAGATCGTGGTCGAAATGCGCACCATCGAAAACCTGTGTGGCCGCCGGCGCGATGCGCCCAAGTGGGCCTCGCGGCCCATGGACCTCGATATTCTGCTGTATGGCGACCGGGTGCAGGACGAACCGGGCCTGAAGCTGCCACGTCCCTGCCTGCTCAGGCAGGCCTACATGCTCGGGCCGATGGCGCAGATCACCCCGGGCCTGCGTCATCCGGTAGTGGGGAAAACGCTGGGGCAGCTGTGGTCGGAATTCGATCGCGATGCGCACCCGCTGACACCGGTGGCGCTCGACCCGGCGTCAGTCACAGGATGACGATGGCTGACGCCGTATTCATCCAGCCACTCGGCGAGGGTACGCATGGAGGACTCCCGGTGTTACCAGCCGATACTGCGCCCGCCGTCCACTGCCAGGATCTGTCCGGTGACATAGGGCGCGTCCTTGGCAAAGTACAGCACCGCGCGGGCGATGTCTTCAGGTGCGCCCATGCGCTGTAGTGCGGTGTGGCCGATGATTTCCTCACGCTTGCCGGCGTCACCACCTTCCGGCCACAGAATGGGACCGGGAGCGATGCCATTGACGCGGACTTCGGGCCCCAGTTCACGCGCCAGCGAGCGGGTCAGCATGGCCAGACCCGCTTTCGCGATGCAGTACACTGTGTGCTGCCGCAGCGGGCGGACTGCATGTATGTCCACCAGATTGAGAATCAATCCGTGGCTCTGTCGCAGGGGCGCGGCGGCGGCCTGGGAGAGAAACAACGGCGCTTTGAGATTGGCTGCCATCAGGTCGTCCCAGTCCGCCTCGGTGATCTGTCCGAACGGGGTGGGATAGAAGCTCGATGCATTGTTGATCAGAATGTCGAGGCGCCCGAAGGCGCCGGTGGCCTGCTCGATCAGGCCGGGCAGGACGGTGGTATCGGCCAGGTCGGCCTGCACGGCCAGCGCTGAATCCCGGCGGGCGGTGTTGAGCGCCTTGCAGAGTTGGTCCGCCGGTTGTGCCGAGGAACGATAATGAACGATGACATTGGCCCCCTGCGCGTGCAGGGTCCGCGCCACCACCGCGCCGATGCGTTGAGCGGCGCCGGTGATCAGTACTGACTTGCCGGTGAGGTCGGGAGAAGTGTTCATGGGTCTGAGTCTGCGGAAGCGTTCATGACGAATATGGCCGACCGCCCCCTTGGAGCGCAACCGCAGGCCGGCAAGCCACAGGATGCGCGGCCAGTCGGGACTTCCCTGTCGCCGGCCGGGCAGGCGCACAGTGAACGGCTGGTGTCCCGCATCTGCGAGGAGATCGACCGCGGTGGTGGCTGGATCGACTTCGCGCGCTACATGGAAGTGGCGTTGTATGAGCCGGGGCTGGGCTACTACAGCGCCGGCGCCGCCAAATTCGGGCCGGCCGGGGACTTCATCACCGCGCCGGAGATATCGTCGTTGTTCAGCCGCTGCCTGGCCAGTCAGTGCGCGGAAATTCTGCAGGCGCTGGGGGGCGGGGACATCCTGGAGCTGGGCGGTGGATCCGGGGTGATGGCGGCAGACATCCTCGATGAACTCGAAGCGCTTGGCGCGCTGCCGCAGCACTATTTCATTCTCGAGGTCAGCGCGGATCTGCGTGAACGCCAGCTCGCCACGCTGGCAGCGCGCGGAGCACGCCACCTGTCGCGGGTGCAATGGCTGGATGCCCTGCCGGACGCCCGCTCTGTGCAGGGCGTGATCCTGGCCAACGAAGTCATGGATGCCCTGCCGACGGAGCGCTTCCGCATTCGCGCCGGTGAAGTCAACGCGCTGGGTGTGACCTGGCAGCTCGGTCGCCTGGACTGGTCGGAAACGCGCGCCGCGCCGCCGCTGCAGCGACGCGTGCGGCAGATCGAGCGCGAACTCGATGCGCCCTTCGCGGAGGGGTATACCTCGGAGGTGAACCTGCGGCTCGATCCGTGGATACGGAGCCTGGGCAAGGTGCTGAAAAAAGGCGTGATGCTGCTGGTGGACTATGGTTTGCCGCGGCGGCAGTACTACCGCGCCGAACGTGCCGATGGCACGCTGTTGTGCCACTTTCGTCACTGCTTTCATCATGATCCGTTTGTTAATGTCGGACTGCAGGATCTTGGCGCCTGGGTGGATTTCACCACCGTGGCCGAGGCGGCAGTCGCCACTGGCTTGCAGGTGGGCGGTTTTACCACCCAGGCGCATCTGCTGATGGGGCTGGGCATCGAGCGCTATCTGCACGATGCGGGCGGTGCGGGAGAACTCGCCGGGCGCATCCCGCTGGCGCGTCAGGCAATGATGTTGACCTTGCCGGGTGAGATGGGCGAACGTTTCAAGGCCATCGGGCTGACAAAAGGTTACAAACATGAACTCAGCGGCTTTGCAGTCCGTGATCTTGCGGCGAGTCTGTAGTTACCGGACCGGACGCGCTGGCGGGAGTCTTTAGCGCATGGACCTGTTGCACGCCTTCATCCTGGCCATTGTTCAGGGCCTGACCGAATTCCTGCCCGTCTCCAGTTCCGGCCATCTGATCCTGGCGCCGCACTTGTTCGGCTGGGAGGACCAGGGACTGGCCTTCGACGCGGCCATCCACATGGGCACGCTGGCAGCCATCGTGCTGTATTTCCGCCGGCAACTCACCGCCATGGCGGTGGCGTGGTGGCGCTCGATCACGCGCGGAGAGCGGTCCCCCGATGCCTGGCTGGCCTGGGCCGTACTGTGGGGCACTATTCCCGTCGGGCTGGCCGGATTGCTCTGTCACGAATACATCGAGACCCACCTGCGCAGTCCGCTGCTGGTGGCGGGCACACTGGCCGGTTACGGCGTCCTGTTGTGGCTGGCTGATGCGCTGGGCCGCCGCGAGCGCGATGAATACTCCGTGGGCTGGCGTGATGTGATCGTCATCGGTTGCGCGCAGGCGCTGGCCCTGGTGCCCGGCACTTCGCGCTCCGGCATCACCATCACCGCGGCGCTGGCCATGGGGCTCACCCGCGAGGCGGCGGCCCGGTATTCCTTCCTGCTGGCCGTGCCGGGCGTCGCCCTCGCGGGCCTGTATGAATCGTTCAAGATGGTCGAAAGCGGCGCGGCCAGCACCCTGCAGTGGCAGCCGGTGGTGGTGGGCATCGTCATGGCAGCGGTGAGCGGGGTGCTGTGCATTCATTTCCTGCTGAAGTTCATTCAGCGCTTTGGTCTGCTGACCTTTGCGATTTATCGTTTGTTGCTGGCTGGAGTGATTCTCTATGTGTTCATTTAAGGTGCGAGGTGGGGTCCGCAACATGCTGGCGGCGATTGTGGCTGCACTGGCTGGCGCGCCCGTGCTGGCCGACGATGCCGGGTTGCTGATCATCGGCGGCGACGTGGATGATGACAGCGGATATCGCGTCAATCTCGGCGGTAGCTGGAGTCCAACCCAGGCCACGGTGTTTTCCCTGTTCGCCGCCCGCGCCGACACGGCAACCGATTTCGGCGACTTCATTCAGACCTCGGCGCAGTTCGGCGTCGATCATTTCTTCGGGCCGGTGGGGCTGACCGGGCAGGTGCGCTGGTCGGACGACGAGGACCTGCTGGCGGCGCGCACCTTCGCTGGCTCGGTGTATTTCAAGGGTGGGCCGTGGCGTCTGGCCGTGCATGGCGAGATGCGTGACGCGGATTTTGATGCCTTTGACTTCAACACCATGATTCCCGTGCGCACGCCCTCCGGCGTTCAGCAGTTGCCGGTTTCCGGGCGCGCGAACTGCAATCTGGACAACGCCGGTTATGGCGTTTTCCTCAGTCGCAACAGCGGTGCATGGTTTGTTTCCGCCGGCGGCATGACCTATGACTATGACGACAGCGACTGTGACGTCAGCAACATCGTGCTGCCGCCGGAGCTGACCGCGTTGCCGGTACTTTCGCGCGAGATCTTCCGCCGTATCGCTGCGCGGGCACTCGACACGACCGGGCAGCTGGTCAGTTCGCAGCTCACGCGCGAGAACGGACTGCTGGACAGCACCTTGAGCCTGGGGCTGCAGTATCAGTCCGGCATGCGTACCTGGGGCATGGAGTACTACCGCGACCGGGAGGAATTCGCCGGCCTGAAGTCCCACACCGTGGTCGGTTCGCTGACCTTCCCGGTGGGCGGGCGCAGTGATCTGGAAGTGAGGCTGGGTGCGACCGACGGTGACGTTGCGGGCACGGTGGGTTTCGCCGGCCTGACCGTCTATGTCTATCTGGGGGGCGGCGGCACCTGAGACAGTGCCGCGATGGCGGCCAGTCGCCGCCGGCGCAGGGCTTCGCCGATCACAGGCCCTGATCGGGTCTGGATTTCCTCCGCTGTCGGCACAATCGGCTTGACCGCGGCCAGCGCGGCGCGCAGCACATCGGCCTGCGGATAGGGCTGTGTTTCCAGGCCCTTGCGGCCGCGGGCATCGGCCTCACAGGCCAGCAGGAAGGCCTCGAAACGATCCGGGCGGCGCAGCGCGTCGGTGCGTTCGAGCAAGGTGAGGATTGTTGTTGCGCGTAATTCCTGCGCCCGATGCACCACGCCATGGTGTTCCGCCACCAGCAACGCCAGCTCGCGGAATTCGTTCGGGGCCCGAAGCCGGTCGCACACTCCGTTTACCAGCTGCACACTGAGTGCCTCATGGCCGTGATGTCTGGGCCAGTGCTCACGCGGGGTCCGTGCCTTGCCCAGATCGTGCGTCAGCGCCGCAAACCGCACCGTCGTGGACGGCGACAACTGCGCCGCCATTTGCAGCACCATCATGGTGTGCACGCCGGTGTCGATTTCCGGATGCCATTTCTCGGGCTGCGGCACACCGTATAGCGCGGCAACCTCCGGAAAGATGCGCTCCAGGGCGCCGCAGCTGCGCAGCACCTCGAAGAAAATCTCCGGCTGCGGCTCGCCCAGCGCCCGTTCGGTTTCCTGCCAGACCCTTTCGGGCACCAGCGCATCGACTTCTCCGGCCACACACATGCGCCGCATCAGTTCGAGCGTTTCCGCAGCCACCGCAAAGCCGTACTCGGCAAAGCGGGCGGAAAAACGCGCCACGCGCAGTATCCGCACCGGATCTTCCACAAAGGCCGCTGAGACATGGCGCAGCCTGCGCGCGGCCAGGTCCTGTTGTCCGTTGAAGGGATCGATGAGCGTGCCGTCAGCCGCGCGCGCCATGGCGTTGACGGTCAGGTCGCGGCGCGCCAGGTCCTGCTCCAGCGTGACCGCGGGGGAGAACTCGGTGACAAAACCGTGGTAGCCGGCGGCAACCTTGCGCTCCACTCGCGCCAGCGCGTATTCCTCGTGAGTTTGCGGATGCAGAAAAACGGGGAAATCGCGACCGACCCGGCTGTAGCCCAGATCGGTGAGCTGTTCCGGCGTGGCGCCGACTACCACCCAGTCCCGTTCCCCGACCGGGCGGCCGAGCAGTTCGTCCCGTACCGCGCCGCCGACCAGATAGACTTGCATGCGGAGATACTAACCCAGATGCATGCGCTCACCCGTCTCCTGGTACTGGCGCCGGCGGCATTGCTGACCGGCTGCTACCTGCTGCACACCGCGCGCGGACAGCTGCAGGTGATGTCCGAGCGCCGGCCGATACCGGCCGTACTGGAAGATCCGAAGACCGTTCCCGAACTGAAGGCGCGCCTCGAGACAGTGCTTGGGATCCGCGCCTTTTCGATAGAGGCGCTGGGGCTGCCGGACAACGCCAGCTATCGCAGCTATGCGGACGTCGGGCGTCCGTTTGTGGTGTGGAATGTCGTTGCCACGCCGGAGTTTTCACTGCAGCCGAAGCAATGGTGTTTTCCCATTGCCGGCTGCGTGAGCTACCGCGGCTACTTCAGTACCGGCAAGGCCGCGGACTTCGCCGGACGGTTGCGGCTGCGGGGGCTGGATGTTTCGGTGGCCGGCGTGGCCGCCTACTCCACGCTGGGACATTTCGCCGACCCGGTGCTGAACACCATGATGCACTGGAGCGATGCACAGCTGGCCGCCATCGTGTTCCATGAGCTGACGCACCAGGTCCTGTACGTGCCGGGCGACTCGATGTTCAACGAGGCCTTTGCCACCGTGGTGGAAGAGGAGGGCGTGCGTCGCTGGCTGACGAGCCAGGGCCAGGAGGCACAGCTGCAGACTTTTCTCGCACGCAAACAGCGGTACGGCGAATTTTCTTCCCTGCTCGCCACCACGCACGAACAGTTGCGCCGGTTGTATGCCAGTGAGTTGCCGCCGTCGCGGATGCGCCGGCAGAAGGCGGCCTTGTTTGCCGGGCTGAGGAAGGACTATCTGTCGTTGCGCGCTACCTGGGGTGGCGCTGCCGATTTCGACGCCTGGTTCGCGCGCCCGCTGAACAATGCCCATCTCGCATCGATCGCCACCTATCGCCAGTGCGTGCCGGCCCTGGAAGCGCTGCTGGCGAGCGAAGGCGGCGATCTGGGGCGCTTCTTCGAGCGCGCGCGCGAGCTGGCCCGGCTGGACATTCAGGCGCGTCACCGGCGGCTCTGCCGGCCCTGAGGCGGGCCCCGCCTTACCACGTCGCACAGGGCCCGGCAATGCCCCGAGCCGAATTAATGTTGTGTTACAGACACAATGTTCAGCTTCCATTCATCCAGTAAAGACATATACTTGCGCCGCTGGAGACCTCCAGCGTTGCTACAAGACCACAGTTGTGTGGCTCATATCTACTAGGAGTTATGTATGAATCGGACGATGAAAATGTTGTTGGCGGGCGCGGCCCTGGTTCCTGGCCTGGCCCTCGCGGACAACCTCAGCTACACCTACGTCGAAGCCGGCTACCAGCAGGTCGACCCGGACGGCGCCGATAGCGCCGATGGCTGGGCTCTGCGCGGCTCCCTGGCACTGGCCGACATGTGGCATGTCTTCACCGACTACAACACCGTCGACTTCGACGGAATCGATGCGGACTTCCTCCGTGTGGGCGGTGGCATCAACTATTCGGTCTCTCCCGCTGTCGACCTGATCGGCCGCCTGTCCTGGGCGCGCGTTGAGGTCGGTTCCCAGAGTGAGGATGGCTACGGCGTGACAGCACTCGTGCGCAGCCAGATCGCACCGAACTTCGAACTCGAAGGCGGCGTGGAGTTCATCGACCTGGGCAGCGACGCGGGTGACACCACGCGCTTCGTGGCCGCCGGCCGTTACTTCTTCACCACCGCGTTCGCCGCTGGTCTGAACATCAGCTTTGGTGACTACCTGAGCAGCGACCTGGACGCCAAGACCTACGGCGTGGACTTCCGCTACAACTTCAAATAAGTCCCGATGAGTCGGCTGCGGCCGACAACGATAGCCGCTTCGGGTTTGCCCGGGGCGGCGATCCAGGGGGCCCCTCGCAAGAGGGGCCCCTTTTTATTTCCTGTTGTTCGTCAGGCGCCGTGATCCGGCCACTGGCTTCAGCGCAGAACAACCAGCAGATCAAAACTGCCGCGGCGGATGTTCAGGACCAGAATGTTGTTCTGGCTCGCGGCCGCCACCTCACGCAACTGTTCCAGGTTGCTGACGCGCCGGCGGTTGGCGCCGAATATGACATCGTTGGCCTGCAGGTCGCTGGCAGCCGCGATGCTGTTGGGGGCGACACTGCGGATAACCACGCCCTCGCCGCTGGGGGTGTCGGACAGTTCCGCGCCTTCCAGCGCGCGGTGAATGTCCGTGGCCGCGGCTGCGACCGTGGCGCTTGCTTCGGTGATGGCGGCTGACAGTGTCAGCGCCTTGCCTTCGCGCATCAGCCCGATTCGTACCCTTTCGCCGAGGCGGCGCATGCCGATGGCGTTCTTCAGCTCGGAGGGATTCTTCACCGGCTTGCCGTCAACGCTGGTGATGATGTCACCCACCTTGATGCCAGCCGCTTCGGCACCGGAATTCTTCTCCACCCGCTGCACCAATGCGCCTTGCAGGCCGCTCTGCGCACCCATGGCCGAGGCGACGTCGGGTGTGAATGTGCCGATGCCCACGCCGAGAACGCCGCGCTTGACCTCACCGTGCTCGATCAGCTGCTCCATCACGCCCTTGACCATGTTCACCGGGATGGCGAAGCCGATGCCGATGTTGCCGCCGCCGCCGGAGAGGATGGCGGCGTTGATGCCCACCAGCTCGCCGCGCAGGTTGACCAGCGCGCCACCGGAATTACCAGGATTGATCGAGGCATCAGTCTGGATGAAATCCTGGTAACCGTCGCTGTTGGGACCGATGCCCGAGCGTCCCAGCGCACTGACGATGCCCGAGGTGACAGTGTGTTCCAGACCGAAGGGATTGCCGATGGCCACGACGAAGTCACCGACCTCAAGCGATGCGGAGTTTCCCAGGGTGATGGCGTTGAGCCTGGCGTCCTCGACCTGCAGCAGGGCAATGTCGGTGGCCTTGTCGGTGCCGACGATTTCCGCCTGCACGACCGCGCCGTCGTCGAGGGTGACATCGATGGTCGTGGCATTGGCCACCACATGGGCGTTGGTAATGATGTAGCCCTTCGCGGCGTCCACCACCACGCCTGAACCGGCTGCCAGCGAGCGCTCCCGAGGGGACTCCGATTCCTCCGGCATGCCGAAGAAGCGGCGGAAGAACGGATCGTCATACAGCGGATTGCGCTGCTGGCGCACCGTGCCCTTGGTGGCGATACCCACCACCGTGGGTGAAACCTGTTTGATCATCGGCGCCAGGGAAGGGACCGGTGTGCTGGCCACCTGGGCGGGTAGTGCCGCGTGCGCCGGGGCCGTGCCGGCGAGCAGGCCGCTGATTGCAACGCTGGCAAACAAAGCAGGTAGTACAGTAGTTTTCATGCGGATTGCCCTGACTGGAAATTGGATTGATTCTACCGGGGGTGTGGAACACAGGACAGGGAAGGCGCGGGGTAAGTTCCTCCTTGTGCGTTAAGTTCCATTCATTGCGAACCCGGATCGCGCCCGGCATCCAGTCCACCACTGGACTGCGCGACCCGCAACAAACGATCCAGGTCCCGGTTCCGTCGGGAGTGCAGTGTCCAGAGCTCGTATCTGACGACATTCATGACGGCTCGCCTCCGCCGGTCCCGACTGGCTGTGGCTGGCGATTTCAACGCCCCGGCGGTGGATAACCTGTGGGTACGCTGTGATCGAACGGTGGACACAAGATATGGGGTTGCGGCGCGCGCCGGCCAATTTCATGCCATATAAAATATTACCGGATTTTACGCGAGATGTATTCTTTATCTTATTGAAATATATGATATTTTAGGCCTACGATTTCCGCAAAAAAATTCTTGACGCTGGCTTCATGCAGGCATAGTCTTCCGGCCCCTGACACAAGATGTTGTGGTGGTACGGAGGATTTCCGCCGGCGCCCGCAACACAGTCAGCGAACCATCCGCAGGGGTGTATGACGAAATAAGGGGGGCGTCGTCAGATCTTATGAATACCGTGCTCAAACTCGAATCCAAGGACCTCAGCAGTATTGCGTTCCAGGAAGCCTCGCATGACATCTGGGACAAGAAATACCGCCTGACCGCAAAGGACGGCACGCCCGTCGACAAGTCGATGGACGACACCTACAAGCGCGTGGCGCGGGCGCTGGCTGATGTGGAGAACGAGACCGCGCGGGATGAGTGGTACGGCAAATTCCTCTGGGCACTGCGCCGCGGCGCCATTCCCGCCGGGCGGATCACCTCCAACGCCGGCGCATTGGCGCACAAGCCGGCCACCTCCACGATCAACTGCACCGTCTCGGGCATCGTTCGCGATTCCATGGACGACATCCTGGGCAAGGTGCATGAGGCGGGCCTCACGCTGAAAGCCGGTTGCGGCATCGGCTATGAATTCTCGACGCTCCGCCCCCGCGGCGCCTACGTCTCCGGCGCCGGCGCCTATACCTCCGGACCGCTGTCGTTCATGGATATCTTCGACAAGATGTGCTTCACCGTCTCCTCGGCCGGCGGGCGCCGCGGCGCGCAGATGGGCACCTTCGATGTGGGTCATCCCGACGCCATGGAATTCATCCGCGCCAAGCGCGAGAACGGACGCCTGCGCCAGTTCAACCTCTCGCTGCTGATCACCGATGAATTCATGCAGGCGGTGCGCGAGGACCGTGAGTGGCAGCTGTCCTTCCCGCTGTCACAGAAGGAGTACGAGACCGAGCAGCCCGATCTCACCGACACCGCCGCCTTCGTGTGGCGCGAATGGCCGGCCCGCGAGGGCTATGTCGCCAACGAGGAAGGCCTGGTGGCCTGCAAGGTCTACAAGACCATGCCGGCGCGGCGCATGTGGGACGTGATCATGGCCTCCACCTACGATTTTGCCGAACCGGGCTTCGTGCTCATCGATCGCGTCAATGAGATGAACAACAACTGGTGGTGCGAGACCATCCGCGCCACCAACCCCTGCGGCGAACAGCCGCTGCCGCCGTACGGCTCCTGTCTGCTCGGCTCGGTCAATCTCACCCGCTTCGTCAAGCAGCCCTTCACCAAAGAGGCGCAGTTCGACTGGGCGGAGTACCGCGAAGTGGTCAAGACCTTCACCCGCATGCTGGACAACGTGGTGGAGATCAATGGCCTGCCGCTGGAGCAGCAGCGCGGGGAGATTCACCGCAAGCGCCGCCACGGCATGGGATTCCTGGGCCTCGGCAGCACACTCACGTTGCTTGGCATGAAGTACGGTTCATCCGAGGCGGTGAAATTCACCGAGGAGGTGTCGCGCGAAATGGCCCTGGCCGGGTGGGAAGAAGCGCTGGAACTGGCGCGCGAAAAAGGCCCCGCGCCCATCATGAACGAGCAGTTCATGGTCACGAAGGAAATGCTGCGCAAGCGTCCGGAAATGGGCCGCGACGGCTGGAAGCCCGGCGACCGTATTCCCGGCCGCATCCTGCACGCCCGCTACAGCCGCTACATGCAGCGCGTGGCCGGGGCGGCGCCGAAACTGGTGGAGGAACTGGCTGAAGTCGGTGCGCGTTTCACTCACCACACCTCGATTGCGCCCACCGGCACCATCTCCCTGTCGCTGGCCAACAATGCCTCCAACGGCATCGAGCCTTCATTCGCGCATCATTACTTCCGCAACGTCATCCGCGACGGCCGCAAGACCAAGGAGAAGGTGGACGTGTTCTCCTTCGAACTGCTGGCCTACCGCGAACTGGTCAATCCCGGCGCCATGCCCGATTCACAGGCAGTCAGCGAGAAACTGCCGGCGTACTTCACCGCCGCCGATGAAGTCAATCCACGCCAGCACGTGGACATCCAGGCCGCAGCGCAGAAGTGGATAGATTCCTCAATCTCCAAGACGGCCAATGTCCCCAGCGACTACAAGTACGAGGACTTCAAGGACATCTACCTCTACGCCCATGAGCAGGGCCTGAAGGGCTGCACCACCTTCCGCTTCAACCCGGAAGCCTTCCAGGGCGTACTGGTCAAGGAACAGGACCTGAAGAACACCACCTACACCTTCACGCTGGAAGACGGCGCAGAGGTCAAGGCCCGCGGCGACGAGCAGATCGAATACGACGGCGAAATGCACACCGCCGCCAACCTGTTCGACGCCCTGAAAGAAGGCTACTACGGCCGGTATTGAACCGGCAGCTCATTCGAGTAACCAAGACACGAGGACGTATCAGCGGAGTGCGGATGGGAGGGGGGTTTTCAGGACTGTGAAAAACAGGATGTTTTTCCCAGAGCCTACAGGGATGTATTCACGGCGGTCCTGAAAACCCCCCTCCCGTCCGCACTCCGCCAGCACCGACAGCGAGACTCACGACATGAACGCCATCCGCATCGAAAAGAAAATCGTCAAATACCACGTCAACAAACCGGACGACAAGGCCCGCGAGCCACGCCCGAGCAAGGACAGCAGCAAGGACTCCAAGGTCATTCGCATGACCGAGGAGATCCAGCGCCCGGAAATGCTGATCGGCTCCACCTACAAGATCAAGACGCCGGTGTCCGACCACGCCATGTACGTCACCGTCAACGACATCGTGCTCAACGAAGGCACCCGGCACGAACAGCGCCGCCCATTCGAGATCTTCATCAATTCCAAGAATCTCGATCACTACCAGTGGATCGTCGCGCTGACGCGCATCATCTCGGCGGTGTTCCGCAAGGGTGGAGATGTCACCTTCCTGGTCGATGAGCTGAAAGCAGTATTCGATCCGCGCGGCGGCTACTGGCAGCCGGGTGGAAAATTCATGCCCTCCATCATTGCCGAACTCGGCTATGTGATTGAAAAGCACCTGCAGATGATCGGCCTGCTCAAGGCCCCGCCCATGGACGAGCACCGGCGGAAGCTCATCGACGACAAACGCGCCGAGTTCGCGGCACGCAGCAAACAGAAGGACGCCTTCGCCAGCGGGCACTACCCCGAGGGCGCGCAACTGTGCTCCAAGTGCAGCACGGCGGCAGTGATCATGATGGACGGCTGCATGACCTGCCTGAGCTGCGGCGATTCGAAGTGCGGGTGAAAGGGTCGTCGGGCGAGACTGAATAAGGGCAGATCGTTCGTCAGCCCCCGGTACAGCCCTGCGTGGGTCATCCGCCAGATTTCAGTCGTTCGATGTCTCGTTTGAGTACCTCGTTCAGCAGGGAATCGACAGACACGCCTTTCTCCTTTGCCCGGGCGGTAAAGTACGCCAGCACCTCCGGCTCAAGGTAGATCGGAATCTCGAAAGCGGCATCCTTGCGAAAAAATTTGCCGCGCTCGGCACCCGAAAAATCATATTCATTCTTCATGATCCTGTCCTCGTGAATGGAGAATTGGCCGTTTTCGTACTGCCAGCGCTCGCCCGTAGTAGCCTTGCGGGCAGAAATGATACGCACCCGTGCCTGGTTGATTCCGCGTTCATCAAATGTGTGAATGACAACGAGCGCCATGGCGTTGTCCGTGCGGCCGATAGTGGCCCAGCGCTCCTCCGTCCCGCTGTGCTCGCTGTCGTAGCAGGTCAGCGCCAGCGGATCGGAAAATACCGTCATGGCGGTGGTAAAGTCCACCCCGTGCTTGCGACGATTGTGCGTCGCTTTTGACGGGCTCCAGTCGAAGTGATAAACGAATTTCGGTTTCATCATCGATGTCCTTATCGGATGGAGGGTTCCAGCAATGTCCATGGCATTTTGCCCCGCTACTGAAGAAAGTCAACGCATGTGCCAGTCCATCCGGTGTCTGCGCGCATGACCGCCGGAATGTCCGTGGGCCCACAGTTTGTCCTCGACTACTGGTTTGAGGAGATCGAGCAGAAAAGCTGGTTCAAGTCAGATCCGCAGTTCGATCGTGAGCTGGCGCAGCGATTCGGCGAGATACATCAGGCCGCGGCCTGCTGCGAACTCGAGCACTGGCGCGCCACGGCGCAGGGGCGGCTGGCCGAGGTCATCGTACTGGATCAGTTCTCCCGCAATATCTTTCGTGGTTCTCCGCAGGCGTTTGCCACCGACGCATTGGCGCTGGCTCTTGCGCAGGAGGCGGTGCGGTCGGGGGCGGATCGTGAGCTGCCGGTGGCGCGGCGTTCGTTTCTTTACATGCCGTACATGCATTCGGAGTCGCGGGTGATTCATGAGCGGGCTGTGCAATTGTTCGGGCAGCCGGGGCTGGAAGGCAATTACAAGTTCGAGCTGCAGCACAAGGCGCTGATCGACCGGTATGGGCGGTATCCGCATCGCAATGCTGTGCTGGGGCGGGAGTCCACGGAGGAGGAGCGGGCTTACCTCGCTGAGAATCCGGCGCCGTTTTGACGTGCCTGATCTGACTTGCCCGGGCCTGGCCATCGGCCGCGGGTGGGGTGTGTTTTCCGCGGCGCGGGCTCTCCACCGGGGTCGCGGTGCGGGTGCGCCGCCGGTGCCATCGGCATGGGGGTAGCGGGGGTGGAGATTCACTGCCTTCGTTAGTTGTTCACGTTGCGGCGGCTTTGTGCC
>JAJFKF010000152.1 GCA_021773365.1 Gammaproteobacteria bacterium | reverse complement strand
GTTGCTTCGTTTGGTTCGGGGCGCCGTTTCCGGACGGAAGTTATCCACGTTTTATGGGAGGGATTCCCAAAAAAATGTGGATAACTTCCGCCCGGAAACGGCGCTCGGTTTCTCTGGCGCAGTCGCCTTGATTTCAAGTTTCTTCACGGTCGGCGAGCAGCCAGTCGCAGACTTCGCGTACGGCGCCGTAGCCGCCGGGCAGTTGCGTGGTGCGTGCGGCGGCTGCGCGCACTTCCGGATGGGCGTCGGCGACGGCCACGGCATAGCCGACGCTGAGCATCAGCGGCAGATCGGTGGTGTCGTCAACGATGCACAGCGTCTCTGAAGTATTGACATCGAACCGGCGCAGGATGCGCTCGAGTGCCACCCGTTTGTCCTCGCAGCCCTGTTCGACGGCTTCGATGCCCAGTTCGCGGCAGCGGGCGGTCACTGCCGGGGAGCTGCGGCCGGAGATCACCGCCACCTGAATGCCGGTTGCCTGCAGCAGCTTCAGGCCGTGGCCATCGCGGGCGTGGAAAACCTTAAGCGCCTCGCCCTGAGCGTCGAAGTACAAGCGCCCGTCGGTGAGAACACCGTCGACGTCGAGAATCACCAGGCGAATGCGTGAAAGGTCCGTCGCCATCACACCACTCCTGCGCGCAACAGGTCATGCACGTTGAGCGCGCCCACCAGCGCATTGTCATCGTCCACCACCATCAGCGCGGTGATGCGATGCTGATCCATCAAATGTACTGCTTCGGCGGCCAGCTCCCTGGGACCGATGGTCCTGCCGCCCGGCGTCATGACCGCGCTCATGGGCGTGCTGTGCACATTGACCTGGCCGTCGAGCGTGCGGCGCAAATCGCCGTCGGTGAACACGCCAACGGTCTTGCCGGCGCCATCTACCACCGCGGTCATGCCAAGGCCCTTGCGCGACATTTCCATCAGGCCGGCCGACAAAGGTACATCGGCCTGCACCTGCGGGATCTCCGCTCCCTTGCGCATCACATCCTCGACGTGCAGCAACAAACGTCGGCCCAGGCTGCCGCCGGGGTGGGAGCGGGCGAAGTCAGCCTCGGTGAAGCCTCGGCTCTTCAAAAGTGCCACGGCGAGCGCATCGCCCATGGCGAGCGTAGCGGTGGTGCTGGCCGTTGGGGCGAGATTGAGCGGGCAGGCTTCGGCCGGGACACTGATATCGATGCAGACGGTTGATTCGCGCGCCAGCGTGGACCTGCCGTTGCCCGTGAGCGCGATAAGCGGTACGCCCAGGCGGCGGATGTGCGGCACCAGGGTCACGATCTCCCCGGTTTCGCCAGAGCTGGATATGGCCACAACCACGTCTTCGCGCGTGATCATGCCGATATCGCCGTGGCTTGCCTCGGCGGGGTGCAGGAAGAAAGAGGGCGTGCCCGTGCTGGCCAGTGTGGCGGCGATCTTGCTGCCCACATGGCCGGACTTTCCCATGCCGGTGACCACCACCCGGCCCCTGCATTCCAGGCACAGGCGGCAGGCACGGATGAAGCTCTCATCCAGGCGCTGCACCAGCGCATTGACGGCATCGGCCTCGATGCGCAGGGTCTGCCGGCCCAGTTCGAGGAGCTTTTCGTCCGGCAGCGGCGCCGGTGCGGAGGATGGGGTTGGGGACATGATCGCGGCTATTATAGTATCCGCTGCCTCTCGCACCGCACCTGGATATTCCACCTACCGCCCATGACTGCCGAACAGCTTGCTGCATTGATCCGCGCCGCCCTTCCCGAGGCCGAAGTCACGGTGAATACCGCCGATGAGGTCCACTTTGAATCCACGGTAGTTGCCCCGCAGTTCGCCGGCATGCGAACGCTGGCGCGCCACCAGATGGTTTACGCTGCGCTGGGCGGGCGCATGGGCGGTGAGATCCATGCGTTGTCGATCAACGCCCGCACGCCTGAGGAGGCTGCCGCGGCGGCCGGTTCTTGAGCCCGGACATTCGCTGAAGCGCATATTTTCAGGAAACAGCGTGGACAAACTGCAGATCACCGGCGGCGTCGCCCTTGAAGGCGAAATCCGCATTTCCGGCGCCAAGAACGCCACCCTGCCTATTCTGGCCGCCACCCTGCTCGCCGACGGGCCAGTGACCGTGGGCAATGTGCCCCACCTGCAGGATGTGACCACTACCATCGAACTGCTCGGGCGCATGGGCGTAAGCGTGACCATCGACGAGAAGATGTGCATCGAGGTCGATCCGACCACCATCCGCGAGTACGAAGCGCCGTATGAGCTGGTCAAGACCATGCGCGCCTCCATCCTGGTGCTCGGGCCGCTGGTGGCTCGCTACGGGCGCGCCGACGTGTCCCTGCCCGGCGGTTGTGCCATCGGCGCCAGACCGGTGAACATCCATGTGGCAGGCCTGCAGGCCATGGGCGCGGATATCAGCATCGAGAACGGCTATATCCGTGCGCGCGCCGGCCGGTTGAAAGGTGCGCGGCTGGTGCTTGATACCGTCACCGTCACCGGTACCGAGAATCTCATGATGGCGGCCGTGCTGGCCGAGGGCCGCACCGTGCTGGAGAACGCGGCGCGTGAACCGGAGGTGGTGGATTTGGCCAATTTTCTCATCGCCATGGGTGCGCGCATCCAGGGCGCGGGAACTGACCGCATCGAGATCGAAGGCGTGGAACGGTTGCACGGCACTCGCTACGACGTCCTGCCCGACCGCATCGAGACCGGCACCTACCTGGTGGCCGGCGCCATCACCCAGGGGCATGTGCGGGTGAAGAATACCCGTCCCCAGCACCTGGAGTCGGTGCTGCTGAAGCTGCAGGAGGCCGGTGCAAAGGTGGGCGTGGGCGAGAACTGGATCGAGGTTGATATGCGTGGTCGCCGCCCGCGGGCGGTGGACGTGAAAACCGCGCCATATCCCGCTTTCCCCACCGATATGCAGGCGCAGTTCGCGGCGTTGAACACCGTGGCGGAGGGCGTGGGCACGATAACCGAGACGATTTTCGAGAATCGCTTCATGCACATGCTGGAGATGCGCCGCATGGGCGCGGAGATTCGTCTGGAAGGCAACACGGCCATCATCAAGGGTGTGCCACATCTGACCGCCGCACCGGTGATGGCCACCGATCTGCGTGCCTCGGCCAGCCTGGTGATCGCGGGGCTGGTGGCGCAGGGGACGACGGTGGTGGAGCGCATCTACCACATCGATCGCGGGTATGAGTGCATCGAGGAGAAACTGCAGCAACTGGGTGCGCAGATACGGCGGGTGCCAGGATGAGCACGCCCTCGAACAGGATTCCACAGTCGCTGATTTGTTTGTTGAAAGCCGGTAACCGCCGCCGTCACCGGTTGGGCCTCTCGATGACCTCCGCCGTCACTTCGTAAGGCTTCCCTTCCCGCACCCCCCGAATGCGGATGCTTCCCCCCGGCTTCAGCCCCGCCACATAAGCCAGCGCCTGCTGCCGGCTGGTCATCGCCTCGCCATCGAGCGCCGTGAGGATGTCGCCCGGGCGCACTCCCGCCCGATACGCCGGGCTGTTCAGATACAGGTCCGCCGCTACCACGCCACTGCCCATCCGTACGCCCTGCGCTTTGGCCTGCTGCGGCGACAGATCGTCGGGCACCACGCCCAGCCAGCCGCGAATCACCCGGCCGTTCTCCAGGATTTCCTCCATCACCCCGCGCACCAGGTTCACCGGAATCGCGAAGCCGATGCCTTCAATGCCAGCGTTGCGTGAGAAAACCGCGGTGTTGATGCCGACCAGCTCCCCGCCGGTGTTGATCAGCGCCCCGCCTGAATTGCCAACGTTGATGGCCGCATCGGTCTGGATGAAGCTCTCGAAGGTGGCAACCCCCAGGCCGCGGCCGGTGGCGCTGACGATGCCCTGGGTCACGGTCTGGCTCAGGCCGACGGGGTTGCCGATGGCCAGAACCACATCGCCCACCCGCAGGGTGTCCGAGCGGCCCAGCGACATGGAGGGCAGGTTATCCAGATCCACCTTGAGCACGGCCAGGTCCGTATCCGGGTCGCGTCCCACCACCTTCGCCTGCGTGGCGCGCCCGTCTGCCAGCTGCACGAGGATGGAGGCTGCGTCGGCGATGACATGGTTGTTGGTCACCACATGCCCCTGTCCGTCGATAATGACGCCGGAACCCAGGCTCCTTTCCACCCGCTGGCGATAGTGTGGCCACATCTCCCCGAACAGATTGCCGCCGAGCTGCCGTGGCAGTGCGCGTTCCGAGACCACCCGCGCGGTGTAGATGTTGACCACGGATGTGGCGCTGCGCGCGACCGCATCGGCGTAGGAAGCAGTCGCCGGGGCCTGGGCGCCCGCCGTGCGCGAGACCTGCGGCATCGTTGTGCCCGTATCCGTGCGAGGTAGCAGCTCCGGCCGCAGCACCACCGCCAGGAAGGCCAGCGCCAGGCCGAGCGTGACGAAGCGAAAAACGTATGACAGCAGGGATTTCATGCAGGTCCGGACTCGATATCGGGTTGTGTATAATGCGCCGCCTTTTACGGCGACGAAAGTTGGTTTGCGAATCTGATTCGGGGAATAGCGGATGAACGATGAAGTCGATCAGGGGCGGCGCCATTTCCTGACCCTGGCCACCATGGCGACAGGCGCTATTGGCGCCGGTTTTGCCGCCGTGCCTTTCGTGGCTTCCTGGAAGCCCAGTGCCCGCGCCCGGGCGCTCGGTGCGCCGGTGACCGTGGACGTCAGCACGCTTGAGCCGGGCGCCATTATGACCGTCTCCTGGCGCCGGCAGCCGATCTGGATCGTTCGCCGCACGAAGGAAATGCTGGCCAGTCTGGCGCAGGCCGAGGACAGGCTGAAGGATCCTTCGTCCGCCAGCTCCGACCAGCCCGAATTCGCACACAACAATTATCGCTCGCGCAAACCCGAGTATCTGGTGCTGGTTGGCGTGTGTACGCATCTGGGCTGCCTGCCCAAGACGCGCTTCGACCCGGGCGCCGGCGATGGCGTGGGACCGGACTGGCCGGGCGGCTTTTTCTGCGTCTGCCACGGTTCGAAGTTCGATCTGGCCGGGCGCGTGTTCGAGGGTTCACCGGCATCGGCCAACCTGCGCGTGCCACCGTATTATTTCCCCGATGACAACACCGTGCTGCTCGGCGAGAGCGGGTCGGCCGCGACAGGAGTGGCCTGATGGCGAATGGTAATGAGACGGAGCCCTCGAAGGCGCCTGCAACGGGCTTGAGTGGCTGGCTGGAAGCGCGTTTCCCGGGACACAAGTTTGTCCGCGAGCACCTCACCGGCTACTGGGCGCCGAAGAATTTCAACTTCTGGTACTTCTTTGGCTCGCTCGCGCTGGTGGTGCTCATCGTCCAGATCGTCAGCGGCATCTTCCTGGCGATGAACTACACGCCCTCGGAAGAGGCGGCGTTCGCGTCCATTGAATACATCATGCGCGAGGTGGAGTGGGGCTGGCTCATCCGCTACATGCATTCCACCGGTGCTTCCGCCTTCTTTATCATTATCTACCTGCACATGTTCCGCGGGATGCTGTATGGCTCCTACAAGAAGCCGCGCGAACTGGTATGGCTGATCGGCATGCTGATCTATGTGCTGCTGATGGCCGAAGGCTTCTTTGGCTACGTGCTGCCCTGGGGCAACATGTCCTACTGGGGTGCGCAGGTCATCGTCTCGCTGTTCAGCGCCATTCCCGGCGTGGGCGACGGCCTCGCCGAGTGGGTTCGCGGTGACTACAGTATTTCCGGAATCACGCTGAATCGCTTCTTCGCGTTGCATGTGGTGGCGCTGCCGCTGTTGCTGGTGATGCTGGTCTACGCGCACATAATGGCATTGCATGAAGTCGGTTCGAACAATCCCGACGGCGTGGAGATCAAGAAAAAGAAACGGGCAGATGGCACGCCACTCGACGGCATTCCCTTCCACCCCTACTACACCTACAAGGATATGGTGGGTGTCGGTGTGTTTCTCATCATCTTCTGTGCCGTGATTTTCTTTGCACCCACATTTGGCGGCCTGTTCCTGGAGAAGCCGAACTTCGAGCCGGCCAACGCGTTGAGTACTCCCGAACATATCGCGCCGGTGTGGTACTTCACTCCGTACTACGCCATCCTGCGGGCCGTACCAGATAAGCTGACCGGCGCACTGTTGATGGGGCTGGCCATCGTCATGTTCTTCTTCCTGCCCTGGCTTGATCGCTGCAAGGTCAAGTCCATCCGCTACCGCGGCACCATATACAAGGTGTTCCTCGGCGCCTTCGCCGTCAGTTTTGTCGCGTTGGCCTACCTGGGGCTGCAGCCCGCGGAGGGCCTCTACGTGGTGCTGGCACGGCTGTTTACCGTCATCTACTTTGCGTTCTTCCTGCTCATGCCTGTCTATACTCGCTTCGAGAAGACCAGGCCGGTACCGGAGAGGGTGACGGGCCATGCGTAAGTTGCTCTCCTGTTTGTTTGTGGCTCTGTGCGGTTTCACCGGCATTGCCGGCGCTTCCTCCGGCGGCGGTGGTGGCGGGTGCACGCCCAATGCTCCGTGGGAGCAGTGGCACGCCAACGCCAGCGTCACCAGCCTGTCGTCGCTGCAGCGTGGTGCGCGTAACTACGTCAACTACTGCCTGGGCTGCCATTCCCTGCAATACATGCGCTACAGCCGCATCGCCGAGGACCTGGACATCGGCGAACAGCAGGCGAAGAGCAATCTCATATTCACCGGTGCGAGTATTCACGACTACGTGAAGAGCGCCATGCCGGCGAAGGATGCGGAGGAATGGTTCGGCCGTGCTCCGCCGGACCTGTCGCTGATCGCGCGCGCTCGCGGCGCGGATTACATCTACCAGTTCCTCAAGGGCTTCTATGTTGATGAGGGTCGCCCCACCGGCGCCAACAACCTGGTGCTGAAGGACACGGCCATGCCCTACGTGCTGGCCAATGTTGGTGGCCAGCACAAGGCCGTCTTCACGCTGCAGAAGTGCGTGGAGAATGGCGAGGAGAAGATGGTGCGCCACTTCGACGGCCTCGAAACCGTCGTGCCCGGCGAGCTGAGCGAAGAGGAATACGACGGTTTTGTCCGCGACATCGTCAACTTCCTGCAATACGTAGGTGAGCCGGTGCAGGCAAAGCGCCAGCGCCTGGGCGTGTGGGTTATTTTGTTCCTTGTCGTCTTTACTTTGTTCGCCTGGATGCTCAAGAAGGAGATCTGGAAGGACGTTGACTAGCAGAAGGGCGTGAAGCCCGCGGAGGCGAAGTGATGTCGAGTCGACGCTCAGTGATGATGCTGTTCTCCTCGGCGAGCGACGCCCACAGTCATCGCGTGCGGGTGGTGCTGGCCGAGAAGGGTATCGATATCGACATTCGCGAAGTCGACCCCGCCGCACCGCCAACTGAACTGGAGCAGCTCAACCCCTACCGCAGCGTGCCGACGCTGGTCGATCGCGACCTGACGCTGTATGACTCGCGGGTGATCGTGGAGTATCTCGATGAGCGCTTTCCGCATCCGCCGCTGATGCCGGTGGATCCGGTGACCCGGGCGCATTTTCGCCTGGCGCTGTATCGCATCGAGCGCGACTGGTATGGTCTGGGAAGTCAGATCGAGCAGGAAAGTGACAAGCGGCGCGCCGCGAAGCTGCGCAAGGTGCTCGGCGACAGCATCATGGCCACTGCGGACGTGTTCAAGGCCAGGCCTTTTTTCCTCAGTGATGAATTCTCGCTGGTGGATGCCAGTGTCGCCCCTATTCTCTGGCGTCTTCCCTACTACGGCATCGATCTGCATGCCCCGGCGGTGGAAAAGTACGCCGGCCACATTTTCGCACGGCCCTCATTCCGGGAGAGCCTGTCGGCTGCGGAGCAGGAGATGCGTTGACGAGTACGCCCGCCACTACCTCCCGCCGGCCCTATCTGCTGCGGGCCATGCACGAATGGATCACCGACAATGGACATACCCCACACCTGATCGTCGACGCCGCCGTGGACGGCGTACAGGCGCCGCGCCAGTTTGTCAGGGATGGCAGGATCGTGCTCAACATCGCCCATGCTGCCGTCCAGGGTCTGCAGCTCGGCAATGAGTGGATCGAGTTCGATGCCCGCTTTTCCGGGGTGCCGCATCGGGTGCACGTGCCCATCCGCGCCGCGATCGGAATTTATGCGCGCGAGACAGGGCAGGGCATGGCCTTCACCGACAGCGATCTCGGTCCGGAACCACCGGACAGTCCACCGTTACCGGCAAGCACAAAGGAACGCCGCGCGCGGCTGAAGGTCGTCAAGTAGGTGAAGGCGAAAACACGCAGGCGGCTACTGCTGGCGGTGCTCGGCATGGTGCTGGTGGGCATTGCTGTGGCTGGTGTCTTCGTGCTGTACCTTGATCGTGTCATCACGCCGCAGTTTGAAGGCCGGCGCTGGACGCTTCCGGCACAGGTGTATGCACAACCCCTGGAACTGTATGCCGGTTCGCCCCTGTCAGCCGACGATCTGGAGCGCGAACTGAAGCGACTGCGTTATGAGAAGGTGGAGCGTCTCACCCGCCCCGGTGTCTATCGTCGATCAGGGCCCACGGGCGGGCGCATCGATATCGCCAGCCGCAGGGTGGAACTGTGGGACGAGGTGCGCGAGCCACAGGGTATCCGCGTTGCAGCGGACGCAGGTGGAATCAAGGGAGTGTGGGATGCGCGCGGCAAACCCATCGCCATCATCCGTCTCGACCCGCTGCTCATCGGCAGTATCTTTCCCATTCACGGCGAGGACCGCATCGTGGTCACGCCGCAGCAGGTGCCGCCGCTGCTGCCGGCGGCGCTGAAGGTGGTGGAGGATCGCAAGTTCGACACGCATTCGGGCGTGGACCCGATGGCCATACTGCGTGCGGCGTGGGTCAACCTGCGCGCCGGGCGCATTGAGCAGGGCGGCAGCACACTCACCCAGCAGCTGGTGCGCAGTTACTTTCTCGATCAGCGCCAGACCTTCAGCCGCAAGCTGCGTGAAGCGGTGATGGCCGTCATTCTCGAGGCGCGCTTCGACAAAACAGATCTGCTTAACGCCTATATCAATGAAATCTACCTGGGCCAGGACGGCCGGCGCGCGGTACATGGTTTTGGACTGGCAGCGCGGTTCTACTTCGGCAAACCCCTGGAGGAGCTTGATCTGGCCGAGGTCGCGCTGCTGGTGGCGGTGGTTCGCGGGCCTTCCTACTACGATCCGCGTCGCCATCCCGAGCGCACCAGGGCGCGTCGCGACCTGGTGCTGCGGCTGCTGGTCGAACACGGCGTGGCTGAGAAGGCGGCAGCGACAGCGGCAATCAAACAACCGCTGGGTGTGGTGGGGCGCGCGGCCGGCAGTGCTACCGCCGCCGGTGGCTACTTCCCGGCGTACCTGGACTTCGTGCGGCGCACCCTCAAACGCGACTATCGCGAGGAGGATCTCACCGAGGAGGGTCTGAAGATCTTCACCGCGCTCGATCCGCGCGCACAGGCACAGGCCGAGGCGGCGCTGAGCGAGCAACTGGACAGGCTCGACAAGGCGCGGGCACAGGCGCGCAAGCGTGCGGGAAAAACAAAGACCGGCGCCCTCGAGGCGAAACTTGAAGGCGCCGTGGTCGTCACCGCGCCGCAAAGCGGTGAGGTGATCGCGCTGGTGGGCGGGCGGCAGGCCGGCTTTGACGGTTTCAACCGCGCGCTGGATGCGCATCGACCCATCGGTTCGCTGGTCAAGCCCGCGGTATACCTGGCGGCGCTGGAAACGGGGCGTTATCACCCGGCCAGCATGGTGATGGATGAGCCGCTGTCGCTGCGACTGCCCACCGGCAAGACCTGGGCGCCGGAGAACTTCGATCATGAATATGCCGGCCCGGTGCCCCTGGTGCGCGGCCTGGCCGAATCACTGAATCTCGCCACCGTGCATGTGGGCCTGGATGTGGGCCTGCCGGCGGTGGTGCGCACGCTCAAACAACTGGGCGCGCAAGGGAAGGTGGAGGAAGTGCCCGCCATTCTGCTCGGCGCGGTAAGTCTGGCGCCGATTGAGGTGGCGCAGATGTACGGTAGCCTCGCCAGCGGCGGTTTCCGCATGCCATTGCGCGCAGTGCGGGCAGTTGTCAGCGCGGAGGGCAAACCGCTGAAGTCCTTTGAGCTGGAAGTCACGCAGGTGGCCGATGCCGATGCGGTGTACCAGCTGGACCGCATGCTGATGCAGGTGGTGGACCGTGGCACCGGCCGCGGCGTGAAAGCGCGCCTGCCGGGCGTGGCGCTGGCCGGCAAGACCGGCACGTCCTCGGATTTTCGCGACAGCTGGTTCGGCGGTTTCTCCGGCAGCCACCTGGCGGTGGTGTGGGTGGGCTATGACGACAACAGTTCCACAGGGTTGACCGGCGCCTCCGGCGCGTTGCCGGTGTGGGCACAGTTGATGTCCGGACTCGACGTGACGTCCTTCCAGCCAGCGCTGCCCGATTCGCTGCAGGAGCTGATGATCGACTTTCCCACCGGGCTTGGCGTCACGCCGGATTGCGTGGCCGACGCGGTGTACGTGCCAGTGCCGCGCGGCACGGAGGTGCCGATGAAGTCCGGCTGTGGCAAGCCCCTGCAGGACTTCACTGACCGGGCGCGTGACTGGCTGCGCGGTATCATCCGCTGATGCCCGCTGTCTTGCGAATACCGGTCCGCGCCCTGGTCCCGGCTGCCCTGCTGATACTCACCGCCTGCAGCCTCACAGCGCCGCCACGTCCCGCGCCGCAGCCGCGTACGCCGCCATCCCCGCAGTCGCAGCCGCCCGTTGAGCCGCAGACCCCGCCCGCCGTGCCCGATTCCGTGCCGCAGGAGCAACTGCCCCCGTCGCCCGCGCGTCCCGTGCCCACCGCGCCGGTGGTCAGGCAGTATCAGCTCGCTCCCGCCTCACGGGCATTGGTGGAGCAGGCACGGAAGCTGACGGGGTCGGGCGATTTCCCGGTGGCCATTGCCACCATTGAGCGGGCCCTGCGTATCGAGCCGGCCAATCCGCTGCTGTGGATCGAGCTGGGGCAGGTCCAGCAGGCGGCTGGCAACTACGCCCAGGCGGAAAGTACCGCGCGCAAGGCGCTCTCTCTCGCCTCGGCGGATCTTGCCGTGCAGTCCGCTGCATGGCAACTGGTGGCGCGCTCGCTGCGCGCGCGCGGCAAGGTGCAGGACGCGCAGCGGGCTGATGCGCAGGCCTATGCCTTGATGCCGGACCGATAGCTTCCGGGCGGTTGCGTTTTTACGGACGCTCGGCGAAAGTTCGCCACGCCTGAAACGCAGCCGGGGAGCACCATGCGCAAGAAAGAGAACGAATCCGGCGGCAGGAGACTGTCCCGCCGCGCCGCCCTGCAGCTGACTGGCGGTGGCGCCCTGGCGTTCGGCCTGCCGCTTCCCTTCCTGAAGAACCTGCCCACCGGCGTGATGCTACTGGCCGTGGCCGATGACACCGGCGTCAGGGAAGGTCTTACCGTCCTCGGCGAGCGCCCGCTGAACATGGAAACCCCACCCCACCTGCTCGACGATGAGGTCACGCCGGGTGCGCGCATGTTCGTGCGCAACAACGGTCAGCCGCCGAAGCTGGAGGCGAACGCAGCCGCCGGCTGGAAAGTGCGCATCGACGGCGAAGTCGAGCGTGCGCTGGATCTTTCCATCGCCGACCTGCGCCGCGATTTCGAAACGGTCAGTCTGCGCCTGCAGATCGAATGCGCCGGTAACGGCAGGAAATTCTTCGTGCCCGGTTCGCGCGGCAACCAGTGGTCTTTTGGCGCCATCAGCTGCGCGGAATGGACCGGGGTGCGGCTGCGCGATGTGCTGCAGGCTGCCGGGGTCAAGCCTGGCGCGGTGTACACCGGGCACTACGGCGCCGACACGCATCTGTCCGGCAATGCGGACAAAGAAGCCATCTCGCGCGGCGTGCCCATGGAGAAGGCCATGGAGGCGCACAATCTCATCGCCTTCGCCATGAACGGCAATGACATTCCGTTGCTCAACGGGCACCCGCTCCGGCTCGTTGTGCCCGGCTGGCCGGGCTCCTGCTCGCAGAAGTGGCTCAAGCGCATCTGGGTGCGTGATCAGGTGCATGACGGCGAGAAGATGACCGGTGAGTCCTATCGGGTACCCGCTTATCCGGTGGCGCCGGGCACGGAAGTTCCCGCGGAGGACTTCGCGATCATCGAGTCGCTGCCGGTGAAATCGCTGGTGACCTTTCCACGTACCGGGCATCGCGTCGATGCGGGCGCGTCGTTCGAGGTGCGCGGACAGGCCTGGGCGGGCGATCGCGCCGTTGCGCGGGTAGATGTGTCAACGGACTTTGGCAGCACCTGGAAGCAGGCGGAGCTGGCGAAGCCGGCCAATCGCTATGCCTGGCAGCGTTGGCGTGCCGATCTGAGCCTGCCGCAGGTGGGCTACTACGAGGTGTGGGCGCGCGCCACCGATGATGCCGGCCAGGCGCAGCCGCCGGTGACGCCGGGCTGGAACCCCAAAGGGTATCTGAACAACATGCAGCACCGCATCGCGGTGGTGGCGTTGTGAGACTTTTCCTGCGGGTTGCCGCTCCGGGTGCTGCGGTGCTGGCCGCAGTGCTGATGCTGACCGGCTGTAGTCGGGATGGCGGTGAGTCCGCAGGCGACGCCGCAAAGGTCGTGATCGATGAAGCGCAGCGCGCACGGGTGCACCAGCTGGCTGAAAACTGGACTGGAGAGATTGATTTCACCTCGGCGTGGTCCCCATCGGGCTTCAGGGCCAGCACCGGCGACCGACCACAGTTCGATCCCAACGATCCTTTCTTCGGCCTGCCCCGCACTGAAGGCTATGCCCTGGTACATGCCTACTGCGTCGCCTGCCATGAGACACGCCTGCTGATGGCGCAGCAGCAATCCAGGCAGCAGTGGCAGGGCGTGCTGGATCTGATGATCAAAAAACACGGCATGGTTGCCCCGCCCGCAGACCAGCGGCGCCAGATTATTGACTACCTGAGCCGCCATTTCGGCCGCTGAAAGATGGCGCTGGACAAGCCCCGTGCCCGGGTCTATTTTCCCCCGTGGATTTCCAAGGCTCCAATAACAATGCGATGGCTGCATCGCCTGTTCCGGGGGAACTCAGATGAAACGCCTGTGCCCGTGGGTCGATCCGGCCGCGACCGGTGCTTTGTGTCTGTTGAGTCTTTTCCTGCTCTCGTTGCCGGCTGCCGCCGCGCCCGAGCCCCCACCTGATCCCTGTGACGGCATCCCGCGTTGCACCAGTGGTGCCACGGCCGATCTGGGCAAGGCCATCGGTGGGCTGAAGGATATTTTCAAGAAGAAGTGATTTTCAAATAAACCATTACGAATTGAGGCGATTATGCAAACAAGAATCTGTGCGGTAGTTTTCTTGACGGCAGGCATGCTGGCCGGCTGCGGTTCGAAAGACGATGGCGCTGCTGGTGCGGGAGGCGCCGATCAGGCTGCCAAACCGGCGCCCACCGGCGAGGCCAGTGCCGAGCAGGTGGCGAAGGAGAATCGCGGCAAGCTGAAATGTCCTGCCAAGGTTGCTGCGAAGCGTCCCGATGGCGCGCCCGTTGACGATGTGCTCGGCGTACGTCCGGGAATGACTTATGAGGAAGCCGCCAACACCGTGATGTGCACCCATGACCTGATGGTCGTGAGCACCGACTCCTCCCGCCGCTTCAACATCAAGACCTACGGGCAGACCCTGCGCCAGGGTTTTGCCGCCCGCTTTGCCGAGCCGCGGGTGGTGAAGACCTCCAAGCAGATCATGCAGGAGATGCAGGACAACATGATGGCGCGCGGTTCAAACCGCGTGGTGCAGGACATGGAGCCGGGGCAGGCGAAGTGGTATGTCAGCACCATGGGCACTCCTGGTCAGGAGAAGGTGATCGCCGCGGCGCGTGAGGAGTGGTTTGCCGAGGGCCGCAATCCGACGGTGACCAGTGTCGAAGAAGCCCTGCTGAAAAAATATGGCACGCCCACGCGCAATCAGAAGCGCAACGGTGGCGTGAACCTCACCTGGGCCTACGATCCGCTCGGGCGTCTGGTTACCGAGACCTCGCCGCTGTTCCACAAATGCAACGCCAGCGCCGATCCGGATGGCGGCACGAACTTCTCGCCTGACTGCGGCACCGTGGTGGCGGCGTACATCGCACCGCTGCGCGAGAATCCGGCCCTCAGTCAATACATGCAGGTGGGCGTGATCAATCAGGCGGACGGCTATGAGGCCATCACCGGCACCGAGCAGGCGCTGCAGCAGATGGATGCACAGCGCAAGGCGAAGGAAGTCGAAGAGGCGTCCAAAAACGCTGACGGGCCACAGCTGTGATCGCAGGACGGAACGACATGCGCGCACAACAGAGTGACATTTCGCGTGGCATCGCGGCAGCGGGCGCGCTGGCCGCGGTGCTGCTGCTTGCCGGCTGCGGCGGGGACGGTAGTTCGGCCGGCGGCAGTGCTGACACCGCCGCCGGCGCGGCTGCGGCGGACGGCGCCGATGCGGCTGCCGGTTCCGGTTCTGCGTCCGGCGGCAGTGGCGGTGCGCAACCGGTGGCGAAGGCCACCCCGGGGGCCTTTCCCGACCGCACCGGCGAGCTGGTCAATCCCGATCACAGCACGATGGTCTTTCTCTACTACGATCTGACCGGCATTACTCCACCCATCGATACCTGGGTTGAGGAGGACCGGCGGGTGCGCTCGGCGCCGCCGCCCGAAAAGGCCGGTATGCGCACCATGGCAAGGGCGGAGCTGCAATCCGGCGCCGCCGGTGTGCGCGGCGTCGGCCGGCTTCGTTTGTCCATGGGCGCGAACCTGAGTGACTACGATCCCGCGTACGGTGAGTTCACCGTGCGGGCGCTGGCGCCGAGTTCGATGGTGGAGTTCAATGCGCTGGGGCAGAAAGTGTCGGTGAAGTTCGCCAACGGCCGCACCGCGCAGATATGGAAGGTGCCGGCGTCCGAGGCCCAGGGCATTCGCGACAAGATCGACTATGCGGGCAACATTTCGCTGGATGTCCTGCTGCGCATCATCGGGGTGCAGCCGGGGCCCGGTGGCGGCACCATCACCACCGAGGTGGTGGAGTATGAGATGCGGCACAATCGCAGTGGGCAGGTGATCGGGCGGGTGCGGGTTACGGGCGCATAGGCAGGGCGCGTTTGCGTACTACGGTTCCCGTGCCGTGGTGCCTGGTGGACGGATCGTGCCGGGCACACAGGGGATCGGGGCGGGCGTCCGGGGGCCGGCAGCAAGACCCCAACCAGGGGGCCGTGGGAAAAGCCATCCAAGGCTTTT
>JAJFKF010000151.1 GCA_021773365.1 Gammaproteobacteria bacterium | reverse complement strand
GGAACAACGTACCGATCTACGCCGCCTACGACGATGTGCACCGCACCGGCCAGGCGGTGGGCACGCACAACTACCACATGCTGTTTCTGATCTACAGCCCCTATACGGGTTATCACTTCCTGGAGGACTACTGGGATGTGGCGGTGACCACGCCGCCGCCGCCGCCCGTTCCGGGCGTGACCACACCACCGAGTGAAGTGACCTCAGGGCTTGCAGCGGGTACCCCGCCGCATGAGATGGATGTGGCATCCAATGGCGATGCAGTGGTGAGCGTACCCTTGCAGCTTGTCTCCGGCGTGGCTGGTTTTCAGCCCAATCTCAGCATCGCGTACAGCAGCGGTCGGGGAATCGGGCGACTGGAGCGGAAGCTCCCCGAGGACACGATTGGCTATGGCTGGCGCGCGGCGGGCATTTCGCAGATCCGCCGCTGTGTGGTCGGCCAGGACGGCGCCAACAATATTCAGCTGAACGGCGAGGACAGCCTCTGTCTTGATGGCATGCCACTGGTCAAAGTCTCCGGGTCGCATCTGACCCAGGGAGCCATCTATCGCACCCGGATCGAAAGCTACACCAAGGTGGTCATCAAGGACGCCGGGGGCGGCCGCATCTGGTTCGAGGTCATCACCCCCGACGGCACGGTGCTGGAATACGGCAACGGCAGCGGGAGCCGCGTGAACTACAACGGCGGGGTGGACTACCAGTGGTCGGTGAACAAGGCCACCAACACAGATAGCAAGGTCATCACCTACACCTATCACCACAATGCCGCCAAGGGCATCAATTATCCGCTGGAGATCGCCTACAGCGGGGCGAAAGTAGTGTTCGAGTACCTGCTGCGCAGCGACGCCGGTGCGGTATCGATCGGCTCTGCCGAGCAGACCCAGGCGGTGTTCCTGCACACCGTGCGCACACAGCTGGATGGGGTGAAGGTGCGCGAGTACCGACTGCTGCACGAGAACTCAGGCGGCACTACCCGCCTCAAGAAGATCCAGGACTGCGGCTACAACGCGGCGGGCACGGCGGTGCAGTGTATGAACCCCCTCGTTGTGGACTGGAGCACGCCCAGCCCCACCATGGGCGGTGTACCGATTTTGGTCAGCAAGATCACCGATGGACTGGGAGCGGACCAGCAGTTCCTTTACGAGACGGTGATCGAGGGTGGCACGAATGCCTTCCTGTTCTCCGAGCGCCCCTTCGGCGAGGGCACCCCGCCCTCGGGTACGGCGCTGCTGAGCGGCGCCAGCAGCGCGGCGCTGCGCCATGTCGTCACGCAGCTGCGTCGCAGCGATGGCACCGCCAGCGGCTATCACGACACCACCTACAGCTACCAGGGCAAGGGCCTGACCAGCACCGAGCACTGGGGCTTTCTGGGCTTCTACGCCCAGCGCATCAGGGATTTGCAGTCCGGCATCGTGACCTATGCGCAGCATCGCCTGGATTTTCCCTTTGCCGGTCAGGTCGCGCGGGTGCATCAGTACAATAATCTGTACGGATCGCACAGCCTGACGCTGACCCGCGTGGAAAGCGCCTATGCCCAGCAGGGCACGACCTCCGGCGCCCTTCTGCCCTACGCCACGCAAAACATTCAATTCATCTACGAGGGCAGCACGCAACTGGGGGTGCGCCACAGCGCCACAGCGCTGACCCTCTCCGGGGGTTTTGTCTCCCAGGTCGATACCACCACGACCACCGCCAGCGGCGCCAGTGCCGGCACCCCGGGCAGCATCTGGGGCGCTGTGCCGACCTACACCCCGAGCGGCATCTCCAACACTGTGCAGAACAGCGCCACCTTCGAGAACCGCACCAGTGGCGCCTGGCTGATTGGATTTACCAAGACCATGAGCACTACCAGCTGGGCCGGACCCAGCGGCATCGGCACGCCCATCGTGCAGAATGCCACCTTTGCGGCCAACGCCACATCGCTCAAGGTCGACAGCTTGGTTCGTTTCCCGAACCATCCCACCCTTGCGCTGACCACCAGCTACACCTATAACGGCGACGGTAACAAAACCGGCACCACGGTGGAGGGTGTCAACATCGTCACCCGCACCCACAGCGCCAGCAACTTCCACGACGGGCGCCACCCCCTGTGCCTGACCAACCCACTCAATCAGCAAACCATCGCCAACAGCTGCGATCACCGATTCAATGCCTATTCCTCGGTCACCAATCCGGGCGGACAGACCTCCACCAGCACGCGCGATCCGTTCGGGCGAACCACCAGCGTGACCAGTCATGGGGTCACCACGTACTCCAGCTACATCGCCGATGCCACCGTCACGGTCAACGGCATCACTTCGGTCTACCGCCTCGAGAGCAATTCGGACATCTCCCCGGTCCAGCGCAGCTACCACGACAAGCTCGGACGGACAATCCGCACCGAGACGCAGGGCTTCGGCGGCAGCTATAGCAAGACTGACATCTGGTATGACGCCCTGGGGCGCGTGCACAAGGAATCACAGCCCTACTTCAGCGGTACAGTGCACTACGTGACCTATGGCTATGACATCCGCAATCGGGTCGCCAACGTTACGCGGGCCGACGGTGGCAGTACCGCAGTGGCCTACGCCGTCGAAAGCGACAAGGTAGTCGTGACTGTCACCGAGACCGTCAAGAACAGCGCTGGCGCCACAGTAGCCACCCAGATCAAGCGCAGCCAGTACAACCTGCTCGGCCAGCTGGTCAGCACCACCGATGCCCACGGCACCACCGAGGCCGCAACTGTCAGTTATGCCTACGATGCCAACGGCAACCTGCTCAGCGCCACCGTCGACGGCGGCAGCGCCGGCACGACACAGGCCACCATGGAGTACGATGCCGCGGGCAACCGCACCAAGCTGATCGACCCGAACGCCGGGACGATCATCACCGAGTACAACGCCCTCGGAGAGGTGATCAAGATCAAAGACAACCTGAACCAGGAGACCCAGTTCACCTACGACAAGCTCGGGCGCATAACCCAGCGCAACAATGCTGATGGCACCAGCACCTGGAGCTGGGACCCGACCAACGGCATCGGCAAGCTCGCCTCTCGCACCACCGGCAATGGCTTTACGGAAACGTATAGCTATAACACCGCCGGAAGACTGACCAGTACCGTCACCAGCATTGTGCCCATCGGCGGCAGCACCGCCGCCAATTTCACCACCGCCTATACCTACGATGGCTACGGGCGCCTCGCCACGGTGACCTATCCCGGCAGCTACACGGTCACCCGCGTGTACAACAGCTACGGCTACCTCTCGCAACTGAAGAACGGCAGCACGGTACTGCAGACCCTCAACAGCGCCAATGCCTTCGGCAAGGCCACCAAGGAGACCTACGGCAACGGAGTAGTGACCGATCGCGCCTACGATGCCAAGACCGGTCGCCTGACGGCCATCGACACCACCAAGAGTTCCTATGTGGTGCAGAACCTCGACTACGCCTGGCGCAGCAACGGCATTCTGGAAAGCCGCATGAGCACCATGAGCAGCCAGACCCGCCAGGAGACCTTCGGCTACGATGCGCTCAACCGCCTCACCCAGGCCGAGACCTTCATCAACAGCGCCAACACGCGCGACCTGAACTATGCCTACAACGCCCTGGGCAACCTCACCTCCAGCACCAGCACGCTCTCAAGCGACACCGATGTGACCAGCTACAGTTACGGGGCCGGTCTGGCCGGCCCGCACGCGGTGACCGATGTGGTAATCGAGGGGGTGGCGCACCAGCTCACCTACAACAACAACGGAGCAATCACCAAATACGACCGCACCGGCACTACCCTGGACAAGCACATCGCCTATAACCTCGCCAACCAACCCACCACGATTGTCGTGGGCAGCAGCCTCTCCGACCCTTCCCCCACGGCCAAGGAGGAGTTTCGCTACGACACCGACGGGCGGCGGGTACACCGGCGCAGCACCTGGAAGGAGGGGGGCATCACGCGCCAGGAGAGCACCTACTACGTCGGGGCCTATGAAAGCACCTCCCTGTCGAACGACCCCTCCGGGCTGCTGGCGACAATCAAGCTGCGCATTGGACAGAACATCATGCGCGTACAGGCGATCTGGATGCACAACGGTCAACCGCAGTTCGTGACCAACCTGGAATACGCCCACCGCGATCATCTCGGTTCCATCGACACGGTGACCGATCAGCACGGCTATCCACTGCGCACGCTGGCCTTCGAGCCCTTCGGCACGCGCAAGGCGGCCAACTGGCAGCAGAACATCGGTGCCGCCGAGCTCAACGACCTGCTCAACCCCATGCTCTATCCCGATTACGACTGGGGAATGCACTTCTACTCCAGCCGCATCGCGCTGGGGTTCACCGGGCACGAGCACCTGGACCGCACCGGGTTTATCCACATGAACGGGCGGGTGTACGATCCGCAGCTGGGCAGGTTTTTGAGTCCGGATCCGATCGTGCAGGCCCCCGCCAACAGCCAGAGCTGGAATCGCTACAGCTATGTGTTCAACAGTCCGCTGTCGTTCACCGATCCAACGGGATTTCAGACCCAGGACGACGACACCATTGATGTGGGGGCGACACGGCTGTATGAGGCCTACTATCTGCGCGATTGCCGGGGATTTTCCAACTATGTTGAGGCGTGGCAGCTTGACGGCTCGTGGGTATATGAATCGTATCGGGACAGAAGAGGTCAGTGTCACAATTTAAATGAGGAGCCTTGGGTACCGGATCTCTCCAACCCTCCTGGCGGAGGGGGTGGACCATTTGCGCCACCCGATGGCAGCGGTCCGGGAGTGTTCGATATTCCGGTGCGACCCGGAGACCGGACGCAAAGTCAGCCATGCGGAGCTTCACCTAGCGATGAAACGGCTTACGAAGAGCCCTCGCTGTTAGGTTTTATTCGACAAGAAGGGCTGAACGTTCTCTTAAGAACTGGAAGCGTTGTCGGCGGAGCCGCACAAGTCGTTGCAGGAGCTGCACTTTGCGGCACGGGACTTGGATGTGTAGGAGGCGCGCCCTTGGGGACACTCGGCTTAAGTAATATTCAGGAAGGTTTTACTGGGGAGCCTGGATTTGTCCGCTCCGCGGCTACAAGCATTGCAGGCGATACGGTAGGGAACGTGGCGGTGGATGTGGCGAATATCTCCGGATCCGCGGCGTCGCTTCTCAGAAATGTTCTTCGTCCAGGTAGCTGGAAACTATTTCGGAATGTGAGCAGCGATTATGTTCCAGCTTATACAACAATGACGAACACCGGCTTAGGCGTAGAGATTGGCACGGCAGCCCTATCGTTAACGGATTCCGCCTGTCGACGCCCAAAGAACTAGGTGAGTTATGGTAACTACGATTTTGATTGTTTGTTTGATGCTAGGGATAGTCTTGCTGATTCTAGCATCCCGGAAGATTCTGGCTTGGAGCAGAGGCCAGGCTGCGGCCACCTTGATTGCCTTGGGTATTATTGGATTCATGCCGGCCATTATTATGCGGGCTGGCATCATAGACACCACGGCATCACGGGTAATAGTTGCCGTGGTTTATGTGTTTGTATTCAGTATTACTGGATCTGTAATTCTTAATGGAAAGATAGCACGGCGTAATCATGAGCGTTAGTAGACGCAAGGGGAGCAGTCACAATGTTCCAGCGGAGCTGGCGAAACAGCTCTCGCCACTGGCATTAGCTTCGCAACGATCCCGGACCCAAACGGCATCGTTCCAGGTGGACCATGGACACCTGCTGGGCCAGGGCAGCTGCCTGGAGCTTTCCATGGACCCAAGAAACCTGTGGGTGTGGAGTTGCCCCGTTTTCGGGGACACATGACTGTTTGTCTGTATCCGTCTTCTTCGGTCTGTTCCATCTTACAACACCGGGGAGTCTGACGCCGAAGGCGGCAGAAGCTCCGGATTCTTGGCTCTGGATTGCTGATGCACCCGCTCGTAGTTGACCGGTGAGCGGTAACCCAGTGCGGAGTGACGACGATGCGGGTTGTACCAGCCCTCGATCCATTCGAACACGGCCATCCTGGCTTCGGCGTGGCTCTTGAAGCGCCGACGATTGAGTACCTCACGCTCCAGCGTGGCAAAGAAGCTCTCTGCCATCGCGTTGTCGTACGCATCACCCACAGCGCCCATCGATGGCATGACTCCGGCTTCGCGGCAGCGCTTGCCGAACGCGTAACTGGTGTATTGGCAGCCCCTGTCCGAGTGATGGATGACATTGCTGGGTTGCCGCTGGGTGATCGCCATCTCCAGTGCGTCAAGGATCAGCGGTGTCTTCAGGTTCGTGTCCATCGCCCAGCCGACGATCTTGCGCGAGTACACATCCAGCACCATCGCCAGATACAGCCAGCCCGACCAGGTCGGGATGTAGGTGATGTCCGCTACCCACAGTTGATCCGGGGCGCTGGCAAAGAACCGCCGTTCCACCAGATCCGCAGGCTTTTGCGCCTCAGGATCGCTCCGGGTGGTGACCACGAACTTGCGCAGCGTGGCACCCCGAAGCCCTGCCGCGGACATCAGTCGCGCGACGCGCTTGCGGCCCACGCGAATGCCATGCTCGTCGGCCAGTTCCGCATGGATGTTCGGCGATCCATACGTGTCACGCGAACGCCGATGAATGCCAGCGATCTTGCCCGTCAGCACCAGATCAAAATACTTGCGCTGGCACAGCGGTCGATTCACCTGGGCGTAGAACCCGCTCCTGGAAATCCCCAGTAGGTGGCACATCTTCGCTACCGAATGGGTGGCCTGGTAAGCCTTCACGAATCCGAAGAGCGCTTGGACGTCACGCCGCTCTCCGTGGCAAACCAGGCCGCGGCTTTTGAGAGGATATCGCGCTCCTCCTTCAACCGACGCACCTCGCGGCGCAGGCGCCGCAGCTCATCGCGCTCCGCGCTGCTCAGCCCGCCATCACCGTCAACGCTGTCACGCGCGGCCTGCTTGACCCATAGCGCGATCGTCCACGCGCTGGGACCAAACTCCTTGGCCAGCGATGCCGGGGTCCGCCCGGATCTGGCCAACCCCACCATCTGCCGCTTGAACTCCGGCGCATACCGGACTGCTCGATCTGCCATAAACACCTCCGTACCTTACGTTGAGGTGCACACCAAACCGGCAGCTCCATCTCCACGAAATACATTTCGTTTGCTGACTCATGTTGTCTTATGTTTATTTTTCGTTGCAGTGCAGGCTTGCAGTCTCTTTGATTCTCCTGAGCGTGAGTTGTATTCGGCCGCGACGACGGGGGATGTACAAGCCGCTCAACGAATTCTGGAGCGCAACCCGCAGATTGATGTCAATTGGATGCCAGGGGAGAAGTCGGGACCCGCATTACGTGCCGCAGCATCCCATGGTCAACATGAAATAGCGCGGCGGCTGCTTGCTCGTAACGCCGATCCGAACCTTGGCAGCACCCTGAGTGGTTCTCCGCTAAATTCCGCTGCCTACCATGGCGATATTGAGATGTGCAAGATACTTGTCGCTGCAGGGGCGAACGTGAATCTGCGCAGCGGTGAAAGCCAATGGACTCCACTGAAGAATGCTAGTTATAAAGGTCACACGGCCGTCGTTGAATTCCTCAAGTCCGCTGGCGCGCTGCAATAGCAGTGTGATGCGCAGAGAGTTCAAATGAGCGGACAAAGCGATCAGCGCTCGCGTTTGGCGTTTTCTCTGATGCTCACGCGCTCTCTTTAAAATACTGCAGGAGTCTGTTCTTTGGGGACTCGATCCTTTGCAAATCGGAAATCAGTGCGGTCGAGGCCCGAGACTGTGAACGCGGGCATCTACCCACTAGCACTAGCGGCAGCGCTGATACTTGGCTTGCTCGTGTCAGGGGGTCGAGAGAATGATGGCATGTGGAATCTGAGCAACATGAGTCAGGCAAATGGTGTTCCGCGAGGTGTGATCGAGATCATTCGCGCGATTGATGCAGGTGACCTCTCGAAACTAAAGGACCTGCTTGAGGGGGGAGCAAATCCCACTCCGAAAGGATCGCCTCTGTCCCCGCTCCGTGCTGCCATTACCCATTTTGAGAATGGCCAGTTAGTATGTGACGATGCCGCGCTAAAGTTACTGCTCAATCACAAGGCAGACCCGAATTTCGTTGACCAATACTCGGGTTTTTCGGCATTGGAAAATGCGCTTTCAATGGGCGATATACGCTGCGCTACCCTTCTGAGAGAAGCCGGCGCCAGCATAAACCAGCGCGGTCATTCGGGCCAATCAACCTTACAATTTGCTGTCAAAGGCGCTCTCCGCACTGGAGACATAGGAATTCTGAAGTTGGTCTTGTCCTGGGGGGTGGATCCGAATGTGCTGGGCGGCGGCGATTACACGGCTCTTCACCAGGCTGCTTGGCCCACTCCAGGACAAGACGCAACGCCAGTAGTTGCTGAATTGCTCCGCAGTGGCGTAGACCCCTGCATTGTAAACAAGCGAGGACAGAGGGCCTTGGATTTAGCCATGAATCTGGAAAGCTCCGCTTCAGTTCAGAAACTTCTTGCCGATGCAACGCGTGAGTGCCCAAAGAAATGAAGGCCGGATCCATAGCTCATATTTTCACGTGGTCTCTCATTGTAATTGGTTTGACGCCGGCGATCGCATCTGCAGGAGAGCGAATTACCCCCCGTTACTCTGCTGGGCAGATAACTCCAACGGACTGGCGGGAGTATCTTGCGGAAGTGGAAGCTATCCCGGATATCAAGTGTCATCACTACGCGACGAATCAGTATGTTTGCGAATCTGCCAGTCGGCGTACGATCTGGATTTTTACCCGTATCGGCCATCCGGCACACCCTGCAGTGTCGCGCGGTATTCTATTCTTGCGTCAGGCAACGGGCGGAGTGAGACTTGGTATCGACAGATCTGGACACTATGCTGCCGATCAAGTTGCATTTGACAAATGGATGAAGGAACTCGTTGAACTGGACCTAATTCAAGTTGCCGAGTGGGGAAAGGAGGAAAATATGCGGTGAGTGCGCGAATTTCAGCTCAAGCCGGGTCCGAAATCGCACGCAGTTAAGATAGCCCGTATCGATCAGATCAGAACCCCATCACAAACGCCCTGATCTCATCACTACGCTGCAGCAATCCCTCCAGCGCCGCCTGATCCACCTGCAACTCCGCGAACACCGGATTGCTCAGCAGGTAGTCCACCTGCAGCAACGCCGGATGCAGTGATGCGGTGGCCAGCTGCCGCGCCGCGTGCGTCACTGCGGCGTCTTCCCGGAAATCCGACACCCGCTCGTAGCTGCGCCACCCCAGCACTGCCGCGCTCACCCGGCGCGGCAGCTGCCACTCATTCAGCACCGGTACGGCGAACTCCTGCTCGAATTCGTCGAGCAGCAGGGAGAAGGTACGCGCGTCGCACACCATGCGTTGCTGTGCTTCGACGGTGCTGAGCACCCGCACCACCGCCACACGCCCGATGGCATGCAGCAGCCCGCACAGATAGGCCACGTCCGAGTCCCTGTCCCGGGCGCGGCCGATTTCCTGCGCCCACATGGCCGTGGCCAGCGACTCACGCCACATCTCGTCGACATCCACTTCGTGTCCGGTGGCCTTGAACACCTGTCCGCGTACGGCCAGCGCCACCGCCAGGTTCTGCACCTCGCCCATACCCAGCCAGGTGATGGCCTGTTGCAGGGATTCGATCTGCTCCCGCCCCCGGTACAGCGGCGCATTGGCCACGCGCATGAGCTGGCCGGCAAGACTGGGGTCGCGCTGGATCAGATCGGCGAGCTGCGCAGCCTCGCTGGATGGATCGAAGGCCAGAGCCATGATGCGGCTGGCCACCTGCGGCATGGGCAGAAGGTCTACGCCGCTTCTGGCAAGTGTGGCTCGCAGATCGTCCCGAATGGTGTGCATTTCTGCATGTCCTTTTGCGCGCCGGCGAGCCGACGGACCGACCACGGCCGAAGGGCTGACGCGCCTGAGGGTTTTCTTGGCGGGCGCGATTGCAGCACATCACCGCTCCCGGTGCCATTGCGAAGCGCCAGAAATGGGAACCCCATCCCCTAGCCCCGCTCCGGTAAAATGCCGCCCTCACGGGTGCCGACCGGTCGCAGCGACCGCCGGCAATGGCAGGTTGTAATGGAGAGGTCAATGGATTTTCGCTTTACCGACGAGCAGTTGATGATTCAGGCCGCAGCGCGGGAATTCGCGCAGCAGGAGATCGCGCCGGTGGCCGCGCAGCACGATGCCAGCGGGGAGTTTCCCAAGGCCACCATAGCCAAGGCCGGCGAACTGGGCTTCATGGGTGTGGAAGTGCCGGAGGAATACGGCGGCTCGGGGCTTGATGCCATCAGTTTCGTGCTGGTGATGGAGGAAATCGCGGCCGCAGATGCGGCCCATTCCACCATCGTGTCGGTGAACAATTCCCTCTATTCCAACGGCATCCTTCAATTCGGCACCGAGGCGCAGAAGCAGGCCTTCGTGGCCCCGGTGGCCCGGGGCGAAGCGATCGCCTGTTACGGGCTCACCGAGCCGCAGTCCGGCTCCGACGCCGGCAGCATGCGTACCCGCGCGACGCTGTCGCCGGACGGCAAGCACTACATCATCAACGGCAAGAAATCCTGGATTACCTCCGGACCAGTGGCAGACTTCATGTTGCTGTTCGCCACCTCGGCGCCGGAAAAGAAGGCCAGGGGCATCACGGCATTTCTATTGAAGACCGACCAGCCGGGTTTCGTACGCGGCAAGACCGAGCCCAAGCTCGGCATCCGCGCCTCGGCCACCTGCGAGGTCGAACTGGTGGATTACAGATGTCCGGTGGAGAACCGCCTGGGCGAGGACGGCCAGGGCTTCGCCATCGCCATGTCCGTGCTCGATGCCGGGCGCGTCGGCATCGCCGCCCAGTCCTGCGGCATTGCCCGCGCGGCCTATGAGGCGGCGGTGGAGTATGCCCGTGAGCGCGAAGCCTTTGGTGCGCCCATCGGAACTTTTCAGATGATCCAGTCAAAGCTGGCCGACATGAAGTGCCGTCTCGACGCCGCGCGCCTGCTCACCTATCGGGCGGCGTGGAACAAAATGGAGGTGCGCAAGAACGGCGGACGCAACACGCTGGAAGCCAGCATGGCAAAACTGTTCGCCTCCGAGACGGCGATGTTTGTAACCCACCAGGCGCTGCAGATCCACGGCGGCATGGGCTACAGCAAGGAGATGCCGCTGGAGCGTTACTTCCGCGACGCGAAAATCACCGAGATCTACGAAGGCACCAGCGAGATCCAGCGACTGGTGATTGCGCGGCAGGAAACGGGGCTGCGGTAGGCTGAATTCAGGTCAACGCCGGAAACCCGCGGCGGCCTCACCCCGCCCGGGCGATCGCATACGCCAGAACCGCAGCGAGCGGCAGCGTCGCTATCCATGACAGCAGGACGGTGCGGGTCGTCTTCCAGTCTATGCTGCGCCCACCCACGCCGACCCCGGCAATCGACCCTACCGCGACATGGGTGGTCGACACCGGCATGCCCAGCTTGCTGGCGAACAGGATCAGCGCGGCCGAGATCAGATTGGCGGCAAGCCCCTGCGTTTGATTCATCTTGACCATGCGCTGGCTCATGGTCCGCGCTACGCGGCGGGAAAACATCAGCCCACCCGCGGCCATCGTGGCGGCGATGACGAGACTGGCGCCTTGAGCATCGAATGCCTGGGCAGTCATGAGCAGCGCAGCCAGTTTGGGCGTGTCGTTGACGCCACGCGCGAAACAAATGGATGCCGCTGAAAGGGTGTGGACACGATTAAGCGCGGAGGCGACCGGCAGTCGAATTGCCGGCGTGGCGATCTGATCGCATTGGGCATCCGTTCCCATGATCAATCGCGGACCGCCGATGCGGCGGGCCAGTACGCCGACCGCGCCCCGCTGCACGGCAACCGGCTCCACCGTAATGCAGGCACAGGCATCTTCACGACGCTGCGCTCGCCTGCCGAGGAAACGGGAAGCGAGAACACCCAGCGTGGCGGCGATGAACGGACTGAGCAGCAGCGGCAGCAGAAAGGCGCCAGCGAGACTGCCAAAGTTCACGTCGCCATCGCCCTGCGCCATTCCGGCGCCGACCAGCCCACCTATCAGGGCGTGAGTCGTGGATACCGGCAGCCCTGCCCGGGCGGCGAGCATGACGGTTACCGCCGCACCCAGACTCACGCTCAAAATGAACATCTGGCTGCCGGCGACATCGTCAGGCACCAGGCCTTTGCCGGAAAACTGCCGGACCAGCGCCTCCGCCAGCACCAGTGACGCCACACTGCCGAGCACGGTGGCAATTGTTGCCAGCGTCAGGGCCTGGCGATAGTTGAGGATGTTCGAACCCCAGACGGTGGCGAAGCCCTTGAAGTTGTCGTTGGCGCCGTTGCTGAAGGCCAGGAAGGCGGCACCGGCGACGAGTAGATACTCCATGGTGATTCCGGCTGGTCAGCTACTCAGCAGCAGGCAGCTGCGTCGCGTCGCTCGCCGGTGAAATCCAGCGGCAGATCTCCACCGCAGCCCGCAAACAGACCATGGTGATGACTGAAGTCACCGATGAACTCGAAATGTGAGCGGAAGCGCGTGTCATGCAGCATGCGCCAGGTATTGCCGCAGACCGGGAACACCCGCCCGGTCTCGATTGCATGATGCTGGTCCAGCACGAAGGTATGCGGGCAGCCCGGCACGCTGCCACGATAGACCACTGCCTGGCCGTAGTCCTCGCAGGCGGTTTCCAGTGCCTCGAGGCGGAACATCCGGTAGGTGGCGGACACGAAGCGCAGCGTACCGACGCGCTCCGCGATCTTCGCGTCGGTGATCTGCAGCGGCCGATCGGTTACCAGCCGTGGATCGGGGAAGCCCGTGCGATGAGCCAGGCGATGAAAGTCGTTCCAGTACAGCGCGCCACCAAGGCATTCGCCATAGAGCACCGGATCATCCTGCAGCGCCAGCGGCACTCGCCGGTCGGCATACACATCGGAAAAATAGAACTCCCCGCCGGGCTTGAGCAGGCGATGTACATTGCTCAACACCGCCGCCTTGTCCGTGGAAAGGTTGACCACGCAGTTCGAGACGATGACATCGAAGCTGCCGGGCTCGAAGTCAAGCTGCTCAAGCTGCTCGATGTAGCCTTCACGGAAGGAGACATTGGCGAAGCCGAATTTGCGGGCGTGATACTCCCGGTGCCGCTCGGCCACCTCCAGCTGCTCTGGTGTCATGTCCACGCCGATGACTTCCCCACCGGCGCCGACCAGCTGTGCCAGCGCATAGACATCGCGTCCGGAACCGGAGCCGAGATCCAGCACGCGACAACCCTCGAGCAGCGGTGGACAGACCAGGCCGCAGCCATAGTAGCGGGCGGTGACTTCAGGATGAACATTGGCCAGTAGTGGCTTGAGCCATTCCGGCGTCGCCGAGAGATCGCAACAGGCGGAGGTCTTCAGATCATCCGAGGTCTGCAGGGTCTGACCGTAGTACGTTTTCACTGATTCAAGCATCGAGATCCACTCCGAGGAAGGCCGCCGCTTGCGGCATGAAACTGGTTGTCGAGGGGCTTCGAGGCATGGGCGCCCACTCCGCCGGCAGGTGCTTCAGATCCTGCGGCACGTCCACGTCGTGCAGCGTTGCCCCCACATGCAAGGGCCAGCCGAGCGCACCGACGCGACGCAACGTTTCCGCCGCAACCACGGCCGTGCTCCAGGGCATGTCGCGAAACAGCAGTTCATCGAATCTGGTCAGGCCCAGCAGTACATAGCCGCCATCCGTCGCGGGATTGATGACCGTACCGGTCTGCTGCAACGCCGCCGCGGCATCGCGAAGCAGCGCCGCTGACATTTCGACGCAATCGGCGCCAATGAGCATGACCGACTCGAGATTGTCGACGGCGCGCCGCGCAGCGCGCGCGAGGCGCGCTCCCAGATCACCGGTGCCCTGATCGCTGAACTGCAGCCCATCGGGCAACGCAACGGATTGCCAGGCTGGCGTCTCGTGTTCGGGCGTCATGCACAGTTCGACCGGGCCGAGGCCGGCATCGAGTGCACTGTGCAGCGTTTCCACAAGCAGGCGATGCGCCAGGTCGGCAGCGCCCTGCTCGCCCAGCGCCGGAATCAGGCGTGTTTTGCTCACTCCGGGCTGTGGCGCCTTGGCGAAAATGATGATGCGGGTGGATTTCATCGATACATCCTCGCCAGCTCGCTGGCCGGTCGCCCGCGCCAGTAGGCCCAGCGTATGCGCCACATCAGCACGATCGTCCGCCACACGCCACCACGCTCCCAGCGGCGGCCGGAAGTCACCACGCGCTCGCGCAGGCATTTCGGCCGGGACATCCGCAACAAACGTCGGCACAGCTCGATGTCTTCGAGCAGCGCCTGATCGGGAAAGCCACCCGCTGTGGCGAACGTCTGGCGGGCGACAAAAATTGCCTGGTCGCCCGTGGCGATGCCGGTGAGGCGCGAACGCAGATTCATCAGGCAGGCAACCACACACAGCATCGGAGAACGGCCGGCAATTCGCACGTCGAATCGGCCCCATAGATGACGGTCATCGGTCAATGCCGCCACGACTGCTGCGTCTGCCCTGGCGGGCAGCCCGGTATCGGCATGCAGAAACAGCAGCATGTCACCGCTGGCAACCGCCGCACCTGCATTCATCTGCCGGGCACGGCCGCGTGGGGCACTGAGCACGGCCAGGCCAGCGCTCCGCACGATCTCCAGCGTAGCATCCTCGCTGCCGCCGTCGACTACGATGATCTCGACGCCGCGCGCGCGCAGCGCCACCAGGCTCTGCAGCGTCTGCGGCAGGACCGCGGCCTCGTTCAATACCGGAATGATGACCGACAGCGTCATGGTCTATCCGCGCCGCCAGTCGTGATAACGCTTCGCCCAGGCCAGCAGACCCTGCGGCGCATGCGCACGCTTCCACTCCCCGGCCGCAGACTTGTTGGCTTCCGCCAGCGTCGGATAGGTGTGGATCGTGCCCAGAATCTTGTTCAGGCCGAGCCCGTGCTTCAGCGCGAGCACGTACTCGGCCAGCAGATCACCCGCGTGCTCACCAACAATGGTCACACCCAGAATCCGATCCTTGCCGGGAACCGTCAGCACTTTCACGAATCCGCCCGTGGCGCTGTCGGCAATGGCGCGGTCCAGTTCGCTCAGTGCGTAGCGGGTGACCTCATACTCAACACCTTTCTCCTTCGCCTCCTGCTCATTCAATCCGACTCTGGCCACTTCCGGGTCGACAAACGTGGCCCAGGGCACGACCGAGTAGTCGGCCTTGAACCGCCGGATGCTGCCGAACAGTGCGTTGACCGTGGCGTACCAAGCCTGGTGAGCTGCCGTGTGGGTGAATTGATAGGGGCCGGCCACATCGCCGGCAGCGAAGATGTTCGGGTACAGCGTCTGCAGATACTCGTCGGTGGTCACGGTGCGCTGCGCGGGAATGCCCAGTTCCTCCAGGCCGTAGCCCTCGAGTCGCGCCGCACGGCCCACGGCGCACAGCAGCGCATCGAACTCAATGGCGTGCTCAACGCCCGCATTCTCGACCACCAGAACCTTCTGTTCCCCGCGCCGCTCGCAGCGCAGCGCCTTGTGGCCGCTCAGTACGCTGACCCCGTCGCGCTCCAGCGCCTGCCGCACGAGAGCCGACACCTCTGCATCCTCGCGGGTCATGAGGCGGGGAAGCATCTCCACCTGCGTGACCTGCGACCCCAGGCGTGCCAGGCATTGCGCCAGTTCGCAGCCGATCGGCCCACCACCAAGTACGACCAGACGCCGCGGCGGTGCATCCATATCGGCGAACTGTTCCCAGAGCGTGTCACTGGTCAGATACCCCACTTCATCCAGACCGGGCAGTGGCGGCACGAACGGCCGCGCGCCGGCAGCGATGACGATGGCGCGGGAGGTCAGACGACGCTTCTCGCCGGTCTCAAACTCCACTTCGACCGTCCACGGATCGAGCAGCTTCCCGTGTCCCTGCAGCACCTCGACACCGAGTTTCGTGTAGCGCTCAACACTGTCGTGAGGCTCGATGCTGCGAATAATCTCGTGCACCCGCGCCATGACTGCCTTGAAACTGAAACGCGCCTCGGTGCTCTCAAGTCCGTAGCGATCGGCATGGCGCATCTGGTGGGCCAGCTTGGCGCTGCGGATCAGCGCCTTGCTCGGTACGCAGCCGTAGTTCAGGCAGTCCCCGCCCATCTTACCGGCCTCGAGCAGCGTAACTTTGGCCCTGACTGTCGCCGCAATGTAGGCGCTGACCAGCCCCGCCGCGCCAGCACCGATCACGATCAGGTTGCGATCAAACGCCTTCGGCCGCTGCCAGCGTGCGTACACGCGCCGCCGGCGAATAAAGCCGCTCAGCGCGCGGGCGATCCAGGGAAAGACGCCGAGCAGGGCAAAGGACAGCAGCAGCGCCGGCGAGGCGATGCCGGCAAGACTGTCGATGCGCGCCAGCTGGGTGCCGGCGTTCACATACACCACCGTGGCCGCCAGCATGCCGAGCTGGCTCACCCAGTAGAAGGTGCGCACGTTGATCGTGGTCAGCCCCATCGCCAGGTTGATGAGAAAGAAGGGGAACACCGGCACCAGCCGCAGGGTGAACAGATAGAAAGGCCCGTCTCTGTTCATGCCCGCATCGATCGTCCGCAGCTTGCCACCGAAGCGGCGACGGACGCTGTCGCGCAGCAGATAGCGCGATACCAGAAACGCAGCGGTGGCGCCGATTGTCGAGGCGAATGAAACCAGAATCGTGCCGGCGAGCAGTCCAAACAGGGCGCCGGCCGCGAGCGTCATGATGGCAGCCCCCGGTATGGAGAGGGCGGCGACAAGCACGTAGAGCACAAAGAAAGCGGCGGCAAACATCCACGGCGATGCCGCATGCATGGATTCCAGCGACGCCTGTCCGGCCTTGAGTGCATCCAGCGTCAGGTATCGACCCAGATCCAGCCCGACAAAGACGGCAAGCGCGGCGACAAGCAGCGCCACCACCAGAAACTTCTTCATGGTTGCGCGTCGGCCAGCGCGCCACCGCAGCTGCTGCCCTGTCCGGCCGTGCAGCCATAGCAATGATCGGCCACTTCGATGGGCAGTCCGGCCATATCGTCGTTCAGCAGATCCCGCAGATGAAGCCGGCGCCCTCCCGGAACGGGCAGGTCCAGCTGCTGATTGAAATCACAGTCATACAGGTACCCGCGCCAGTCCACGCTGACCAGAGTGCGACACATCACCCCATCGAGATTGCCGGCCGCGTAGTTGTCCTTCAGCAGCTGCATGTACTCGCGGAACTGGCCCTTGGAAATCAGGGTACTGCCGAAGCGCTTGATCGGCATATTGACCAGCGTGAACAGCTCATTGAAAACGATGCCGAAGTGATCGAACAGCTCGTGCCTGTAGGTGGCCTGCAGCGGGCCCTGCGCCGGCGGCAGCGTGGGGCCGCTCGGGTTGTAGACGAGATTGAGGATCAGGCCGCTGTCCGGCTGTCCGTAGCCCAGCGCATTGAGGCACTGCAAGGCAGCGATACTCTTGTCGAACACGCCGTCGCCGCGCTGCCGGTCCACATTGGCGGCGGAATAGCAGGGCATCGAGGCAACGATCTCCACCCTCTGCGCGGCGAGGAATGTCGCCAGATCTTCCTGTCCAGGCTCGAACAGAATGGTCAGGTTGCAGCGGTCAATCACCTTCACGCCCAGCGCGGTGGCAGCCATGACCACCGTGCGAAACCCGGTATGCAGCTCCGGCGCGCCACCGGTCAGATCCAGGGTGTTCAGTCGTCGGGCCGCCAGCGCCCTGGGAATCAACGCCAGCGTATCGGCGTCCATCATCTCCGTGCGGGTGGGTCCGGCGTTGACATGGCAGTGCAGGCACGCCTGGTTGCAGCGATATCCAAGGTTGACCTGAAGCGTTTCCAGAGTACGCCGCCGCAGTCGCGGAAAATCGCTGGTCTGCAATAGAGGCAAAGTCGCATGCATGAAGAATTCTCCCGCCTTTGCCTACCAGACCGCCTTGCCGGTCATTCTATTGCAGACGGTGCGGCATCCCTGCTGAATCATCGCCGCCCGAGCAGCAACGCCTCGATTTTCCTGCATTCGCCGGTGTATGGTCTGCGCCCGAGGTGCAAATCATGTCCAGACCCATCATCGGCGTCATCGGCGGCAGCGGCCTGTATGCGATGGACGCCCTGCAGCAAGCGCACGAACAGGTGGTCGATACGCCGTTCGGCAAGCCCTCCGATGCGATCGTCACCGGCCTCGTGCGGGGACAGGCGGTCGCCTTTCTTGCGCGGCACGGTCGCGGGCATCGCCTCATTCCCGGTGAGGTGCCGTATCGCGCCAATATCTACGCGCTGAAGTCTCTCGGCGTGCGCTATCTGATATCGATTTCCGCGGTAGGCTCGCTGCGTGAGGATATCCGCCCGCTGGACATGGTGCTGCCAGATCAGTTTATCGATCTGACGCGGCAGCGCCAGGGTACGTTCTTTGGCGACGGCGCCGTGGCGCATGTGTCGATGGCGCAGCCGGTGTGCGCCGGCCTGTCTCAGGTACTGGCCGATGCCTTCGTCAAGGCGGACCTTGCGGAACAGACCCGACTGCATCGCGGCGGTTGCTACGTTTGCATAGAGGGCCCGGCCTTCTCCACCCGGGCCGAGTCACACTGGTACCGCACCCTCGGAGCCGGGGTCATCGGCATGACCAACATGCCGGAGGCGAAGCTCGCGCGCGAGGCGCAGATGGCTTATGCAACGCTTGCCCTGGTCACGGACTATGACTGCTGGCACCCACGCGAGAGTGAAGTCACCGCCGAGCTGGCCATCGCCAACCTGACGAAGAACGCGGCCAACGCCCAGCGCGTACTTCTTGAGGCAATTGCCATACTGGCGATCAGGCAACCCCCCTCAAGCGCACATACCGCGCTCGCCAGTGGTCTGGTCACTCCGCTGGAGACGATGAGCGCGGTCGTGCGTGCGCGGCTGGGTGCGTTGCTCGAACCGGCTGGCGGCTAGCCCGGACCGGATCCCGGGACCATGCCGCGTGTTCAAGAGGGCGGCTCGCGCCTGCCGAGTGGATAGCTGCGGTCATCGCCACGGAAGGGCTGCGCCAGCATGCGATGAATGCTCAGTTCGCGCGGATCGCGAAACTGCTCAATCCCGATGATCATGTCATCGTGACCCGCCGTCGGCTGAGCGCGATAGGTGCCGAACAACCGATCCCACCACGGCAGGTTGAACCCGAAGTTGCTGTTGGTCTCGCGTGGCACGATCGAATGGTGAACGCGATGCATGTCCGGCGTCACGACAAACCAGCGCAACGCAGCATCAATGCGCAGTGGCAGGCGTGCATTGCCGTGATTGAACATCGATGTCGCATTCAGCAGTACTTCAAAGATCAGTACCGCCAGGGCTGGCGCCCCCAGCGCGGCAACAACACCGACCTTGATGATCATCGACAACAGAATCTCCAGCGGATGAAACCGCACGCCGGTGGTGAAATCGAATTCCAGGTCGGCGTGATGCATGCGATGCAATCGCCACAGCAGCGGCACGGCGTGAAACAGTATGTGCTGAAGATAGATGGCGAAATCGAGCACGACCACGGCAGCGACCACCGCCAGCCAGGAAGGCCATTGCAGCCAGTGAAGCAGCCCCCAGCCATGGGATTCTGCGAGCAGCGCCGTGCCGACGGCAGCGGTCGGAAACACGATCCGGACCAGCAGGGTATCGAGCAGGACTACGGCGAGATTGCCCGGCCAGCGTCCGCGACGGCGGATACTCTGCCGCCGGCGCGGTGCAGCCACTTCCCACAGACCCATCAGGGCGAACACGCCGATGAATGCACCCAGGCGAAGCGCCGGTTCGTTGGCAAATAGGCTGGCGGTCATTTGCGCACCAGTGTAGCGGACACTCGCCAGTGAACGCGTCCGGGTGTATTGGCGCAGCCCGGAGGAATGGCAAGAGCCTGGAAGGACGTCAGTCCGGGTCGATCAGTAGGTCCTGACCTGCGCCAAAACCCGCTCGGTGCGGTTGAGCAATCCCTTCATCCCTGCCTCGTCAATCCCCAGCCCCGCCGCATTCTCATCCGCCAGCAGCGCGCTGCGCGCCAGGTCGGAGTCGTCATTCAGCGCGTACTCCGACAAACGATGCGCCAGTGCGATCATTGCCGTCTCCCGCTGGCGCGCCGGCGCGCTGGCGGGCTGCTGCCAGTGGCGCACCACAATCGCCACCGCCTCCGGCAGATTCCAGTCGCGCACCACCTGCGCGCCAACCGCTACCTTGAATTCATTCATCAGCCGGGCGCGCTCCTTGAGCGTCAGCGGCGTACGCGTGCGCCGCGAGGCATCCATGGCCGCCTGCAGCACGATGGGCTTGCCAATCTCATGCAGCAGCCCGCACAGGTACAACCCCCCCGGATCACTGTGCAGCAAGCCCGCCAGTTCGCGCGCCCACACACCGGCACACACCGCTTCGCGCCACATCGCCAGCACCTCGCTGCGCTGGTCGGGAACGTTCAGCACCTTGCCCTGCACCGCCACCGTGAACGCAATGTTCGCCACCTCGGCCAGCCCCAGCCAGGTGATGGCCTGTTGCAGGGAGGACAATGGTGAATTCGGCATATAGGCCGCACTGGCGGCCACGCGCATCACATGCGAGGCCAAGGCCGGGTCTGCGGTGATGAGCTTGCCCAGGCGCTGGGTGTCGGCCTCATGACTGTTTGCCAGCGCCACCACACGGGCAGCGACCTCCGGCAGCACGGGGACATCGACCTGACCGCTTTCGACCAGGGTAGTCACCAGTTCGTGAATAAACTCGTAATTACCTGAATGTTCGGGTCTTTTACTGGCTGGCGTTTGCATTTTCAATTCGGCGGCGGGCATCGCGGGATCCATGATCGGAATGGGCTCGCATCGTTAGCGGCCCGGCGTGGCCCGTCTTTAGTCTGGCTTCAGCGACAGGCGGCCGCCAGCGCGGCGCCGACGATGCCGGCTTGTGGCCCGAAGTGCGCCGGACGGATCTGCGCCGGCGGTTCCAGCAGGGATTCGAACTGTGCCCAGGCCTCGATGAGACCACCGCCGAGGACAAAGAGCTCCGGCCACAGCAGGCGGTGATACTCGGCCAGCACAACATTGGCCCGCTGCGCCCATGCCGCCCAGTCCAGGCTCTCCGCCGTGCGCGCCCGCCCAGAAGCGTACGCTTCGGCTTCACCAATACGCGGCAGCTGCAGATGTCCAAGCTCAGTATTCGGCAACAACCGTCCGCCGACAAACAGGGCCGAACCGATTCCTGTTCCAAAGGTGAGCACCAACACCGTGCCATCGCAGCCACGCGCAGCACCCAGTCCGATCTCGGCCAGGCCGGCCGCATCGGCGTCGTTGAGAAAGGCCACCGGCCGGCCAAGCGATTGCTCCAGAAGCTGCACGCCGTTTGTGCCTATCCAGCTGCGGTCGATGTGTGCGGCCGTACGCGCCACGCCATGCTGCACGACGCTGGGAAAGGCGCAGCCCACCGGGCCGGAGGTGTCGAAGCGGTCGGCGAGCTGCCGCGCAGCCTGTACGATGTCGTCGGGTGCACCGCCACGCGGCGTCTCGATGGACTCAGGGCTGGCCGTGAGTTTGCCAGTGGTGACGTCGACGGGAGCGGCTTTCAGGGAGCTGCCGCCGACGTCGATGCCCAGGTAAGTACGTGCATTGGTCATGATGCGGTCAACGGCCATCTTCTTAAACCCGTCGTTCCCCGCTGTTCATGATGAACCTCCCGACTGGTGTGAAGGGCGCCAATATACACCCGCTCAGACGTTCAGCAGCAGGTGCTCACGCTCCCATGAACTGATGACTTGCAGGAAGGTCCCGTACTCGCTTTCCTTGACCGCCGTGTACGCCCGTACGAAGCGCTCACCCAGCAATTCCACCAGCGGCTTGCACTCACGCATCAGTTTCAGCGATTCGTCCAGGGCTCGCGGCAGGGAGAATGGCAGGTCGTGGGCGCTGCCGATGATCGGTTCGGTGGGACGCAAGCCCTCCATCATGCCCAGGTACCCGCAGGCCAGCGATGCGGCAATGGCCAGGTAGGGATTGGCATCCGCCCCGCCGACGCGGTTCTCGATGCGCCGGGCGTCGGGTTTTGACACCGGCACGCGCAGTCCGGCGGTGCGGTTGTCATGCCCCCACTGCACGTTGATGGGTGCGGACAGGTAGCGGGTGATGCGGCGATAGGAATTGACGTTGGGCGCGAACAGCGACATGGCCGGCGGCAGGTATTTCTGCAGCCCGCCGATGTACGAATAGAACAATGCACTCGGGGTACCGTCGGGATTGCTGAAGACATTCTGCTTTGTCTTGATGTCCACCACGCTCTGGTGGATATGCATGGCGCTGCCGGGTTCCTTGGCCATCGGCTTGGCCATAAAGGTGGCGTACATCTTGTGCCGCAGCGCCGCCTCTCGCGCGGTTCGCTTGAACAGGAAAGCCTGGTCGGCGAGGTCCAGCGCATTGCCATGCAGCAGATTGATTTCCATCTGTGCCGCGCCGTCCTCATGGATCAGCGTATCGATCTCGATGTCCTGGGCCTCGCAGAAGGCGTAGATGTCATCGAACAATGGATCGAACTCGTTGACTGCGGCGATGCTGTAGGACTGGCGGCCGATTTCAGGGCGGCCGGAGCGGCCTATGGGAGGCTTGAGCGGATAGTCCGAATCAATGTTCGGCTCCACCAGAAAGAATTCCAGCTCCGGGGCTACTACCGGCATCCAGCCTTTCGCAGCGTACAGCTCCAGCACCTTGCGCAGCAGGTACCGCGGGGCCATGGTGACGGGGCTGCCGTCGGAATAGAAGCTGTCGTGAATAACCTGCGCGGTGGGCTCGGCGGTCCAGGGCACTACGCGCACCGTACGCGGATCGCCCTTGAGCACGATATCGATTTCGGCAGGATTGATGGCGCTGAAATCCTCCGGGTACTGCCCGGTTACGGTCTGCAGAAAGATGCTTTCCGGCAGGCGCATGCCTTCTTCTTCGGCGAATTTCTCCGCGGGCATGATCTTGCCGCGGGCTACGCCGGCCATGTCGGGGACGATGGCTTCTACGTCGCCTATGCCGTGTTCTTTGAAAAACTGGTGGATGCTGCTGGCCATGGGTCGGTCCTTGCGTGAGCGGGTTCGAGGTCAACGAGAGCCGGCTTCAGCGTAGTCGTTTTCTCACTTGCGGCGCCTCATTCGGTTGACGGATGCCGCGCCGAATTCTGCGAACAGGGCGCGGGAGAAAAGGTTGTCCTGGGCTTTCCATTCGGGGTGCCACTGCACGGCCACGGCAAAGGTGGGGGCGTCTTTGACGCGGAAGGCTTCGATCAGGCCGTCGGGGGCGCGGGCTTCGACTTCAAGGTCGGGGGCCAGTGTCTGTACGCCCTGGGAATGGAGGGAGTTCACGGTGATGCGGTCGGCACCGGCGAGGCGGTGCAGGAGGCCGCCGGGTTCCAGCGTCACTTCGTGGGCGGGGCCGTACTGGATATCCAGGGGTTGCTCCAGATCTTCACGGTGATCACGGTGGCCGGGAATTTCGTGGACCTTCTGATGCAGCGTGCCGCCGAAGGCGACGTTCATTTCCTGAAAGCCGCGGCACAGCCCGAGTACCGGCAAACCGGCGCGAACGGCGGCGGGGATCAGGGGCAGCGTGGTGGCGTCGCGCGCCGGGTCGTGTAGGGTACCGGGGTCGCTGGGCGCGCCGTTGTAGCGGTGGGGCTCCACGTTCGAGGCGCTGCCGGTGAGCAGCAGGCCATCGAAGCGATCCAGCAGACTGTCGATCAGATCTTCACCCAGCGCCGGAATAAGGACCGGGCAGGCGCCCGCAGCCTGCGCCACTGCGGCGATGTACTTTTCGCCTACGGCGTGGAACCAGTGCTGGTCGATCATGCGGCGATCGGCCGGTATCCCGATAAGGGGTTTTGCGGTACGCATGTTCATTGTTGGCGCCGGGAGCCTCGGCGGAGTGCCGAGATGCCAGCGAAAAGAGCAGGGGCATTAGAGCACAAGGTCCGGGGGACGGGCGGCGATGCCAATCGCGATGTTCAGAAAATATTGTTAAATCATAAAGTTATGATTCCACAGGCGGTGGCAGACTGATTGCCCGACCCGAAGGGCGTCAGTATCCTCGCGCAAGTCAAGCACCGCACTGCTTTGCCCCTACACTGCCCAGATGCACTCCGTTCACTCCTACTACGCGGCCACAGCCCACCCCTTTCCGCTTTCTTCCGGACTGGAAGGCGCGGTGGAATGCGATGTCTGCGTCATCGGCGGCGGCATTACCGGCTGTTCCGCGGCCCTGCACCTGGCTGAACGTGGCTATCGGGTGGTTCTACTGGAAGAGCACCGCATCGGCTGGGGTGCATCCGGGCGCAGCGGGGCGCAGGTTCTGCCGGGCTATGGCTGCGGACAGGAAAAACTGGTGAAGCTGGTGGGCAGGCAGGCCGCGCGCGGGATGTGGGACCTGAGCGTGGAGGCCGTGGCACTGGTGCGCGAGTTGATCCAGCGCCACGGCATCGATTGCGACTGGGTGGATGGCCACCTGCAGGCGGCGGTCAGACCACGCCATCGCGGCGAGTTGCTGGACGAGCAACGCAGCCTGGAAAAAGACTACGGGTACTCCAGCCTGCGTTTCATCGACGGGCCGGAGCTACGGGAATTGCTGGCGACGCAGCGCTACCCGGCGGGGCTGTACGACACCAACGCCGGCCACATGCACCCGCTCAACTACACCCTGGGACTGGCAAGCGCTGCACGGCGACACGGGGCACAGATCTTTGAGGACACGCGCGCAGTGCGCTACCAGGACGGGGCGAAAGTCACCGTACATACGCGCCAGGCCTCCGGTACGACCGGAACAGTCCGCTGCGATCACCTGGTACTTTGCGGCAATACCGGCCTGGGAGCGACCGCGCCCGGACTGGCGCGCAAGATCATGAGCGTGGGCACCTATATCGTGGCCACCGAGCCGCTGGGCGAGGCGCGTGCACGGGCATTGATCGCCAACAACATGGCGGTGAACGACATCAACTGGATCCTCGATTACTTCCGCCGCTCCGCCGATCATCGCCTGCTGTTCGGCGGACAGGTCAGCTACTCGGGTTTGAAATCCGGCGACACTGCCCAGCCGACCCGCACGCGGATGCTGGGAGTCTTCCCGCAGCTGGCAGATGTGAAGATCGAATACGCTTGGGGCGGATATCTGGACATCACCATGAACCGCGCGCCCCACTTCGGCCGCCTCGAACCGAAAGTGTACTTTCTGCAGGGGTTCTCCGGCCACGGTATCGCGCTGGCGGGGCTGGCAGGCAAGCTGACCGCCGAGGCGCTGGCGGGTACAGCTGAGCGCTTCGACCTGTTCACCCGCATCCCGCACACCAATTTTCCCGGTGGCCAGCTGCTGCGCCGCCCTGCGCTGGTGCTGGCCATGCTCTATTACCGGCTGCGAGACCTGCTATAGATTTCCCGCTCCCGCGAGAGTTAAGGATCAGGGATGGACGTTCTTCTGGCAAAATACTGACGTGGAATATCGCGACTACTACAAAATTCTCGGGCTCGAGCGCAAAGCCACTCAGGAAGAGGTCAAGCGTGCCTACCGCAAACTGGCACGCAAGTACCATCCGGACGTGAGCAAGGAGGCCGACGCCGAAGCGAAATTCAAGGAAGTGCAGGAGGCCTACAGCGTGCTCGGCGAAGCCGAGAAGCGCGCGGCCTATGATCAGCTTGGCAACCAGTGGCAGCAGGGCCAGCAGTTCCGCCCACCGCCGGACTGGGGGCGCAACTTCGAATTCACCGGCCAGGGCGGCGATGCGTCCGGCGGCTTCAGTGATTTCTTTTCCAACCTCTTCGGCGGCGACAGCCCCTTCGGGCGCACCGAGGGTAGCCCGTACGCGCGCGGGCGGCGCGCCCCTGCCAGCGGGCGCGACCATCACGCGCGCATCGAAATCTCGCTGGAAGATGCCTTCAGCGGCGGCAGTCGCATCATCCAGCTGCAGCGCCCGGCCGTGAACAACGGCCGCGTGGAAACCCGCACGCACGAGTTACGCGTGACCATTCCCGCCGGCATCCAGGAAGGCCAGCAGATCCGGCTGGCCGGACAGGGCGAACCAGCCGGCTCGCCGCAGGGCAAGCCCGGTGACCTGTACCTGGAAGTGCACATCCAGCCCCACCCGCATTACCGCCTCGAAGGCCGTGACGTCACGCTCACGCTGCCGGTCGCACCCTGGGAAGCAGCGCTGGGCGCCACCGTGGAAGTACCCACGCTCGGCGGCGCGGTGCAGCTACGCATCCCGCCGAACTCACGCGGGGGCCAGAAAATGCGCCTGCGCGGACGCGGCCTGCCCAGCCGCGAACCGGGCGATCAGTACGTACAGCTGGAAATCGTCCTGCCGCCGGCAGACACTGACAAGGCCCGCGCCCTTTACGAACAGATGCAAGGTGAACTGGACTTCAACCCCCGCTCTCATCTTTAAACCGGAGCCCACATGGACCTGTCGCTGCCCCAGACCTTCCCCATCGCGCATGTCATCCAGCTTGCCGTAGCGCCAGTGTTTCTGCTTTCGGGCGTCGGCATCATTCTCACCGTACTGACCAACCGGCTGGTACGCGTCGTGGACCGTGCACGCAAGGTTGAGGCGGACGCCAGGACGGGCACCGCCAGGGAACTACCCCGCTACAAGGAAAGCCTGCGGGTTCTTGCCCGCCGCGCGCGGCTGATCAACCGCGCCATCACCCTCGGAACGATTTGCGCCCTGCTGGTGGCGCTGGTGGTGGCCATGCTGTTCACCAGCGCCATGCTGAACGTAAATCTCTCCCTGAGCATCGCCACGTTATTCATCCTGGCGATGCTCAGCCTGATCGTGGCGCTGATATTGTTCCTGCGCGAGGTCTTCCTTTCCATCTCCGCGCTGAGATTCGGCATCGGGCCCTAGATCGGGCCCTGGATCAGGACATGCGTCGAATGTTTGACTGACGGGCGCTTAGAGCCCGCCCGCCTGAGCTGTCTGTTCCGCCGACTCCAGTTCGATGCCCGCTTTGGCCAATGCCTGGCCCAGCCGTTTCTCATTGGCACCGACAATGGCATCGATGATGATGCCGTCGCGCCCGATGATAAACTGCGTCGGAATGCCACTGACGCCGAACAACTTTTTCGATGCGCTGTCCGCTGATTTCCCGCCCGCATCGTGGGCAGTCCGGAAGGTGTAGCGCTCGCTGTTGTCATCCACCCATTTCTCATAGGCCTCGCGTGTGTCAGCGGTGCAGGAAGCCAGCACGACCACGCCCTTGTCCTGGGTCTCCTGATGGACGCGCTCCAGTCCCGGCATGGCAGCCTTGCAGGGACCACACCACGTCGCCCAGAAATCGAGCACCACCACCTTGCCCAGGAAATCGGACAGCCGCACGTCATTGCCATCGATATCCTGCGTGACGAAATCAGGCGCCTGCGTACCGACGGCGATCAGCGTCGGCCTGGCCTGCCCTTGTGGCGCTGGCGCTATCTCGTCCAGGGAACGGGGGGCAGCGACCTTCGGTCTGTCCGCCGCCAGCAGGGGCACGCCGGCCCGGTCCAGCACCATGTAAACCTGGCGCTCGGCGCTGCTGCCATAGCCGATGACGCCATCGACGAGATTGCCGGCGCCATCGATGATCGCCGTGGCGGGAAACATGCCGATGCCGAACTGCGCCTTGGCAATGCTCTTCGCGCGATCCCCGTCTGCAGGGTCCCAGGCCACCGGATAACTGACCTTCGACTTGCCGGCAGCCAGCCAGGCATCGAAGGCCTTGCGATCGGCCATGCTCACGGCCAGCACGGAAACCGACTCACCGTACTTGGTGGCAATTTTCTGCAGAAAGGGCTGAGGCCGGGAACCGGTGAAGAAGTGCACCACCACGGTGCGGCCGCTGAAGGCGGAAATATCCGTATTCGCACCCTTCTCATCCATCATCCTGAACTGGGGCGCGGGCGCTCCCAGCGTCACGACGCCGAAGCGCGGCGCCTGATCATCCGCAGAGGAGTCGACGGGAACCGTGGCCGGCTCCTGGGCGGCCCAGACGGCAAGGGCCATCAATGACAGAACGCCGAAAAGAGGGATTTTCATGATTTTCACCCTGATAGAGGTATTAAATGAACCGCAGTTGACCCTGTGACACCACTTCCGCCCATTTCGTTCGTATTTCTCACCCGGATCGGCCCCCCGGATCAGGCCCCAGGACCCCCATCCAGCGTCAGTAACCCGCCGTACAGGTCCGGACGCCGATCCCGGAACAGCCCCCACGCGTGCCGATACCGGCGCACGGCCTCAAGATCGAATTGCGCCGTAACCACGCCCTCGCTGCGCTCATCGGCCTGCGCCACAATTTCCCCGGTGTGGCTGGCCACGAACGAATTGCCGTAGAAGGTCATTTCGTAGCGCTCGCCCTTCTCCGCTCCCACGCGGTTCGAGGCAATCACCGGCATCACATTTGCCGCCGCATGCCCCTGCATGGTGCGCTGCCAGTGCAGCGTCGAGACGATGGACGGGTCGTGCGGCTCGGAACCGATGGCAGTGGGATACAACAGCATCTCCGCCCCCTGCAATGCCATGGCGCGCGCGGCTTCCGGGAACCACTGATCCCAGCAGACCGCCGCACCGATCACGCCGAAGCGGGTGTGCCATACCCTGAAGCCGGTGTCGCCGGGAGAGAAGTAGTATTTCTCGTGGTAACCCGGCCCCTCGGGAATGTGTGATTTGCGATACACACCCAGCGTCCTGCCATCGGCGTCCACCATCACCAGCGAGTTGTAGTAGGCGTTGTTGGCGCGTTCAAAGAGACTCAACGGCAGCACGACACCGAGTTCAGCCGCCAGGCGCGAAAAATGCGCCACCGTCGGGTGATCCGGCAGCGGGCGCGCCAGCTCGAAGTGCTGCGCCAGATGGTCCTTGCAGAAGTAAGGCGTCTCGAACAATTCCTGCAGCAGGATGACGTTGGCGCCCTGACTTGCAGCCTCCCGCACCAGTTTCTCCGCGCCGGCAATGTTGGCCTCGCGGTCCCAGGAACAGGCCATCTGTGTGGCGGCAACGGTAACGGTTCTCATGCCTTCACCCCAGATCGATCCAGGTGGTTTTCAACTCAGTGTATTTGTCCAGCGCATGCAGCGACTTGTCACGGCCATTGCCGGACTGCTTGAAGCCGCCGAAGGGCACGGTGATGTCATCAGCATCGTAGCAATTCACGTACACCATACCCGCGCGGATGGCGCGCGCCATGCGATGCGCGGTGGTTACATCGCGCGTCCACACCGCCCCCACCAGACCAAAGTCCACGTCATTGGCAATCCGCACCGCCTCTTCGGCGGATTTGAATGTCAGGGTGGACAGCACCGGCCCGAAGATCTCCTCGCGCGCGATCTTCATCTGCGGTGTGACGCCGTCAAAGATGGTCGGTTCAATGTAGAAGCCGCCGCTGTCCTCACGCACCCGCTTGCCGCCCAGCGCCACCCGCGCCCCCTCGGCGCGCCCCGACTCGATGTAGTTCATCACCGTCTGCAGCTGCGGCGCATCGACAATGGCGCCCAGCCGCGTTTGCGGGTCCAGCGGATCGCCCGGCACGAACGTGCGGCCGATGGCGGTAATCTTCTCCAGCAGCGCATCGCGAATCGATTCCTCCACGATGAGCCGCGATCCCGCCGAGCACATCTCGCCCTGGTTGAAGAAGATGGCCGCCGCGGAGGCGCGCGCCACCCGCTCCAGATCCGCACAATCCGCCATGACAATGTTGGGCGACTTGCCGCCGCACTCCAGCCAGACCCGCTTCATGTTGGACTGCCCGGAATACTGCAACATCAAACGGCCGGTGGCCGTCGAGCCGGTGAACGCCAGGCAGTCCACATCCATATGCAGCGCCAGCGCCTTGCCGGCCGTGTGGCCGAAACCAGGCAGCACATTGAGAACCCCGGCCGGAATCCCCGCCTCCACCGCCAGCTCCGCCACGCGAATGGCGGTGAGCGGGGACTTCTCCGAAGGCTTGAGCACCACCGAATTGCCGCAGGCCAGCGCCGGCGCCAGCTTCCACATGGCCATCAGCAACGGGAAATTCCACGGCACCACCGCCCCGACCACGCCCACCGGCTCACGCGTGATCAATGCCAGCGCCTGCGGCCCCGTGGGCGCCACCTCGTCATAAACCTTGTCAATGGCCTCGGCATACCAGCGCAGGCAGTTCACCACCGCCGCCATATCCACCTTCAGGCTGTCGGTAATGGGCTTGCCCATGTCCAGCGTCTCGATGAGCGCCAGCTCCTCGCGATGATCACGGATCAGCTCAGCGAATTTCAGCAGCGTGCGTTTGCGTTGCGAGGGCGAACGCCCCGACCAGGACCCACTGACGAAAGCCCTGCGCGCCGCGGCAACAGCCGCATCCACATCGGCGGCGTCGGTGGCAGCCACCCTGGCCAGCACCCTGCCGTCCACAGGACTGATGCAGTCGAAGGTCTCCCCCGAGGCAGCATCGACATAGCCCCCGTCGATAAAGGCCCGAGTCTGTAATTTCAGCTCACCGGCGCGCAGGCGCCAGTCGATGGCAGGTGTAGCAGGCATAGGAAAGTTCTCCAGATTTCCTGCCGCAGTGTACCCCGACCCCTACCCGTTTTCAGTCCACGCGCAACCTACGCCAGGCAGGGTTGGGCGGGGGTGGGGAAAGTTATCCACATTTTGTGGGAATCCCCCCCTCAAAATGTGGATAACTTTCCCCA
>JAJFKF010000016.1 GCA_021773365.1 Gammaproteobacteria bacterium | reverse complement strand
TTTATGTTTGATATCATTTTTTTTGCTTATACCCCCCTTTACACTGTGTAAAATTTTTTCCTATCCATCCCCCGATTCCAGAAGCCTCTGAGATGCAGACTGTGGAGCAGGGAAGTTATCCACAGTTTAAGGGGGAGATTCCCATAAACTGTGGATAACTTCCCTGCTCCACAGTCTGCTTTTGAGGTCACGAGCAAGTTTATTGGTTTGGTAGTTTAAGGAATGTCATGTCTGATTCATTTGATGTCGTAGTCATCGGCGCCGGCCCCGCCGGCTATCCTGCTGCCATCCGCGCCGGCCAGAACAAACTCAAAGTGGCCTGCATCGACGAGTGGAAGAACCGCGACGGCAAATACGCCTACGGCGGCACCTGCCTGAACGCCGGCTGCATTCCTTCCAAGGCGCTGCTGGAGTCCTCCGAGCTGTATCACCGCGCGGAAACGGAGTTCGCCGCCCACGGTATCAAGGTCGGCAGTCTTGGTTTTGACCTCGCCGCCATGCAGAAGCGCAAGGCCGGCATCGTGCGTGCCAGCACCACCGGCATTACCGGTTTGTTCAAGGCCGCAGGCGTCACCGCGCTGCAAGGACATGGCCGTCTGTTGCGCGCCGGCGTGGTGGAGTACACCGCTGCGGATGGTTCGAAGCGTGAGCTGCAGGCAAAGCACGTGGTCCTGGCAACCGGGTCGGTGCCCACGGCGTTGAAGTCCGCGCCGTTCGACGGCGCTCGTATCATCGACTCCTGGGGCGCGCTGGAGCTGGATGCCGTGCCGAAACGCCTGGGCGTCATCGGCGCCGGTGTCATCGGGCTGGAGCTGGGCAGCGTCTGGCGGCGATTGGGGAGTGAAGTCACCATCCTCGAAGCCCTGCCGGAATTCCTGCCCATGGCCGACCAGCAGGTGGCCAAGGAAGCATTGAAGCACTTCAAGAAGCTCGGCATGGACATCCGCCTGGGTGCGCGCGTCTCCGGTGCCAAGGCAGCCGGCGATGCGGTGAGCGTGAATTACACGGACGACAAGGGCGAGCAGACGCTGACGGTAGATCGCCTGGTGGTGGCCATCGGCCGGCGGCCGTTCACGCAGGATCTGCTGGCCGCCGACAGCGGAGTGAGGGTGGATGAACGTGGATTCATCGAGGTCGACGAGCAATGTCGCACCGGCGTGGACAATGTCTGGGCAGTGGGTGACGTGGTGCGTGGCCCGATGCTGGCGCACAAGGGCAAGGAGGAGGGCGTGATGGTCGCGGACCTGATCGCCGATCACTTTGCCGAAGTGAATTACAAGACGGTGCCGTCGGTGATCTACACCGCGCCGGAGATTGCCTGGGTCGGCCAGACCGAACAGGAAGTGGCGAAGAGCGGACGCGAGTACAAGATCGGCAGCTTCCCCTTCATGGCCAGCGGCCGCGCGCGGGCGATGGAGGCGCCAGCCGGATTCGTCAAGATCGTGGCGGCAAAGGACAGCGACGAAATCCTTGGCGTACACATCATCGGCCCCATGGCCGGTGAGCTGATTGCCGAAGCGGTGCTGGCGATGGAGTACTCAGCGAGTACCGAGGACCTGCAGCGCACCATTCACGCGCACCCGACATTGAGCGAGGCGCTGCACGAGGCGGCGCTGGCGGCGGACAAGAAGGCGATTGATTTTCCTAACCGCTAGGATCTGCCTGGAGAGTCGCCCGACCACATATCCGGCAGTCTGCTGAGATTGCTCCACAACGGACTAACGCTGTGCCAGAAAATGGAAGCCGTTGAGGGTATGGCAGACGTGGTTAGACGGTTGCAGGAGATGCGGGCGCAGGGACGGCTTCATCGAACGGTTTGAAGCTGCTCGGCGCTGATATCAATATCTGCAAATGGCAATCGCGCGGACAAACGGATTGATCGGCTGCGCCTTCTGAGCCGCTGCTTGCAATGATCCTTCCTGCGTGATGACATCTGTCCAGCCTATCCAGGTAGGGAGAGATGACCATGGACAGATGCTTTCCGGCTGTGGCGATGTTTGTGGGTCTGGTTGTGCTATGCGGCAGCGGGCAGGTGCTGGCTGCAGAGCCCGATCCGCAGATCGTGAACTGGGTGCAGGATGATGCCGAAGGCCTCAGGTTGCTGCTGCGGGCCATGCCCCTGGAGCGGCAGGACATCGACAGTCTGATAGCGCGGCTCGCCGCAACGGCGCGGACGGAGCACTTCACGGCGGATGAAGGACGCACCTACGGCATTAAGCGTGGCTGGTCCGTGCAGGAGCAGCGGCTCGGATTCGGCGCCAGCCATGTCGAGCTGGTCAGTGGCCGCGAAGGCTGCCATGCGCGTGCCACCCTGCTGGTGTTTGAGCAGACGCTGGCGCACTACGAGATTGAAGTGAGTTGCGGTGAGCGCTGGCCCGCCGTGCGACAGACCATCGTCGGGGAGTGGCTGCGCAGTGCCAGGACGGAATTCACCGAATCCACCAATGGGCTCACCTCGCAGCGGGCATTCGATGCCGTCCTCGATCGCTATCGTCATGCCGTTGCGGCAAAGCTCGGTGATTTCAGGGAACTGGACGTGCCGGCGCGATTCGCCGGAGATTTTGCGCGCATGACTTCTCCGCTGGTCAATTCAATGGTATCCACCAGGGGCTGCGGCATGGCGTCCACGCCCGTCCCCGAGCAACTTGCGATACAGGCCATGGTGGCGTCGGGGAGGGTGGATCTGTTGGAAAACATGCTGCGGGGATACAACCCCGGGGGACGGATGTATGCGGCCGTTGCCCTGATGAATTTGCGCGATAGCGTCGGACTGCGCCCTGAGGTTGAGGCCACCTTGCGGAAGGTTCTTGATCTGGATGCCGACATCAAGACCTGCTCGGGTTGCATCGGCCAGACATTGACGGCCAGGGCGGCGCTGGCGAGCTTGGTGACGCCCAGGGATTATCCGGGCCGATAGGTTGTGTCAGCTCAGGGCTTGTGAATCACGCGCGCCAAAGGTGGCGGTGTGGTGGCAGGCAATCACGCATGCGGTGCCACTGCCCCGCCACCGGCACCGGCGCTCCACTCAACCGCCAGCACCCGCTCCGGATGCTGTCCCTTCATACGTTGAAAACTCGCACATTCACCCCGGTGAATGCTCACCCCGCGCGTCAGCGTGATGTAGCCGACGATGTCCAGCGGCGGCTCCGGATTGCAGCAGCGGGCGAGGTTTGAAGTCAGATCCCCCATCCCTTCGATGATCACGCCCTTCGGCGCGCTGGGCTTGCGTGACCGTCGCGGCGCATGAACGATACGCAGCGGCTGCGGCCGGGGTTCCGGTTCGGCCGGTTTGTCTTCCTGCTTGCGAAACCAGGCGCGCACCTTGCTGCGGCTGCGTGTCGAGACCAGGAAACCCCTGGTGGAGCTTAGCCAGTCACGGTTGGGCTGCGGCTCCCTGGTGGTGAGTATCTCCACCACCTCGCCATTGGCCAGCACATGCGTGAGCGGCACCATTTTCCCGTTCACCTTCGCCCCACGGCAGCGATGTCCCAGGTCGGTGTGCACGTGATAGGCGAAGTCCAGCGGCGTCGCGCCGCGCGGCAGGTCGACCACTTCGCCTCTGGGCGTCATTGCGTAGACCCGGTCCTCGAACAGTTCGCGCCTGATCCGGTCAAGGAAGTCCGCATCGGACGACTGTCCCTGTGCCGGATCAAGCAGCTGTCGTACCCACTTGATCTTGGCTTCATACGCCGCATCACGCGTGCCGCCTTCCTTGTATTTCCAGTGCGCCGCCACGCCAAGCTCGGCGTGCCGATGCATGTCCTGCGTGCGGATCTGCACTTCCACCGGCAGATGTCCCGGTCCATACACCGCGGTGTGAATGGAGCGGTAGTCATTGTTCTTGGGCGTGGCGATGTAGTCGTCGAACTCAGCCTCGATGTAGGGCCACAGTCCATGCACGATGCCCAGCGCCGCGTAGCAGTCCGATACCGACTCGACCAGCACGCGCACGGCGCGGATGTCGAAGACCTGCTCGAAGGGCAGTTGCTTGCGCTGCATCTTTCGCCAGATGCTGTAGATGTGTTTGGGCCGGCCGCTGACTTCAGCGTTGATGCCACTCTTCGTCAGTTCGGCCTGCAGCCGGGTGCGTACATCTTCCATGTAGCGTTCGCGGTCACGCCGGCGGGTATTGAGTGCGCTGGCGATGCGGCGATAGCTGTCCGGGTCGAGATAGCGCAGCGCCAGGTCTTCCAGCTCCCATTTCAGCTGCCATACACCCAGGCGGTTGGCCAGTGGTGCGTAGATCTCACGTGCTTCAAGCGCGAGCTGGCGCTGCTGCTGTTCTGGCAGATGCTTCGCTTGGCGCAGCGCGTACAGCCGCCCGGCCAGGCTGAGCAGGATGAGCCGCGGATCGCCGACGACGGCGAGCAGCATCTTGCGCAGCGTTTCGGCCTGCGCCGCGGAGAGTTTGCCGTCCGGGTTCCAGCGCCCGCCCACCGTGCCCAGGCGGCGTAATTCTTCCGCCAGGCGTACCGCTTCGGCGCCGTACAGTTGCAGGGCCGCCGGGCGCTCGATCATGCCGGCCGACAGCAGGGGCGCGGCCAGCGCGCCCAGCGCCAGATCATCGTCGGCGCCCAGCGCCCAGACGATGTCCGCCGTCGCCAGCGCGCTGCGCACCGGTTCGGGATGGCCGGCAAACGCAGCGGTCGCCGCGCGGGCCGCGGTGAAGGCCTCGGAGGGTGGGCGAGCTTCGGAAGTGCTTGTTTCCACAACGGAACCGGCGTCTATAAAGGTACTTGCGATACGTGAATGCGGTTATGATACGCGCAGTTTTTCAGCGGCTTCGTGTGGCGGATCGAACATGGCGGGTCATAGCAAGTGGGCGAACATCCAGCACCGCAAGGGTGCACAGGACAAGAAGCGCAACAAGATCTTCAGCAAGCTCATCCGTGAGCTGACCACGGCCTCCCGCGTCGGCGGTGGCGATCCGAACGCCAATGCGCGCCTGCGCCTGGCCGTGGAAAAGGCCAAGGCCGCCAGCATGCCCAAGGACACCATGGACCGCGCCATCAAGCGCGGCACTGGCGAGGGCGGGGCGGATCACTTCGACGAAGTGCGCTATGAGGGCTACGGCCCGGGCGGCGTAGCGGTGATGGCCCAGTGTCTTACAGACAATCGCAACCGCACGGTTTCCGACGTGCGTCATGTTTTCACCCGCTATGGCGGCAATCTCGGGGCCGAGGGCTCGGTGGCCTACCTGTTCAATCAGGTGGGGTTGCTGTGCTACCCGCCGGAGAGCGACGAGGACCGCATCATGGGCGCGGCGCTGGAGGCTGGCGCGGAAGATGTTCTCAGTCATGAGGACGGCTCCATCGACGTGCTCACCGACCCGGCCGAGTACGAAAAGGTCCGCGAAGCCATGTCGAAGGCTGGCCTGGAGCCGGCCGATGCGGAGGTGACCCAGCGCGCCTCGGTGTCTGCTGCGCTGGAGGGCGAGCAGGCCGAATCGATGGCGCGCATGCTGGAGGCGCTGGAAGATCTCGACGACGTGCAGAACGTGTATTCGAATGCGCAGATCCCCGACGAGATCCTGGCGCGCCTTTGATCCGGCCGCGTCCGGTCGCAAGACCGCGCCGGCGGAACAGGTGCGCTCGCTGTCCGTGGCCGGTTCACGCGTGCGCATTCTCGGTCTCGATCCCGGCTCCCGCCACACCGGTTACGGCATCGTCGATTGCAATGGCGCCGATGCCAGCTACGTGGCCTGCGGCGCCATCAGTACGGTGCAGAAGGACTTTCCCGGCCGCCTGCAGGAGATCTTTGAAGGCGTGCGCGATCTGGTGGAGCAGCACCGGCCCACCGAGATCGCCATCGAGCGGGTGTTCGTGAACAGGAACGTCGACAGTGCGCTAAAGCTCGGGCAGGCGCGTGGCGCCGCGCTGTGCGGCGTGTTTGCCAGTGCCGCCGAGGTTTTCGAGTATTCCCCGCGTGAGGTGAAGATGGCCGTGGTGGGCAGCGGGGCGGCGGACAAACTACAGGTACAACACATGGTGCGTGCGCTGCTCAAGGTCGAAGGCAAGCTGGGTGCCGATGCCGCCGACGCGCTGGCGGTGGCGCTGTGCCATGTCCATGGCCGCGGCATGCGACATCTGCTGGCGGTGTCCACATGATCGGCTTTCTCCGCGGCCGGCTGGCGGTCAAGCAGCCACCGGCGCTGTCGATCGACGTTGGCGGCGTGGGCTATGAGCTGGAAGCGCCGATGTCCACTTTCTACACGCTGCCTGAGCTGGGCGCGGAAGTTGAACTTTTTACCCACCTGGTGGTGCGCGAAGACGCCCATGTGCTGTTCGCCTTCGCCAGCGAATCGGAGCGACGCCTGTTCCGCGCCCTGCTGAAGGTCTCCGGCATCGGCCCGCGCGTGGCGCTCGGCATCCTCTCGGGTATCAGCGTGGAGGCCTTCGTCGGCTGCGTGGAAGCCCAGGATGTGGCTTCCCTGGTGCGCATTCCGGGCGTGGGCCGCAAGACTGCCGAGCGGCTGGTGGTGGAAATGCGCGATCGTGCCGCGGCGTTGTTTTTTCCCGGATCGCAGCCACGTCCGGCCGGTGTGGCCGCCGGTGCACAGGCCGAGGCCTTCAGCGCACTGGTGGCGCTGGGGTACAAGCCTGCGGAGATCACGCGCTTGCTGAAAAACGTCGTTGGTGAGGGCCACTCCACCGAGGAAACCATCCGGCGCGCCCTGCAGGCGGCGGTGAAGGAGTAGCCGTGACCGAGGAGCGCATCATCACCGCAGAAGCCAGTGGCGAGGACGATGTCGTCGATCGCGCCGTGCGCCCGCGCACGCTGGCCGACTACGTCGGTCAGGCGCCGGTGAAAAACCAGATGGACATTTTCATCACCGCTGCCCGCCAGCGCGGCGATGCTCTTGATCACGTGTTGATTTTTGGTCCGCCCGGCCTGGGCAAGACGACGCTGGCGAATATTGTCGCCAACGAAATGGGCGTGAACCTCAAGCAGACCTCCGGCCCCGTACTGGAACGTCCCGGTGACCTGGCTGCCCTGCTGACCAACCTGCAACCGCGCGACGTGCTGTTCGTCGACGAAATCCACCGTCTCAGCCCGGTGGTCGAGGAAGTGCTGTATCCGGCCATGGAGGATTTTCAGCTCGACATCATGATTGGCGAGGGCCCTGGCGCGCGTTCCATCAAGCTCAGCCTGCCGCCGTTCACCCTGGTCGGCGCCACCACGCGCGCCGGCCTGCTGACCTCACCGCTGCGCGACCGCTTCGGCATCGTGCAGCGCCTGGAGTTCTACACCGTTGAGGATCTGGAACACATCGTTACCCGTTCCGGACAGATCCTCGGTCTGAACCTGCAACGCGGCGGTGCGGCCCGGATAGCTACGCGCTCGCGCGGCACGCCGCGCGTGGCAAACCGGCTGCTGCGGCGGGTGCGCGACTACGCCGAGGTGAAGGCCGACGGGGTCATCAGCGACGAAGTGGCCGCGGCGGCGCTGGACATGCTGGAAGTCGATCCACGGGGATTCGATTCGCTGGATCGCAAGCTGCTGCTGACCATCATCGAAAAATTCGATGGCGGACCGGTGGGGGTGGATAGCCTGGCGGCGGCGATGGGCGAGGAGCGGGGCACCATCGAGGATGTGATCGAGCCGTTTCTGATTCAGCAGGGGTTCATGATGCGTACGGCAAGAGGGCGCATGGCTACGCGGAATGCCTTCCTCCACTTCGGGTTGAAAGCGTCGGCGGATCCACCGGGGGGGAGTTATTCGTTGTTCGAGGGTAAAGAGTCGTGAGCGCCGGGTTATCGTGGGCGGAGTTCCGGGCGGGGGGGGGGGTTGGGGGGCGCCCGGCAACCAACCAAGGGGGCGTGGGGGAAAAACAACAATTTTTTAAAGATGACGAAAAAC
>JAJFKF010000150.1 GCA_021773365.1 Gammaproteobacteria bacterium | reverse complement strand
CAGCGCGCAGGAACTGGCGGTACTGCGCGCGGCGATCGACGAACTGCCTGCCAGGTGCAGGCAGGCCTTCCTGCTCCAGCGCGTGCACGGACTGGACAGCGAAGAAATCGCCGCGCGCATGAACATACAGCCACGCATGATCCGCCGTTACGTGGCGCGTGCGCTGGAGCATGCGCGCGCGCGGCTCGATCGGCTGCCATCACAAGGGAGTGGGACATGAGCATGTCGGTCGCGCGCGAGCAGGACTACACCGCCGAGCAACGAACCGAAGCGGCGGAATGGTTTGTTGTGATGCGCGAGGATCAGGATCCAGACCCCGAGCTCCTGCAGGCCTGGCTGCAGTGGATGGAGGCTTCCGCGGGCAACCGCAGCGCTTTTCAGGCCGTGGAGCGGGCCTGGCATCAGGTCTCCTGTTCGCTGGTGCTGACCATGCCTGGCGAACGCGAGTTGGCTGAGGATCACTACGACGGCGCCGTATCGGTCATGCAGTGGCGCACCGAACTGGATACGCCAGCTGGCACGTGGGCTGGTTCGCGGCGCCGCCGGCGGATCATTGCCACTGCCGCGGTGTTCGCGGTGCTTACGGTGGTGGGTGGCTGGATCGGATCGGGCTGGCTGCGGCAGTTGATGGCGCCGTCGGTCGGTGAGTTCGTGACCGCGACCGGTGAAGACAGAACCATTGTCCTGGCTGACGGTTCGCGGGTGCAGATCGGCGCGCGTTCGCGTCTCGTGGCTGACTTCACCGCCGAGCGGCGCGGTTTGTGGCTGGAGAGCGGCGAGGCGTATTTCTCAGTGCGTCGCGACCCCGGGCGACCCTTCACCGTACATACGCCCAGGGGCGAGGTGACCGCGCTGGGCACGGAGTTCAATGTGCGGACCCTCCCGGACCGGGATGTTGTGGTAGTGACCGAAGGGGCGGTGAGCGTGGCCAGCGGTTCGCAGGTCGATGTCGATGGCAGGCAATCGTCAGCTGTGTCCACCGCGCGGCGGGTGCGCGCCGGCCAGCAGCTGATCTTCGGCGGCGCACATGCTGCAGGAGAGCTGGTTGTAGGCTCCTCCCTGGGCGAGCGTGCGCGCTGGCGCGAGGGGTGGCTGGTCTACCGCGACGAACCGCTGGGCGAAGTGCTTGCGGATGTCGCGCGTTACAGCAAGTGGCGAATAGATATCAGCGAGCAGGCCGTTGCGGAGCTGAGATTCAGCGGTGCGGTCCACCGCGGCGACATCGACGAGTGGCTGTTCGCGCTGCCGGAGTCCTTCCCCATTGCATTGCAGGCGGACAGTGCGCGGCTGCTCATCACAGCGAGCAGACAGTAGCGGCAGTACCGCTTTTGCTCTCGCCATCGTCTTGGGAGCAAAGTCACTTTGCATTGGGGGAACGACGATGCTCGAATTGAAGTTTGCCGCTGGCGGCCACGCAGGTTCAATGCCCGGCCGTTTGTCTGTCATCAAGCTCTGCGCCGCCGCGCTACTGGCGCTGGCGGTTCTGCCGGTGCGCGCGGACAGCCTTTCTGATGTGGTGATGCTGGATATCCAGTCGCAGCCGATCGAGGCATCGCTGATGGAATTCTCCAGGCAATCCGGCCTGCAGCTGATCATCCCCAGCGGAGAAATGCCAGCCCGCAAGGCGCCCAGAATCTCCGGCAGCATGCAGGTGCAAGCGGCGCTGCGGCTGCTGCTTGGCAATACCGACCTGACATACAAGCTGGTGGGCAGCCGGACGATCACGATCGTGAGCTCAAAGGGACGTGAGGTGGAGAGCAAATCCGGCTCTGCTACTGCCTCGAGGGGGGACGGCGGACGAGTGCTGCTGTCCCGGGCTGGTGTTGCCGAGGCTGTTGCGGCAGCGGAATCGGAAGGGGATGTCCGGGGAACCGAGGCGGAGTCGATACCCACGGAGCTGGTCGTGCAAGGCACGCGCGAGACTGGCGTGGTGAATCAGGGGGTCATTCCCCGCCAGGAGAACGAGGCGGTACGCTACACCATCATCAGCCGCGAGGACATCGAACGTACCGGCGTGAGCACCATGCCCGAGCTGCTGCGTCGCTTGACGAGCAACCAGGAATCGGGCACCAGCACGCAGCGCGCCTTCGCCGTTTCCATGATCGGGACGGCCAGCAGTCTGGTCGGCGGCGGTGACCGGATCAATCTGCGCGGTCTGGGTGATCAACAGACGCTGGTCATGGTCAATGGCCGGCGCCTGAACTCCGGTGCCGATATCGGCCGCATTCCACTGGCGGCCGTGGAGCGGGTGGAGATTTTACCGTCCTCCGGTTCGGCCATTTACGGTGCCAACTCGGTGGCCGGGGTGGTCAACATCATCATGCGCCAGGACTATCAAGGCACCGAGTTCAGCGGCTATATGGGTGCAAGTGCCGGCGGCGGCGCCGAGGAGTACCGCTTTGACCTGTTTCACGGCATGACCTTCAATGCCGGGCGCACCAGTATGACGGTGGGGCTGAGTCTGCAGCGATTCGAGGCGCTGACTCGCGGGCAGACCGGCTACGACGAGCGGGTACTGAGCAGCCCGACGGCCGCGCCAGGTTCGTCGGTGTATTTCAACGAAGTACTGCCCACGCTGGTGTCTCCCCGCGGAGTGATCATTACCCGATCGCCGCTGGGGCTGGGCATTTCCTCCGATCCTTCCGCCCAGTATGCCGCCATCCCGGCCGGCTCCGACGGCATAGGCCTGACGCCGGAGTCTTTCGTGAGCAGCGTCGGGCAGGCATTTCCTTCTGCCAGCCGCAGCAACCGTGTGCTGGTGACGCAGCCGTCGCGGAACCATGCCGTCATGCTGAATCTGGAGCACGCGCTGCTGGGCGATGCTTTGGCGTTCTATGGTGAATTGACCTGGCGCAAGGACGACGCCTCGTTCTACTTGCCGGCAGCGACTGCCACCGTATCAATGTCCGCCACCGATCCGCGAAATCCATTTCGCACCGGGGTTACCCCGGGCTTCGAGGGCCGCAGCATCTCCATCTATCGCGACCCGGCTGACCTGCCGGACTCCTTCCAGGGTACCGTGCGCAAGACCGCGCGCGCCGTGGTGGGATTGAAGGGCAAGTGGTATTCCGCCGGTGGCGGTGCCTACAACTGGGCAGTGGACGGCTCATGGGATCGCAACCAGGCTCGCACCGAGGCGGTGTGGAGCGACTTGTACGGTTTGCCGCCGCAGCAGGAGCTCTACAACGTTCTGCGTGATCTGACCGGCGTGCCCCGGCTGGCGCAGGAGGAGTGGCAGAAGTTCGGCTTTACCAGGGAGACCCTGCTCAGGCCGACCATTGCTGCCGCCAACCTCAGGCTCAATGGCGATCTGTTTCGTCTATGGGGTGGTCCGGCCAAGTTCTCGGTGGGTGCGGAGTGGCGACGCGAGCAGTTTCTGATCGGTGACAGGATTCCGCGCATCGGCGAGTACCTGTTCCTGCCTGGTGGTGTAGGTCCCCTGCTCACCGGCCAAGGCAACAGCGAAACCACCCGTGAGGTTACCGCCGCATATGCGGAGGTTACGTTGCCCCTTGTCGGTGCGGACAATCGCCGGCCCGGTCTGTATTCGCTGGATGTCTCGGCGGGCTTCCGGTATGAAGACTATGATGACTTCAAGGCCGCGCAACCGCCTTTGTTTGCGGTAAAGCTGGGCCTTACACCGGACGTTGCGCTGCGCGCGTCCTGGGCGGAAGGGTTCCAGCCGCCGACCGTGAGCAGTCTGTCCGCGCCGCAATCTACACATATAGCCAGTGGCGCCAGCTATGTTGACGCTCTGCGGCCAGGAACAACCAATCCCGATACCTACATCGTGTATGGCGGCGGAAACCCCGACCTGGAGGCCGAAACTGCCAAGACCTGGGATGCGGGCGTCATTCTTACGCCGCGTGCCATACCTGGTCTGATGCTGAACGCCAGCTATTTCAGATATGACAAACGGGTAGTTGTCTCCTACATCAGCTTGACCGACGCCATTGTGAATTTCCCGCGGCTGGTCGTACGCGCTGAGCCGAGCGTCGAGGATCTGGCCGCGGGGCGGCCGGGACCGGTGCAGGCGTTCAACAACATACAGGTCAACATCGCCAGATTGTTCTCCGATGGGATAGACGTGAACCTGCGCTACGACTTTCCGCAACAGCAGTGGGGCCGGCTGACACTGATGTCCAGCGGGACCTGGACCAAGCGGCACTTCACGCAGGCCCAGCCGGGCGGGGCGCAGGTCGACAAACTGGGACTGGCGGGCTTTACCAGTAGTTTTCCGCTGGAGCGGCGGGCCAGCGCCACGGCCCTGTGGAGCCGTGCCGGCCTGAGCGTCAGTCTGACCGGCAACTACACCAGTTCGTTCGAAAGCCGTACCACCACAGCCACAGCGCGCAATCCTGGCGGCTCGGGCATCGATGGCGATTCGATCGAAGGCCAATGGACTACGGATCTGCAGTTCGAGTACAGGCTGCCGGAAACGGCGGCCGGTACCGGGGGGCTGCGGGATTGGTTGGGTGGTACCCGTTGGACGGTTGGCGCGTTGAATGTTTTCGACACCATGCCGGCGCTGTGGACAGACTACATTCGCGGCTTCGCCAGTCCTTTTGTGGATCCACGGCAGCGCTATGTGTATCTGCAATTCAAGAAGTCGTTTGAATGAGCCCTGGGGCCACCAGGAAGTATCGCATGGCAGATGGATGGTTTGTCCTGGGTCTGGCGGCGATGCTGCAGGTATCCGCGGCGGCTCAGGCGGCAGCGCCTGAGTCCGCCGCGCAACTGTGGAATCGCGTTGTCAAGCTGCAGGAGGTTCCCGAGCCAGAACTGAAGGTCGTGAACATGAATGCGGTGCCTACGAAGGAGTATTTCGAGGGTAACGCCGCGCGTTCAGCGGCCATTGCTGATGCGCTGATCACTTTTATCGAGCGTTACCCCGCAGACTCTCGCCGTTGGGAGGCAGTAGCCGGGCTGATGAACCTGTACCGTCCGATTTACAGGGAAATCGGTGCGGTGCAAACCGAGGGCTGGGAAGCGGCAATCCATGACGAAGCCGCCGAGCGGGCCTGGGAGGAGCGGATCGATGCACTGGCAGAGCAGATGCGGGATGCGCCGGGCGCCTCCGCGCAGCAGCGCGAAGCGGCGTACCGTCGCTGGGTGGGCGTTTCCCGCCGCGCAATAGATGACGGCGATGAACAGCGGGTTACGGCGTCGATGGCGGAGTTCCGGCGTCGAATCTACGTTGTGCGCCAGAAGTTTCCTGATGCGAGCCAGAACAGCGCCAATGAATGGACGTATTTGTCTCGTTTACGGCGGCTGAGGCCCGATGCCGTAGTGGCATATCTGGAAGCAACCACGCAGGACCGGGTTGCCGATATCGCAAAGTGGGCCGAAGGTGAACTGGCTGTCGAAGCGCTGCGCGAGGAACCTGTCGAGCTGGCATTTACCGCCGTGGACGGGCGTGAGGTGGACCTGGCCAGACTGCGCGGAAAAGTCGTGCTGCTGGAATTCTGGGCGACCTGGTGCGGTCCGTGCAGGGTGCAGATGCCCAAGGTACTGCAGGTCTATAACAGGTATCACGATCAAGGTCTTGAAGTGGTGGCGATCTCACTGGATCGCAAGAACGACCGCCAGAAGCTGGTGGACTATGTGAGCAGTAATGGACTGCCCTGGCCGCAGTACTTCGATGCGGAGAACGATACCAACCGCCTTGCCGAGCAGTACGGCGTCGTCGGCATTCCGGCGATGTTTCTGTTCAACAGGCGCGGACTGCTGGTGACTATCGAAGCGCGCGCCGAGAAGCTGGTGCCGCAGATCGAGCGGCTGCTGCAGCAGTAATGGTGTTGGCCGGGCACCGCGCTGACCATCCATCAACACGGTCCCGGCCTGGTCTGGCTGCCACCCTTCGCCCAGCCGTGACGGGTTCTGAATCTGCGACTTCCGCGTTCCTAAGCGCCGCTTCCGAAACTGGTGGGCGTCACTGGTTCGATCCCGGCGCCGCCCACCATTTCACGATGTGCCCCGCCGGGGCGACCCGTCTCTTCGCCTCTCGCCCTCGCCAGCGTGCTCTTGCCGAACAGCGACTGCACCAGGTCGACAGCGACTTCGGCGGTGCGGTTGCGGGTATCCAGCGCCGGATTCAGCTCCATGATGTCCAGTGAACGCATGCGGCCGGTATCGGCGATCATCTCCATGCACAGTTGCGCTTCACGATAGGACGGTCCGCCAGCCACGGTGGTGCCGACGCCGGGCGCGATGTGCGGGTCGAGAAAGTCCACGTCGAAACTCACATGCAGGTGCGTGTCGGCATCGAGAAGGGCGAGAGCCTTCTCCATGGTGGCGCGCATGCCCCGCTCGTCGAGGAAGCGCATGTCGAACACCGGCAATCCCTGCTCGTGCACGAAGGCCTGCTCGCCGGCATCGACACTGCGAATGCCCACCTGGCGTATCCACTCGGGCCTGATGGCGGGTGACTGACCGCCCAGCGCCACCAGTTCCGCCGGACCGAAGCCGCACAGGCAGGCCACGGGCATGCCGTGGAGGTTGCCGCTGGGTGACAGACAACTGGTGTTGAAATCCGCGTGCGCATCGAGCCACAGCACCCGCAGCTTGCGATCCTGTTCGCGACAGTGGCGCGCCACCGCGCTGATCGAACCGATACTCAGGCTGTGATCGCCGCCCAGCAGCACCGGCATCCGCTCCTGCTGCAGGGTCTCGTACACGGCTTCATGTACGCTGCGATTCCAGTCGATGACTTCCGGCAGATGACGATAACCCTCACGCGGCGGCTGCCATGGATTGGAGGGTCCCCTCAGATCACCACGATCGGTGACTGCAAATCCCATTTTCGCCAGGGCCGCAGGCAGCCCGGCCACCCGCAGGGCCTCCGGACCCATGGAGGAACCACGCGTGCTGCTGCCCACATCCGTGGGCGCGCCGATCAGGGTGACCGCAGGCCGGCTCATGCGTGCATGACCTCGCGGGTGGCAGCACGGTCGGACTCCTGCACGGGCGGCGCGGTGCGGGCAAGCAGTGAGAACAGGTTCTTCGGGTTCGGCAGCGCGGGTACCAGGTCGATCTGCCGGTGCGGTCCACGATGTTCAAGGTGAAGCCGGTGCAGGAAGCGTAGCGCGGAGAAGTCCTCCAGTGCGAAGCCGACGGAGTCAAAGATGGTGACCTGCGCCGCGTCCGTTCTGCCCGGGGCGCGCCCTGCGGCCACTTCGCTGAACTCGATGACGGGGAAGTCCGCAGCCTGTCGCTGGATCTCCCCTTCGATGCGCGACTGCGGTTCGAACTCCACTATCACCCGAGCATCCGGCCGTTGCAGGATGTCGCCGTGCAGTTCCGTCTTGCCCGGACAGTCGCCGCCCACGGCATTCAAATGCATGCCCGGCCGGATCATCTCCGGCGTCAGGATGGTCGCGTTGCATTTGTCGGCCGTGGCGGTGGTGACGATATCCGCGCCGCGCACCGCCTCGGCAGCGGAGTTGCAACGGACGATGCGCAGCCCGGACAGACCCAGCGCCGCGAGGTTGGCGTCGAGTTTGGCGGTGGCTGCCGGATCAACGTCGTACAGGCGCAGTTCCTCGATGCCCAGCATCCGGTGAAAGGCGATGGACTGAAACTCCCCCTGCGCGCCGTTGCCGATCAGGGCCATGACGCGGCTGTCGGCGCGCGCCATGTGGCGGGCGGCGAGGGCGGACATGGCGCCGGTGCGCAGCGCGGTGGTCAGAGTCAGCTCCGACAGCAGCAGCGGATAGCCGCTGTCGACATCGGCCAGCACGCCGAAGGCGGTGACGGTGAGCAGTCCCTCGGCGGTGTTCTTCGGGTGGCCGTTGACGTACTTGAACGAGTAGAGCTTGCCGTCACTGGCCGGCATCAGTTCGATCACCCCGGCGGGCGAGTGGGTGGCATGGCGCGCGGATTTGTCGAATTCGCTCCAGCGCCGGTAGTCGGCCTCGATCTCCGCTGCCAGTCCTTCCATGAAGGCCGCCGCTCCGGTATGAGCCAGCAATTCCTGCACCCGTTGTACGCCAATGAAATCGACCATTTCGGTTACTACCCCTGGAACGTCAAAGGACGGAAGATCATGTGCCCGCGACGGGGTAATGAAAAGTCAGAAAGCTGTACAGAAAGACGTGCTTATCTGGCAAAATGACAGCCATAATTAGCGTAATGAGAGATCAGCAATGGATGATCTGGACCGGAAACTGATTGCACTGCTACGCAGTGATGCCCGTACCCCCGTCGCCGCGCTGGCCAAGACGCTGCGGGTGTCGCGCGGCACGGTGCAGAACCGAATGCAGAAGATGGAGGCCGACGGCACCATCGTCGGTTACACGATCCAGCTGCGCCCCCAGTCCGAGGAGCAGCGTGTGCGGGCCTGGATGACGGTGGCAGTGGAAGGCAATCGCTTCGACACCGTCATCAGCAACCTGCGCGGCGACCCGGCGGTGGTAGGCCTGCATACGACCAACGGCCGCTGGGATGTCCTGGCCGAGCTGCGAGCCGAGAACCTGGAAGCATTCGATCGGGTGCTCGGACGCATTCGACTGCTGGAGGGCATCTCGCACAGCGAGACCAATCTGATGCTGTCGACCTTCAAGCTCTAGGCACTCGATGTGAGCGAGAGCAGGGGCGGCGGTGCCGCCCCCGTCCCACCTGGCTCAGGCTACCTTGCGCAGCTGCACCACCGGGAAATCAACCGGCACATCCAGCGCGATGTTGATGTAGTTGGTGAACAGGTTCAGCGCCACGTGCGCGATGATTTCCACGATGGATTCATCGTCATAGCCGGACGCGCGCAGGGCCGCAAGGTCGCTCTCGGCAACCTGGCCACGCTGTTCGACCATTTTCAGCGCGAACTGCAGCGCTGCCGCGGTCTGCGGATCGGTGCTGCGGCCCGCCTGGGCTTCGGTCAGTTCATCGGCACTGGCGCCGGCCTTGCGACCCAGCGCTGTGTGGGCGGCCAGGCAGTACTCGCAGCTGTTGCGATTCGCCACGGCCACGGCGATCTGTTCTCCGAGTTTCGCCGACAGCCGCCCGCCGCCCAGCGCACCGAAGCTGCCCCACATGCTCTGCAGGGCGGCCGGCGAGTTGGCCACGGCGCGGAACATGGCCGGTGTGGCGCCAAAGGCCTTGTTGATGGCCTGCAGAATGCTGCCCGCCGCGGGGGCCGCGCTGGTGACGTCGATGAGTTTTACACGTGACATGAGAGCTCTCCTTCGGAATTGATAGGCGTGCTCGGAGGCACGGGGCGCAGTGTGGGGGTATCTGTCGGACTTTAGGTCACATATAATCCGAAAAAGTTGACTTGAAGGCCAATAGCAGGCCAATGGCGACTACACAGGCATATGCATGAATACCGATCGTCTGGATGCACTGCTGCGGCGTTTCTCCCTCACCGCGCGCATGTTCCACTCCGGCCCGCTGTGCGGCATCGTGGACTTCAGCGCCACCGAGGGCCTCGGTCAGCTGCACCTGATCAAACGCGGCCCGGTGCAAGTCCGTCATGGCGCGCGCCGCCAGGTGCAGGTGCTCGAGCCCAGTGTGGTGTTCTATCCGCGACCGTTCGCGCATCGCTTTACAACGGACAGCAAGCGCGGTGCCGACATGGCCTGCGCCTACGTCACCTTCAACGGTGGGGCCGCCGGTCCGATCGCGCAGGCATTGCCACCGGTCATGGTTATTCCGCTGGCCGAACTGCAGGAGGCGGGCGCCGTGCTCGAGCTGTTGTTTGTTGAGGCCTTCGGTCAGAAGTGCGGACGACAGCAGGTGGTCAACAGGCTGTTTGAAGTGGTGGTGGTGCACATCCTGCGCTTTGCCATGGATCGCATGGGCGTGGATCAGGGACTGCTGGCCGGCCTGGCGCATCCGCGCATCGCGCGGGCGATGATTGCGTTGCACGACAAGCCCGCCGATGCCTGGACACTGCCACGACTGGCGCGACACGCGCGCATGTCGCGCAGCCACTTTGTGGCGGTGTTTCGTGACACGGTGGGCGTGACGCCCGGGGACTACCTGGCGCGGTATCGCATCTCCGTGGCGCAGGACATGCTGCGCCAGGGTGATGCGTTGAAGCTCATTGCCGGGCAGGTCGGCTACAGCAGCACGGCGGCGCTGTCGCGGGCGTTCAAGTCCGTCTGCGGCAGCTCGCCCCGGCAGTGGAAGGCGGCCGCAGCTGACATGCCGCCCCCGGTGTGAGCATTGCGCGCGGTTAGTTCGCCAATGCCGCGCGCGCGGCTTCCAGCAGTTCCGCACCGCTGAGGCGCACTTTGTAGTCCGGGTTGGTGTGCGCGTAACGGATGATGCCCTGTTTGTCGACGATGAACACCGCCGGCACGGGCAGCTCATGGTGGGTCTCGCCGGAGGCTGCCTCCAGGTCCAGGCCCATTGTCTTGTAGCGCTTCACCGTCGCATCGTCGACGCGGAAGGCGATGCCCAGCGCGCGACTGGCCTGCATACGTGCATCCGAGTAGATGGTGTAGGGCAGGTCGGGTACTTTCAGGCTCTCGTGCAGAAGTCCGGGGCGGTCGGCGCTGAAGAACAGCAGGTCATAGCCCAGCTCCAGCACCTGCGGCTCGACATCGCTCAATTCGGCCAGGTGGCGGTTGCAGTAGGGGCACCAGCCGCCGCGGTAGAAGATCATGATGACGGGCTTGTCGAGCTGCGCCGGGTCGAAGTGAAAGTCGGCGCCATCGGCCTGGCGGACGGTGAAGGCGGGTGCAGTATCGCCGGCTGCCAGCGGTGTGATGGCGGTCGGGTCATCGGGGACGCTGGCCAGGGCGGTCTGGCTGGCGCCAATACAGCTGAGCAGCAGGATTGAGGCAAACAATCGAAATGCGGTGTTCATCGTCTACTCCCGGGGCAGAAGGGGCGGATGCGCGCCGGACAGGCGCTGTTGAAAGCAGACCGGACGCGGCAAGCCGATATTACACGCCTGACTGATTCAGGCGGGGTGTCATTCTTGACCGCCCTTGTTGCGTTGCCGTTTACTGTCGGCGCTCGCGTGCCGCCGCCGCATCCGGCGGTTGAGCGGCATAGTCGACGATAGCCAGCAACCGCCGTTGGAGGATCATGTTCATGAGTTGTATTGTTTGTCGAATTCCTGCGGCGGCAGCGCTGCTGCTGCTTTCTCCGCTGCTGTCGGGCGCATCGCTGGTACTGACCAACGGCAATATCTACACAGTAGAGGAGGCGCAGCCACGTGCGCAGGCCGTGGTGGTGGAGGACGGGCGTATCACCTTTGTCGGTGATTCTGCCGAGGCGCTGCGGCGCGCGCCGGCCGCGGCCAGGCAGGTGGATCTGCAAGGGCTGACCGTGCTGCCGGGCCTGACCGATGCGCATGCTCATCTGTACGGCATTGGCAAGCGCGAGCTGAGCTTCAACCTGGAAGGTACCGCCGGCATTGAGGATCTGCAGGAGAGGCTGAGTCATCAGGCCGAACAGACAAAGGGGGAGATCTGGATCGTCGGCCGCGGCTGGATCGAATCGCGCTGGCAGCCGGCTCGCTTTCCCGACCGCCACGACCTGGATGCGGCGGTGTCCGACCGGCCGGTACTGCTGGTGCGGGCGGACGGGCATGGCGCCGTAGCCAACAGCGCGGCGCTGGTGCTTGCCGACATCGATGCTGGCACGCCGGATCCGGCCGGCGGACAGATATTGAAAGATGAGCGCACCGGCGAGCCCACCGGGATGCTGATCGACGGCGCCATCGGACTGGTGCAGCGTCTGGTGCCGCCGCCGGATCAGACGCAGATCCTGCGGGCGCTGGAGTTGGGCGCCCGGCGCAGTGTCGAGATGGGCTGGACGCAGCTGCATATCGCCGGCAACAGCTATAAGGAAGTACGTGCCCTGCGCCAGTTGTGCGAGCAGGACAAGATCAGCCTGCGTCTGTATGACGCCATCGGTGGCCCGGGAGCGGATGCCAACCGACTGCTGGCTTCCGGCGCTTCGCTGGGCGAGTGCGGCGGGCGGCTGGACGTGCGGGGCATCAAGCTCTACATCGACGGCGCCCTGGGATCGCGTGGCGCGGCGCTGCTTGCGCCTTACAGTGATGCGCCCGACAACAGTGGACTGCTGGTTAATGAGGAGAAGGCACTGTATCCGGTGCTGGTGCGTGCCTTGCGCAGTGGCATACAGGTGCAGATGCACGCCATCGGCGATCGCGGCAATCGTATCGCGCTGGATCTGTATGAAAGGGCCTTCGCCGCGGTGCCGGTGAGCGAGCGTGCGGTGGCCGAGCCACGCTGGCGTATCGAGCATGCACAGGTTGTGGCGGCAAGCGACATTCCACGCTTCGCCGAACTCGGGGTGATTGCCTCCATGCAGCCCTCTCACGCCATTGGCGACCTGTTCTTCGCGCCCGCCCGTCTGGGCCCGGCGCGTTTGCAGGGCGCCTACGCCTGGCGCAGCCTGCTGGAGGCTGGAGCCACGCTGGTCGGTGGCAGTGATGCGCCCGTGGAGCGCGGCGATCCGATGGTGGAGTTCTATGCCGCCGTGGTGCGCCGTTCACTGGAAGGCTTTGCGGACGAGAACTGGGGTGCCGGGGAGCGGCTCAGCCGCGAGCAGGCCCTGCACATGTTCACCCTGGGGCCCGCCTATGCGGCCTTTCAGGAGGACAGCCGCGGCAGCATCGCGGTGGGCAAGGCCGGTGACTTCACCGTGCTGTCTGCAGACATCATGCAGATTCCCGGGCCGCAGATACTGCAGGCCCGGGCCGTGATGACGATTATCGGCGGGCAGATCGTCTACTCGCGGGCCGGGCAGCCCTGAGGCTGCCCTGGGTCAGCCCCGGCGCGTTCAGCGAACGCCGGAGCGATCCGCCTCACGCGCCATGGCGAACACCAGTCCGGACAGTCCCAGTATGGCGATCACGTTCGGAAACAGCATCGAGGCATTGGCGACATCGCCGAGCAGCCACAAACCGTCGACCTGCACGACAAGCGTGCCGAGGAACACGAACACCACCCAGATATAGCGGAAGGGCACTGCCGCGCGATCGCCGAACAGGTAGCCCACCGCCTGCTCGCCGTAGTAGGACCAGCCGATAATGGTGGTGAAGGCGAACAGGATCTGCGCCGCCAGCACGATCCACTGTCCCCCGGGAATGCCCTGCGCATAGGCTGCCGTGGTAATGGCCGAGGCCTGCAGGTCCGTGGACTGCCAGGCGTACTCCACCACGGCGGTGCCGCCGGCGGACGGATAGGCGCCGTCCACCACCAGGATCACCAGCGCGGTCATGGTGCAGATGATGATGGTGTCGATGAACACGCCCACCATTGCGATCTCCGCCTGATTCACGGGGCTGTTGGTCTTTGCCGCCGCGTGCGCAATGGGCGCGGAGCCCTGGCCGGCTTCGTTGGAGAACAGCCCGCGCGCCACGCCGGCGCGGATGGCGGCCAGCACACCGTAACCGGCCAGCCCGCCGACCGCCGGTTCCAGGCCGAAGGCTGAGCGGAAGATCAGTGCGAAGGCATCGCCGATGTGCTCGAAGTTCATCACCAGCACCGCCAGCGCCGCCAGTACATAGGCCGCTGCCATCAGCGGCACCAGCCGCCCGGCCACCGTACCAATCGACTTGATACCGCCGATGATCACCAGGAACGCGAAGAAGGCCAGCGCCACGCCCACCGTCCAGTTCGGCACGGTGAGATTGAGGCTGCTGCCCGCCTCGACCACTGACTGGGTGACGGAGTTGGCCTGGATCATGTTGCCGGTAACCAGCCCGGAAATCGCCGTGCCGAGGCAGAACAGCACCGCCAGCCAGCCCCAGGAACGCCCCAGGCCATTGCGGATGTAGTACATCGGGCCGCCGTGGAAATGCCCGTCGGCATGCTGCTCGCGGAAGCGCACCGCCAGAGCGCTTTCGGCGAAGGCTGCAGCCATGCCGACGATGGCCGTCACCCACATCCAGAAGATGGCGCCTGGGCCGCCGAGCGTGATGGCCGTGGCGACGCCAGCCAGATTGCCCGTGCCGACCTGGCCGGACAGCGCGGTGGAGATGGCCTGCCACGGCGTGATTTCGCCGTCACCCTGCGCCTTGCGCCCGCGCCACAGCCCCTTGAAGGCTGGCCCGAGACGGCGAAACGGCCGGAATTTCATCCCGACCATGAAGTAGAGGCCGGTGCCGAGGAGGGCGATGGTGACAATGCCTACCGGCAGGATCTGGGTATCGCCCCAATTACCACCCCAGATGAAGTGAGCAAAGGTGCTGACTGCGCCGAAGAATTGGTCCATTTCGACCTCTCGTTGTTGTAGCGGCGATTCGCGGCGGGGGCGATGATGACACAGATGGCGCTGGAATCGGGCGTCCGGACAGGCGGTGCGGGTGAGGGGCGGCAGATGACGTTGGCCGGCGCGCAGGCTTTGAGTACAGTGCCGCGATGTCTGAAGCACGCAAGGCAGTCGTTCTGTTGAGCGGTGGACTGGATTCCACCACCATTCTGGCCATCGCCCGTGCGCAGGGCTTTGCCTGCCATGCGATGTCGTTCCGCTACGGGCAGCGCCATGTCGTGGAGCTGGAGCTGGCGCGCCGCGTGGCGGGCGCACTGGGCGCCAGTGAACATATCGTGGTGGATATCGACCTGCGCCAGTTCGGCGGCTCCTCGCTCACCGCCGATGTAGCGGTGCCCAAGGGTCGGGCGATGGCGCAGATGGAGCACGGCATTCCGTCGACCTATGTTCCAGCGCGCAACACGGTGTTTCTCTCTCTGGCGCTGGCGTGGGCGGAGACGCTGGGCGCGCAGGACATCTTCATCGGCGTCAATGCCCTCGACTACAGCGGCTATCCCGATTGCCGGCCCGAATACATCCAGGCCTACGAGCGCATGGCCAACCTGGCGACGCGCGCCGGTGTGCAGGGCCAGCAGCGCCTGAGCATCCACACTCCGCTGATCGAACTGAGCAAGGCGCAGATCATCGCGCGCGGTCTGGAACTGGGCGTGGACTATGCCTGGACCAGCAGCTGCTACGACCCCACCCCCGAGGGCCGGCCCTGCGGCCAGTGCGATTCCTGCCTGCTGCGCGCCAAGGGCTTTGCCGAGGCCGGCGTGCAGGATCCGTTGCTGCGCCGGTTCGACTGACATGACGTACTCGGTCAAGGAGATCTACTACACGCTGCAGGGCGAGGGCGCCCACACCGGCCGCCCCGCGGTATTCCTGCGCTTCGCCGGCTGCAACCTGTGGACTGGACTGGAGCGGGATCGCGACAAAGGTCCGGGTGGCTGCTCCCGCTGGTGCGATACGGACTTCGTTGGCACCGACGGCCCCGGCGGCGGCAAGTTCCGCACGCCCGCCGAACTGGTGCAGGCCGTGCGCCGCCACTGGCCCGCCGATGCCGGCGCCGCCGTGCAGCCCTTCATTGTTTGTACCGGTGGCGAACCGCTGTTGCAGCTCGACGCGCCGTTGCTGTCAGCGCTTGTGAAAGATGGCTGGCAGGTGGCGGCGGAAACAAACGGCACACAGGATCCGCCAGCCGGCGCACTGTGGCTGACCGTAAGCCCCAAGGCCAATGCACCACTGCGCGTGACACACGGCAATGAACTGAAACTGGTCTACCCGCAAATAGGAATGGATCCGCAACACTTCGAACACCTGCAGTTCGATCACTTTTTCCTGCAGCCGCTCGATGGTCCAGATGCCGCCGGCAATACGCAGCAGGCGCTGGAGTACTGCCTTGCCCACCCACGCTGGCGTCTGAGCCTGCAGACGCACAAGCTCCTGAAAATTCCCTGAGTACTCTCCGTACTCTCCAGCGAAATGCCACCGCCCTCGCAGGAGGAGTTCCAGTCGGGGAGCGGTTTTCCGGGATGTGAAAAACCATGGATGGTTTTTCCCAAGGCCCCCATGGATGGGGTCTTACCGCCGGTCCCGGAAAACCGCTCCCCGACTGGAACTCCTCCCCCCCGAGTGCCTCAGGTTTTTCTTCGGGTGCCGTGCAGACAGACCCAGTTGTCCTGAGTCGCGAAAGTGCGCATCTCGAAGTCGGTTCTGTAGGCATCGAGCACCTGCTGGGCCTGCTCTTTCATGATGCCGGACAGCACCACCTCGCCGCCCGGCCGCAGGCACTCGCGGAATCGCGGCGCCAGTTCGATCAGGGGCAGCGCCAGAATATTGGCCACGATCACATCGGCCGGCCGTGGCTCCTCCTGCGCCAGCACGATCTCGAGCTGAGCCTCAACACCGTTCTGCACGGCATTGTCGCGCGTGGCCAGCAGGGCCTGTGCATCGTGATCCACTGCCAGCGCGCGGCGGGCGCCTAGCTTCAGCGCCGCGATGGCCAGGACACCTGAGCCGCAGCCATAGTCGATGACCTCCTTGTCGGTGAGTTCGGCGGCGTCCAGCCATTGCAGGCACATGGCGGTGGTGGCGTGGGTGCCGGTGCCGAAGGCCAGGCCTGGATCGAGTCGGACCACGGTGGCGTCGGCCGCCTCGACCTCATGGCCGTGCGGGTAGATCCACAGTCGTTTGCCGAAGCGCATGGGCTTGAAGTCCACCATCCATGCCCGCTCCCACACCTGGTCGGGCAGTTCGAGGAAGGTGTGGCTGGGCAGGGCGCTGCCCAGTGATTTCTCGATTGCATCGATGACGCGGGCGCGGTCGGTCCCGGCGGTGAACAGCACGCCGGCCTTGACCCTGGGCCACAGCGGCGTCTCGCCCGGGCCCGGTTCGTAGATGGGCGCATCGGCGGCGTCGGAGAGGGTGACCGACAGGGCGCCGGCTTCGAAGCAGGCTGACTCCAGCAATTCGGGATCACAGCCGCCGGTTTCGAAGTTCAACTGCAGAAAGGGCATGACACCCTCCTTGGGGGCGTTGAATAATGAGGCCATGCAGCAGCATAACGCCAACGCACCGCGGCCGGAACGCTTCGGCAGCTTTGCTGATTTCTATCCGTGCTACAGCCTGTGGGGGGATTTCGTGATGTTCAAAGATGTGTTGACGGGGAAGATTCGATGGTAGTGGTGCGCGAGTGGCCACATGTTCCGCGGGCACCACTGGCGCTGTGGATGCTGGGTGCACTGGTGCTAGCGCTGGGTGGCTGTGAGCGTGATCCGCAATCGCAATCGCAATCGCAATTGTCACCGTCATCCGGTGAACGGGATTTTCCCGAGACCGCCGCCCGCTGTGACGTTGAGTTGATCGTGCTCGGCAATGCGCAGGATGGTGGTGCGCCGCAGATGGGCAATCCGGATGATCCGGCCTGGGGTGATCCGTCGCTGCGGCGTTTGGCGACGTCACTGGGCGTGGTGGATCGGCGCAGTGGGCGGCGATTCATGTTCGAGGCCACGCCGGACATGCGCGAGCAGCTGCAGCGCCTTGACGAATTCGCGCCGGTGGACGCAGCCAGACCGGGGCTGGACGGGATCTTTCTGACCCATGCGCACATCGGGCACTACGCCGGGCTGATGTTTCTCGGGCATGAGTCGCTTGGCGCACGCGGTGTGGCCGTGTATGCCATGCCGCGCATGGCGCAGTACCTGACCGGCAATGGTCCGTGGAGTCAGTTGGTGAAGTACGAAAACATCGTGCTGCAGCCCATGGTATCGGGCGAGCCGGTGAGCATTGGTGAGGACCTGGCAGTGACGGCGCTGCTGGTGCCGCATCGCCAGGAGTTCTCTGAGGTGGTGGGCTATCGCATTGCAGGCCCGGCGCGCTCGGCCTTCTTCCTGCCCGACATCGACAGCTGGGCGGAGTGGGACGCGCAGGGCGTGCGCATCGAGGACATCATCGCCGGAGTGGACCTGGCCTTCATCGACGCCACGTTCTACGCCGACGGTGAGGTGGCCGGTCGTGACATGTCAGGCTTTCCGCATCCGCGCATCGTCGACACCATGCAGCGTCTGGCCGTGCTGCCCGCCGCCGAACGCGCCAAGGTCCGCTTCATACACCTGAATCACACCAACCCAGTGCGCTTTCCACAGTCGAAGGAACGGGCCGCCATTCTGGCCGCGGGTTATTTCGTCGCCGACGAGGGCGAGCGGCACTGCCTGAGCGGGCGAGACTGAAGGCTGGCGTGCGTCAGTCCGTGCCCTGCTCGATGGACACGGCCTGATTGTCCTGAAACACGATGCGGATGCGTTCCTGGGTCTCCGGCACGTAGGTGTCGGTGTAGCGCGGGGTGTAGAAGACCCGGTAGGTGTCGTTCTTCTTGTCGTAGAAGATGGTGCGGTCATAGCCGACCATGCGCTGGCCGTCGTAGCGCTGAAAGTGGGTGTTGTAGATCCAGGTCTCACTGACCCCATCGGGCGTGGTGGTCTTGCGCTTGCGGTTCGGCTCGCCCAGGGCGAGATAGACCATGTCCTGGGTGTAGCCCAGATCGATCATGCCTTCCCTGACCTTGGCCTGGGTTTCGCGGTCCAGCGAGGCGAACAGCTCCGGATTCTCCTCGATACGGTCGCCCACGCTCTGGCAGCCGGCGACAAATGCCAGCGTTGCGGCAATAATCATCAGGCATGGTGTTTTCTTCATGGCGACTCCTGGCGGCCGAATGGCTCGCCTGCAGGGTTCGACAGGTACGCGCAGTGCAAGTTTCGCCGCCGCCGGACGTATTCGCATCCGGCAGGCGAGCGCAATGCTACAGGCTGACGTTCAACAGAGGTTCAGGTGTCGATAGAAATCTGGCTGGCCTTCGCGGTGGCGGTGTTTGTCATTTCCGGCACGCCCGGGCCGAACATGCTGCTGTCGATGACCCACGGCATTCATCACGGCCTCGCCGGCACCGTCAGCACCATGGTGGGATTGCTGAGCGGCATAGCCGTGGTGTTTTCCATATCGCTCGGCGGACTGGGCACCCTGCTGCTCGCCTCCGCGCACGCCTTCGATGTCATCAAGTATGTGGGCGCGGTGTACCTGATCTATCTCGGCATCAAGACCTGGCGCGCGGCCGATACGCGCATCAGCACGGCCAACAGGCCCGACGCGCCCGGCGCCTGGGCGCGCTTTCGCATCGGCGTCTTCGTTTCGCTGTCCAACCCCAAGGCCATACTGTTCGGTGTGGCCTTCTTTCCGCAATTCCTCGATCGCAGCCAGCCGCTGCTGTTCCAGGCCACCGTGCTGCTGGCAACCTTTGTCGTCAGCGAGACGCTGTGGATGACGGTGTACGCCGGCGGCGGGGCCAGGCTGGCCCACTGGCTGCGCCAGGGCGGGCGCATGCGCTGGTTCAATCGCGCCGCCGGCACCGCGTTTGTGGGGGCGGGGGTGATGCTGGGGGCGTTTCGGCGGTAGGTGGCGCGCTGTCGGCTTTACTGCTCGCCGGAGAGCGTGCCGTCCGCTTCCGGTGGATTACGCAGCTCCTGCAGCGCGCTGATTCCGTGCTGGCTTCGCTCTTCATCACTGACGGCCGATTCATCCATCGGCGCCAGTGTCTTCTGGCCGCTGTCCGAGAGCGTGTATTGCGTTCCGTACCACTGCGGCCGTCCGCGGTGTCTCATATACCGATCCCAGCTTGCGGCCACCATCCACTGCGCCAGCCTGTTGTCCGGGTTCAGTGCAGCGCTCACCACGGCCAGTCCGTGTGCGAGCCGGTAGTCCGCGGCATTCGTCCCATGCTGAAATATCATGGCGGCATGCAGGAAGTCCCTGGAGGTGTGCAGGCCGCCAGCGCGCAACAGGTCGAGCATTTCCTCGCGCCGGCGGGCGTCATTGGTGCGCAGTTCGTTGGTCTGCTGTTTCGACCAGCCCTGCGTGCCGGTGTCCATGATGGCATGGCGCTCAGCCTGATCCTGCCGGTACAGTTCAGCGGCGCGGGAATTGTTGGCATCCTCTTCCGCACCGGCCCAGCCGGGTGCCGGGGCCAGGCCCAAGCCCAAAGCCATGCCGGCCACCGCCGCCAGTGTCATCACTTTTCCATGCATGCGCATACTGCCGCCTTCAATCAAAGCTGTGAGCCACCTGGATGCGGAAGTACCTGCCCCGCAGGTCGTGAAAGGAGGTATTCACGATGCGTTGATAGGTCAGGTCGAACGGAGGCTGCTTGTCGAACAGATTGCTGATCGCCACGTGCAGGCGCGTCTTTTCATTGAACTGGAAGCTCCCGGTCCAGTTCAGCGTGGTGAACGATGCGATATGACATGCGCTCGGGAACTCCTGCTGGTACACGCAGGACGAAAGACTGCTGTCGGCCTGCTTGAATCCGCCCGTATAGCTGAAACTCAGCGTCGTTGACAGCGCGTTACGGCCCAGTGTGACTGCGCCACTGCCGCGCCAGCGCGGGCTATTGTAGTACCCGGCCACGGAAGATACCGCCGAATCATTGGATGCCTTCTTCTCGTGGTCTGCAATATGCGTGGCATCCACCGTTGTGCGCAGCCAACCCTGATTGCCGATGCGCCACCTGTATTGCAACCCGAAATCAGCGCCGCGTACCTGCGTTCTGCCGATATTCAGGTACCGCAGATCGAGAAAGGTGACCGGACCGGGAAGACCTGGAATATCCTGCGGACCGCGCTGGATTCGGCCTGGATACAGCGACTCGTTGGCAAACAGGAATGCCGGCATGGGCCTGCCGATCTCATCATCGCGCTCGATTTCGAACACATCCAGCGACAGTCGCAGTCCCGCGGTCGGCCGCAACACCAACCCGACATATGTGCTGCTCGAACTCTCCGATTTCAGATCCGGATTGGCTCCGTTCACTCCATTCACACGCGCACAATCAGTCTGGCTTCCAGTGACCGGGCAGCGCACGGGATCATACGTGCTGACCAGTGTAGTGCCGAAGGGCGCCAGCGAGGTTTCGAACATCGATGGTGCACGAAAACCCTCATCGTATCCGGCCCGCACGGAAAGCCACTCGGTCGGATCGAAGCTGACTGCCGCCTTCAGGGTCACCGCCGAGCCGGGATCGCGTGTGGCCTGCATGGCTTTGCTGTAGGTGTCGTAGCGCGCGGCCAGCTGCAGGGAGGATTTTGCGGTCAGGGGAAACCCGAATTCACCGAAAGCGGAACTGATGGTGCGCGAGTCGACCACATCCCGAACAATGACGATATCCACGTACTCCCGCGCATCCAGACCGTCATCGGAGGCCAGATCGATCTCCTCGCGGCGAAACTCTGCCCCGATCGCGACCTCAGCCGGCCCGGCAGGCAGATCGAACAACGGTCTGCTGGCGCTGAAATCCGCGCCAAGCAATGTTGCCCGACTGGCGTTCTCGAACGGCGGTGCGAATCGCTCGCGCTGGGCGTCGCTGAGCTCAGTGGGTTGCAAGGGGTAAGCGGGAAGGGTGAGACCCAGCACGGAATACAGCAGCTCTTCGGAGCGCACGACGTTCTCATATCTTTGTATGGCATCGCCCCGATTCCACGTGCCGGAGAAATCCCACGACCATCCCGCGCCTTCTCCGCGCGCACCGGCTACCGCCCGGTAGTTCGTCGAGGTGACTTTCAGGTGCCGTCTGCCGAACTCTGTCGCCACGTAGCTGCCGAACGCCAGCGGTATGGTATCCGAGCCGGGAAAATCATAGGTGGCAGGATAGATCCCGGACTGCAGGTCAGTCGAGGCCAGCCCGACAAACATATCGGTCTGTGAAGAGCTTACCCGCGTATCGTCATGCGAGTAGCTCAGCTCCGAATACAGCACTGCCGGCCCGCGCAACCATGAGCCGCTGAGAAGCGCCGAGGTGCTGCGCCGGTCAGCGAGGGCTGCGGTATCGCGATTCTGATCGTGCGTGCACACGCCATCGGCACGCAAGGCACCCGGAGGGCAGGGGAATACCGTGCCCAGGTACTGCCCGGTCAGTGTTGACGCATTGACGCTGTTGCTCCCCGGCAGGCGAAAATCATCCAGTCCGAACCGCCTGAGATCCGAGCTGCGCGTCACGTCCCTGTCGGCGAAATCGAAACCATCCGCAGTGCGATGCTCGAGATTCAGCAGCAGATTGTATCCGTCCGTGTCGATATGCCCCATCCCGGCGATGCCGGAAAAGTTGCCGCCTGTGGAATCCCCATGCCCGGATACACCGGCTTCGGCGCGGATGTCCGCCCCTTCGTAGCTGGATTTGAGTATCACGTTGATGACGCCGGATATGGCATCCGAACCATACATGGCCGAGGCGCCGCTCTTGAGGATCTCGATGCGCTCGATGGCGCCGAACGGCAGGCTGTCGAGATTGACGAATGCCGATGTGGTCCCCGAGGCATAGCCGTAGGTCACCACGCGGCGACCGTTCAACAACACCAGGGTTGAGCCCACGCCAAGTCCGCGCAGGTTGGCCCCGCTGGCGCCGACAACCGAATCACCGCTGCCGCCCAGGGCCGTGCTGCCCGTTGCCGCACCGCCGTTGGCAATGCCGCTGGATGCCGGCAGGCGTTGCAGGGCTTCGGCGACGGAGCTGATCCCGGCCTCGCGCATCTCTTCGGCGGTAATGACCTGTACAGTGGACATGCCCTCGAAGCGCTTCCCCAGGCGTGTGCCGGTCACCACCAGCTCCTGCGACGGTTGTGTGTCTGCGGCGACCGTGGCGGGCGTCTCATCTGTTGTTGCCTGTTCGCTATCGGTCTGTACCAGCCTGATGCTGCCCGCAGCCTGCGGCTGCGTAGGCGTCATGCCGGAACGACGTTCCACCGGCGCAGCATCGCGCCTGGGACGGATGGCCACGGTGCTTTCGTTCAGGAACTCATAGGCCAGCGATGTGCCGCTGAGCAGCTTGCGCAGCGCCGCCTGCGGCGTGAGCTCACCGGCCACCTTGGGGGTGATGACGTCAGCGCCATCGGTCCAGTCGATCACCACCTGCAGACCCGATTGCCGGGCAAAGGCATTCAGCGCATCACTTATCGGCTGGGCATCGATGCGAAACTCGCGACTGATCTCCACCGCGTTGCCGGCGCTTCCCACTGCACACAGCAGCAGCGTTCCCACGAAAACCAGGGTTGTCTTGTGTAGGCTCATATCGCGTATCCCCTATATAGCACTGGTCGCCACCGCGACGACTGTGGCGGTTGCACCCCACCACCTGTTGCCATATAAGAGGCCGATCAACCGTAAAGTGATTACACGTCTCCGTGTTGTAATCAGTTTCTCGCGCCGGGCACTCTTATATAGGTATGCGGGATCGATCATCGATGCAGCAGCATCGCCCCACGCAGGCGGGCCGCAGCGGCACCAGCACCCTCGCAGCCCTGGCATTGAAGCAATTCAGCGCCGGGCTGCAACGCTATCTGCTGCGCCGTACTCGCGGCCGTCAGGATGCCGAGGACCTGGCTCAGGAAATCTATTTGCGCCTGCTGCGCGTCGGTGATGCCTCCCAGGTCAAGTGTCCCCAGGCGTATGTCTATCGGGTGGCGGTCAATGTCCTGAACGAGTTCAACCTGCATCAGAGGCGTGATGTGGTGACCTTTGATTCGCTGGCCTCAACGGAGACCGGCGATATTCCAGCCGATGAGGCCGGCACGCCTGAAGAGGTCTATGAGCTCGCTCACCTGCAGCAACGGCTCGCCGCCACGGTCGAGCAGCTCTCACCGATGCAGCGGGCGGTATTCTTGCTGGCCAAACACCGTGATATGTCGCATGCGGATATCGCCAGTCGCCTTGGAATTTCCATCAACACCGCGCGGGTGCACCTGCACCGGGCCATGTGCCACTGCCGCCAGGCGCTGGGCGATGAGCGCAAGCCGCATGGCGGCGGGCGGAGCGGCTCATGAAAACCTATCGCGAAGAAGCCTCGCGGCAGCTCATCGGCGAACAGGCCGCGCAATGGCTGTGCGACCTGCGCGGTGAGAATGGCAACGACGCCGATCGGCATGCGCTTCTTACCTGGCTGAAGCAATCGCCCCGGCACGTGGAGGAATTCCTGCTGGCCACCTCGGTCTGGAAAGCATTCGACCAGGCAGATCCGCCCAGCGATGCAGCCATCGAACAGGCCATAGCGGCGGCAAAGGCCTCCAGCGATGCTGAAACAGTGGTTGCCCTTACGGCAGGCACCGCCGTTCGCCGCCCCAGGCGCTGGCCCAGGCGCTGGCCCTGGCGCTGGCCCTGGCGTTGGCGCAGGTCTGGCTGGGCCGCCGCCGCCGTCCTGATCGCGGCCTGCGCCCTGGCCTGGTGGCTGCCCGGTGGTGAAGAAGCGACCGCCTATACCACTGCCACCGGCGAGCAGCGCGCGGTGCGCCTGGCGGATGGATCCGTCCTGTACCTGAACACCGCATCCCGCGTCGAAGTTCACTACAGTGAGCATGAGCGGCGCCTTGACCTGCTGGCTGGCGAAGCCTTGTTTGTTGTCGCGCAACAGCCAAAGCGCCCCTTTCGAGTGGCCGCCGGCCCGGCGACAATTGAAGCGCTGGGAACCCAGTTCAACGTACGGCGGCATGCCAGCAACACCCGGATATTCGTACTGGAAGGCAGAATCAGGGTTTCTGCTGATGCCGGAGAGGGATTCACGGACGAGACGAAGGCGCAACCACGCGGGGTTCAGCCCGAGCAGACATTGGCAGCCGGCGAAGAGGCCCAGGTTGACGGCGATGGACAGATCACCACTGCCAACAACGCCGAGAGCACGGTCGCAACGGCCTGGCGTGAACGGCGTCTGGTGTTTCGCGGGGATACGCTGCGGGATATCGCGGCGGAGTTCAATCGCTACAACCTGCGCAAGATTGTAGTGGCAGGGGAGCTGGCGGGCAGCAAGCGCCTGGCTGGAACCTTCAACGCCGATGACCCGGCGGCGCTGGTGCTGTTTCTGGGCAAGTATGATGACTTGTCCGTCGAATCAACCGCCGAAGCGTTCATCGTGCGCGATCGCCAGCGCCTTTGATGTGACCCTGAAATCCTCTTTGTTTTCCGCATGATCGAGCTTCCTGCGGGCGGGAACTGGATGAAGCAGCGGGCACTGGCGGATATTGAGAGGTGCGGCGAGGCGACGCATCTCATGTTCTCCCTGAAACTCTTCAATACGCAGGCAAGGGCGCGCGGGCCAGATGCTGACGCAATCGATTCGCGGGCCGGCGGCACGCGGCATTGACCCGGTCAGAATACGGAGTTTATGCTGCCCGCCGGGTGGCATCAGTCAGCACGTCAATTGGAGGACCGCTGTATGAAATCCGTTTTACCTGCCCTTTTCGTGGTCGCCTTTTTCCTGTCAGGTCCAGCCGGTTCCGGATCAGCTGCGGAGCAGGTGCCCGCGGTAAGGTTCAAGACTGCCCCGGTTCCAGCCGCCGCCCCGGCCCTTGAGCAAATTCCAGGGCTGGAGGAGATTCCGGAAACGCCTGATCACCCTCCTGTCTTCGCCTCTGCGGATCAGTTTGTCCGGTTGCTCATCCGGCATCTGCAGCAACGGGGTTCCGTGCAGGGGTTGGGGTTCAACACCTCGGTCTCCAAGGACATTTACACGCGGTCTTTCACGCGCGTCCTGCCAATGGCGGAACTTGCTCCCGAAGATCTGGGTGACGTGGCAAGGGCAGCAGCCGACGAGTGGCGCATGTCGGAGCCATCCCGCAGCTATGGGTATGGGGGAGGTGGATCGCGCTACTCTGTGCATGTCGGTGACGAAACATCTCACGCCTTCGTCGATGTCTTTGCGCATCCGGAGGGCGAAATGACAAAGCTGGAGTTTCAGATCAGGGCTGTTCGATATATGGGCTGGTAGGGCGGTTGTGGTGTTCGGGCCTCTCGGGTGCGGGGTGATACGCGGCGGGTTTTGCTGATACGAGAGGTATAGTGTCGCTGAGTTGCTGGAACCACGGGTTCGGCTCAGGGTTAGGCGAATGATATACAAGAATTAAGAATGCTCCATGGATGGCCTGCAGCAGTCTGCACAGGGTTGCCGTTGCCGGTGTCTTGCTGAGTCTGTTGGGCGTGAATGCCAGCGGTGCGCCGGTCGAGCGTGCCGTGAACTTTGAGAGCGAATCGGCCTCGCTATCCGGGGCATTGCTTGTTCCAGATGACGTATCTGTATCTGAACGCATCGAGCGTATTCAGAAGCGCCTTCTGCCTCCTGTCCTGATCGAAGGGGAGAGTCCTGAAGCCGTCACTCTGGCTGAACGCATGGCCGCATTGCGCGTGCCCGGCGTCAGTGTGGCCGACATTCGCAACATCAAGTCCAGCACGGTCACTTTTGTCAGGAACGCGAGCGGGGCAGTCGGCAAGGCGACTCGCAGCGAGGGCGACTTCAGTGCCCAGGGGGTTCGTCTCAACGATGCCGGCGAGCGGCAGGCGCCACGGGCGCGGCCCGACTGGGCCAGTTATTTCTCGGACGTCGGAGTAGAGGGAACAATCGTCGTCAGTGACGACCGGGAAGCAAGCGCCTGGGTTTACGATGAGACCCGCGCGCAGCAGCGTTACATACCGGCCTCAACGTTCAAGATTCCACACACGCTTTTCTCCCTGGATGCAGGGATCGCGCGCGATGAATTCCAGATCTTCTCCTGGGACAAGACCCGGCGTGAGATCGAGTCATGGAACGGTGATCAGAATCTGCGTTCGGCTCTGCGAAATTCCGTGGTTTGGGTTTATCAGAACTTTGCCCGGGAACTAGGTGAAGAGCGCGAACAAGAGTACCTGAAGCGTATCGAGTACGGCAATGCCGACGCCTCCGGCGGTATCGACCGGTTCTGGCTCGACGGTGGATTGCGTATCTCGGCATACGAACAGATTGCATTCCTGAAACGGCTCTATCGCAATGAACTGCCGTTTCGCGTTGAACACCAACGGCTCGTCAAGGACTTGATGATCGTCGAGGCCGGGCCTGGCTGGATCCTGCGCGCAAAGACCGGCTGGGGTGCGGGTATGAATCCCCAGGTTGGCTGGTGGGTGGGTTGGGTGGAGCGCCCGGAGGGAGCCGTCTTCTTCGCGCTGAACATCGACATGCCCAAAGGGGGCGCTGGCGCTCGCAAGCGCCAAGCAATCACCCGAGCCATTTTTGAGTCCATTGGCGCGCTGCCTGCAGGTTAGTTCCCGCCAAGAGCCCAGAGCACATCACGCGCCAGGCGAAACGCTTGTCACGCGCTGCTGCACGTCTAGCCCGTCTTTGCCGATTCGCCCCTGACTTGGGGATTTTGCGGCGGTGGGACGGAAAGAGATAGATTGTCCTGCTCAAGTACCACAATACAAAGATAGGCTGGTGGAGCCGGGCGTACGCCACGACTTGAACGCGAAGATCGGGAAGTGGATGGTTGGCGACCTTTGGAGCATGAACTTTATTATGCAGCCGAGCGGTCGAGTTCGCGCAAGGGCTTGATCTTCGGTCGACGCTTCTTCCTGGCCTGCCACAGATCGTAAGAGGCCTGCATCTGCAGCCACGATTCGGCCGAGCCGCCAAGCGCGGCGGCCAGACGGATTGCCAGCTCCGCGCTGATGGCCGCCCGGCCATTCACGACGCGCGAGAGCGCCACGCGGGAGACGCCGAGGGCCTTCGCGAGCTCGGTGACCGTAAGGTCCCCATCGTCCCGCAGGACGGTATCCTGCAGCACTTCGCCGGGATGCGGCGGGTTATACATGCGCGTCATATTCAAATCCTCTCAGTGATAGTCCTGGTAGTCCACCAGCACCGCGTCTGTTCCTTCGAACTTGAAGGTCATCCGCCAATTTTCATCCACCCATACCGCCCAATGTCCGGCCAGGTTGCTTTTGAGCGGATGCAAACGCCAGCCTGGACGGTTCATGTCGTCTGGCCCGACAGCCGCATCCAGCTGACCGAGTTGCAATCGCAGTCGCTTGGCGTGCTTGGGCTGGATTCCCGCTTTTGAGCCTCTGCGGAAGAAGCGCTCAAGCCCATTGTGCCGGAAGCTCTTGATCATGCTGAAGTGTATCGCGTGGAGATACATGACGCAATGCCAGCTGATTCTTGCCGCGGCCGATGACGCACTGCATTCATCAGTGCCTGGCAGGTACCGTCAGCATCATGCTGGGGCTGTTGACCGGCATAGCCGTGGTGTTTTCCGTCTCGCTTGGGGGTCTGGGCGCGCTTTCGCATCGGCATCTTCGTTCGCCGCAATACCGATGTTAATGGTGCGTCCTGTGTAGCGATCGATATCGGCTAGGACATAGCGAAGCGGCTCATTCCGGTATCGACGCTGTCCCTCGAGCCAAGTGGTGGCGAGCGGCGCTTCCGCGGCTGGTAACGCCTGCAACCTGCCGTCATCAGCGCACGCGACCGCCTCTCCTGCAGACACCTGTACAGTCAGCTTTGCCGCGGCGGGTCGACGCGGTGAGTGAATGCTGGCCGGCGCAGAATTCTCCTTCTGGGTTGCCACAACTTCCACTTTACCTTCGGTTGCCGCAACAACCGTTCTATCAACACTTATTCACACATTGAATGCTGTGCCGACGGCTGTCACCTGTGTTGTGCCGGCGCGCACGACAAAGGGGCGCTTTCTGTCCTTTGCCACCTCGAAAAACGCTTCACCGTGTTTGAGAGTCAGCGTTCTTGAATCGGGCTTCAGTTGTGCATCAAGCGCAGAATTCGCGTCCAGGGTGATCTGCGAGCCGTCCGGGAGTCTGACGGTTCATTGTTGCCCGGCAGCGGTGTGGTAACTGAAGTCCCCGAGTTGCGCCTGGCGCAGGTGTTGCACCCACAGCCCTCCGCCGCCCAATATCATGCCGGCCAGCCCAGCCGCGATTGCAGTATTCCGCCAGCGTCGCCTGTTGGTGCTCACCGCCCTGACGAGATCCACGTTCCATTCGGCTATTGACCGTGAGCCATCATAAGTATCGCCAGCCATATCAATCGCAGAGGGCAGTCGAGCAGAACCGTCTTGCCCTCGAATGACGCGGCGGTATAGGTCACCTGCGGATCCTCCATGGAGACCAGCGAGAACTCCGGCGCCTTGGCGCCGGGCGACAGCGTAATCTCCTTTGAAGAGTGCGCGAATATCTGACCCACGATCGGCACATTGGCATGATCGGTCTGCTGCTTCACGAACTCATGCACAAACCGCTCGCTGCGCGCCTTGAGCTTCTCATCGGCCACATCGTCGTCGACCGCCACGTTGTAGCCTGCCAGGCCATACTTCGATCGAAACGGGCGGACGCATCGTGAAAGTCGATTCCCCGGCTCTCCACCGTGCGCTGGCGTGGCGCGAGCGCCACCTGGAATTCCGCTCTGCCACCGTGGCCGAGGTGGCCACCGAGTTCAACCGCTACAACCGCGAGCAGATCTACATCGAGGATGCCACGCTGGCGTCCCGGCGCATGAGCGGACGCTTCGAAGCCGATGCACCCCGGCAGCTACTGGATTTCCTCACCAACAACGGCGGCGTGCGGCTGGAGCGCAGAGGCGGGGATTTCCATCTGTTTGCCGCCGATCCGGCGCCGCCATAGCAGCCCTGCAAGGAGCGGCGGCAGCACCTGTTTACCACCCCGAACAGCGGATCCAGGTGGTCTTAGGAGCGGAGGGGTCACTCTCTATTACATGATATTGGCCGTGCTGGGCGGCGGTGGCGCAGGCGTGATTGGGGAGGATGCGGACCTGGGCGCCGACAGGGAGCTTGGGCAACGCGGCGGTGGAACCGGGACGGAGAGAGAGAATGCCGTGCTCCTGGTTGGCGGCGGTCATGATGAGGCCGGGATAAGGCCGGCCGTCTGCATCGCAAGCCAGACCGTAGCCCTGGTCCACAGCTTGACTGGCAGTGCCACGGTCGCGGGACATCGCCATCCAGCCGGCGTCGACGAGGATCCAGCCTTTTTCTTGCTGGTGGCCGATGACGGTGGTGAGGACGCTCAAGGCGATGTCGTCGATGGAACAAACGCCGATACCGGCCATGACCAGGTCGAAGAAGACGAATACACCGGCCCGGACTTCGGTGACGCCCGTGAGATCGCGGGCAAAATGGGCCGTCGGGGTGGAGCCAACGCTGACGACTGGACTGGGCAGTCCTGCCGCGCGCAGGTCCTGGGCGCAACGCACCGCCGCGGCACGTTCCTGTTCCGCAGCCGCCTCCAATGCTTCAGGGCTGCGGCAATCGTAGGAACCACCGGCATGGGTCATGATGCCGCGCAGTTCCGCGCCGCCCTCGTGCAGGATGCGGCCAGTCTCGATGAGTTCTGGATCGTCAGGCCGGATGCCGGAGCGGTGGCCGTCGGAGTCGATCTCGATCAGGACCGGGATGCGGTCGCGCGCTTCCCGGCAGGCTCCGACGACCGCCTCGGCTTGTCCTGCGCTGTCGAGGACGATGGAGAGATCGACGCCTTGTTCTCTCAGGGCCAGCACACGCGGCAGCTTATTGGGCGCAATGCCCACGGCATACAGAATGTCGCGCACGCCGCCCAGGGCGAAATACTCGGCTTCCTTCAGGGTGGAGACGGTGGCGGGCCCCGCGGGAGCGGCCATCAGACGCAGGGCCACGTCGATGCTTTTGCAGGTCTTTAAGTGCGGGCGCAGCGGCACGCCCAAGCCACGCAGGCGCTCCTGCAGGCGCAGGATATTGCGCTGCATGCGCGGTTCGTCGATCAGAAGTGCCGGGGTCACGAGCGTCATCCAGGATGGGATTCTAAGATGTTTCGCCCGGCGTTGGCGACAGCGTTACAACGAAAAACGGCCGATAGGGCTGCAATGAAGCTTGATCTTGACGGGGGCTGTTTCGTTGCAGCGCCGGAAGAAGAGCGTCGGTTCCGATCGTCTATGAGGATGATATGTGGCCCAAGCATACCTGGCGCCTTGGGAAAGAACGAGCCGTCACGATCGAAAAATTTGGCTCAACGATTCCCTTGCTGGAGAGATCTTCCTTGGCGACGGCGCGTTGGGCCTTGGCATCGGTTTTGGCCTGCAGAACGTCGTGGCCAACTTCGTAGCGGGCATCGTCCTGATCAGCGCACGATCATCTGCGTGCATCGTTGCGCGGCGGCATCTGTTCTTTGCTGAAGCGCGGCAGCAATTCCTCACGCATCGCCAGATGGTAGATCGTCGAGGCAATGACAACGGCCGCCTGCTTCGCGTCCGCTTCATCCACCCGCTCGTAGGTATCCAGATTGGAGTGCCAGGCGATTGCGTACTGGAGCGGATCCTGATCGATGTAGACACCGGGCAGGCCGTTGACGGAAAAGGCGGCATGATCCGAGCCGGGCGCGGTGCGATTACTGTAAACGCCCGCGCCCGCGACGCCGAGATCGGCCAACGGCGCGAGGATCCGGCGTAATACCTGACCTGCCTCCCCGGGGCCGAAAACGCGCATGGCGCGGATCCGACCCGATCCGGTATCGAGATTCAGATAGGCGCTCAGCTTGTCGAACTGTGCTGCGGGGTTCTCTGCCGAGCCAAAATGGCGGCGCACATACGCCTGCGAGCCGAGCACCCGCTGCTCCTCTCCGCTCCACAGTGCGATGCGAACAGTGCGGCGCGGTTTTGCCTCCACGGCCTGCAGGATCCTCATCGCCTCCATCATGATCGCGCAGCCGACGGCGTTATCGAGCGCGCCGCCCGCCAGATGATGCGCATCGATGTGCGCGCCGAGCATGACCAGCTCATCCTTCCTGTCGGTACCCGGAATCTCCGCCAGCGCGTTATAGGCGGTGCGCCCCTGCGGAAAGAAACGGTTGGTGATGGCGATTTCCAGCCGCACCGTCCTGCCGTCAGCCAGGTTGCGGGTAATCCGTCCGTAATCCTCGTTGCGCATCACCACCGTTGGTACAAACTGCCCGGCCTCGAGGATCCGGTTGGAGACTGCGCGGATGACCCCATGAGGCTCCTGCGAGCCATAGACGCGAACCGACGCTCCGTGCCGCAGCAGAAACCGGTCGATCGCATTGTTGATTTCCTGCGTTGACAGTTTCCCCGCAGGGGGTATGGCTGGCGGCGCGGCCGGCGGACGCGGCGCGACGATGGCCGCTGCCGCCTCATCGCTCAACCGCGGCGGCGGCGACGCGACATCCAGCGGCGCAATATGGTGTCGGCCGGTGAGGACGATTTTCCCCTTGACCCTGGCCGCAATCCCGGACAGATACCTGTCCAGTTCCTCCTGTGTCGGCGAATCGGGTGGGAGCAGATTGAAGGCCTCTGCGTTGACCGTACCTGGTGTGGAGGGTGTCCATGCCATCACTTCGCAGATCAGGGAATCCTCGTAAGGCGCCACCACGCGCACGCTCGAATATTCGTTATGCCATCCGGGAAAACCGAAGTCCCACGCTTCCAGGGGGAGGGGCACTAGGCCATAGCCGGCCAGCTCCCGCAGCGCCCATTCCTGCGCCAGTTTCAACCGCGGTGTGCCGGTGAGCCGCGGACTGTAGACATCGCTCAGGTAGTGCACGATCGGCATGATGCGCGAATGTGTCTGCGCGGCGGCGCGGATCTTCAGATTCATCGCGCGGTCGATGGCCTCCGGCGCGGCGCGCAGCGGCGACGGCAGGACGGCCAGGACCATCATCGCCACGGGAATCGACCACTGCGGCCCGGCAATGCCGCTGCCGCGGCGGGAAGTCCTCCGGTGTTTCCTGTCAGTTGCCATGGAAGATAACGTGCCGGCGCCTGTGCGCCTCGGCCGCTCAGTGAATCCTGCCCTTCAGGGGCTTGAGTACTTCTGCCGGCGTATAGACGGTGCCGTTCTTCACCACCCGGAAGACGGAGCGCACGTTGCTGATGTCATCGAGCGGGTCGGCGCTCAGCACCACCAAATCAGCCATCTTGCCGACGGCCAGCGAGCCGATCAAACCACTCTGGCCGATGGCCCAGGCGCCGTTATAAGTCGCCGCCTTCAGCACCGCCATGGGTTCCATGCCCGCCTCCGCGAACAGCTCCATCTCGCGAAACAGACTCCACCCCGGCAGCATCTGCAGATTGGTCATGTCGGTACCGGTGGAAAGCATCACACCCGCGGCATGGGTCCGGCGGACGAACTCGATGTTCTTCTGCGTCAGCAGCGAAGCGTACTTTCTTTTCTCCGCGTTGAACCGGCTCTCGACCTTCCGCCACGCCTCAGGCGTATAGAACTTCTTTTGTTCAGCCATGTGATCCCGGGCCGCGTCGGGTGGCTGCAGCGCCACCACCGTCGGCACGAAAACCACCTTCGCCCTGGCCGCCGCCTGGAGCACCGCCTGAATTTCCGGACTGCGCAGATCGGTGTCGACGATGGCCTGGTAGTACTTGTCGTACTCCGGCGGCGCGATATTGATCATCCCGATCGTCTGCGGCGGGATTCCCGCGGGCATGATCTCGGGAAAGGAGTAGATCCCATGGTGCAGAACGTCGATACCCATCGCGATTGCCTCGCCCCAGCTGGTGTCCTCCAGATGTCCGCTGACCTTCACCCCGCGCAGATGCGCGTGTTCGATCACCGCGCGCAGCAGATCGCCCCGCATGCCGGTATACACCTTGACCGCCGAGGCGCCGCGCGAGATCCACATGTCAAGCCTGGTCGTCGCTTCCTGCACCGTGCTGACCGGATCCATCCAGGGCACCCGCAACGGTTCCATGTCGAGATACTCGCCCGCCAGATACATCCTCGGGCCGACAGTCTTCCCGGCGTCGATGCGGTTGCGCAGCGCGATATCCCCCTCGGGATCGCCCGAGCCCGGGCTCAGGATGGCGGTGATGCCGTTGGCCAGCAGCAGCGGCGGTAACGCCGGATTGGTGGGATGCCCGAAGGTCAGGTAGGTATAAAGATGCGCATGCGTGTCGATCAGGCCCGGGATGATGAACTTGTCACTGTAGTCGTGGACTTGCGCACCGGCAGGAATGTCGAAATCATCGGCTGCTCCCAGCGCGAGGATTTTTCCGCCGGCGATCTCCAGCACCGCATCCTTCGTCACCCGCCCGGTTGCCGGATCGATGAGCAGACCGGTCCTGATGAAGTAGTGGGAATCGATTGCCGCCGGCTCGGCATGCACGTTCGCAAAACACGCGACTGCTGCAACGACGACAGCTCCGGCAATCGACCGTCTTCCGCCGGCAGGGTAGACCTTGTTCATATGCTGCTCTCCATCATGACACCTGACATGCTGTCGCTCATTCCTGCATCGGGCGGGGCTTGATTGGCGTGATGCTCAGAATCTCGAGCTGCGGATGGCTGATAGCCAGAAAATCCTGAAAGTTCGCCGGCCAGGTACTGGTGAAATGTGCGCTGCCGCCGAACAGGATCCCGCGGCCGCTGGCCGGAATCTGCCGCGCCCAAAGCACGTTACGCGCCGCCCCTCCAGCACCATCGACTTCACCGGCGCCGAAGAAGAAGTACTCCAGGGGCACTCCTTCCAGTCCGATGATGCGCTTGTGTTTCGTGCGCATCAGTTCGAGCAGCTTGAAGTAGTGATTCTCCTCGTCGGGGGTACCCGGCACGAAACGATCTTTCCAGAGGTTCTTCAGCAGCACTTCCCGTGCCTCGCGGTAGGCGGCGGAACCTTCAGGAGCGGTAATAAAGGTATCCGCCTCGGCCTGGACGCTGCTCGGCAGCATCTCCAGCGCCAGCCAGTCGTAGTCGGCGCTGTGCAGCAGCTCCACCAGGCGGTCGTAGGGCTCGATACTGCCGTGAACGGCATCCGGGTATATCAGCACCGCGTCCTTTGCCGATGTGAACCGCTCCAGCTGCGGATCGGCCTGCACCGGCGTGGCCTGGGTACCCGGCGTGTAGCGGCGCGCGACCTGCAGTTCCGCGTCATAGGCCGGATTCGGGATCAGGTAGGTTGTCTCCAGCTTTCGCGCGCGCAGCATGGCGCGAAACTCACGCGCATGCGGCACGAAATCCCGGAAGGTCTCGCCACTGATACGCACATGGCTGATCGGCAGTTCGTTGTCCATGATCCTGATGGAGCACGGCGTGCAGAACGTGGCCGTCCAGCCGGCAGGAAACTTCAGCTCGACGCTGTGCTCTGTCGTCTCGCCGAGCTGTGCATACCGCGGCACGAAATCGCGCTTGACCTGCTCGATACTGACGTCCCTGATGGCCTGCAGACCCCAGGCGTCCGAATAGTAGGGCGATGGAGTTGTGATGAGGGCGGCGTAGACCGGATCGAGGAAGCCTTGCGGGGAGAGTACCCGCTTGATCAGCGCCGGCAGGTCGGGTTGCTCCACATGCCGGGTCGGGGCGGCCGTGGTGTCCGGCGATCCGTGGACCACGCTTCCCGCAGCGGCCAGAAGCAGGGCTGCACCAAGGGAGCTGTACGCTTTGTTCATGGTGAAATTCTCCAGTACGGTCAACAATCGGATCTGTGATCAGGCGGGAATGGATGGCCGGGTTACATACCTCATTTCTGATCGCCTGCCCGCCCCACTTTCCCGGCAAGCTCAGGCGGCATGTAGAACAGCGCATCGAACTGACGATCGAGAACCACGCCGTCGAAGCCGCTCTTGTGATGATTGGCATAGAGCATTCCCGGCCGGGACAACGGCAAGGTCGGTTGCCCCGATTGCGGACGCCGCAGATCGACGAAGGTGACGGAGTTTCCGAAGCGCTCTGCAAACGGCGCTTCAAGCGACCCCGCCGGCTCGGTACAGGTTGAACCGCAAGGCACGATGTTGCCGATGGTCACCAACTCGTCTCCATAGCGCCTGGCGAGCCGTTCGCCCAGGGAAACCGTGCCGAAGGGAATGGTGGGCAGATCACCGCTGTCGCGGTTCAGCTCCGAAGCGTGCTCGGCCGCATGCCAGTTGTGCATCCAGAAGAAGACTTTCATGCCGGCATAGCGTGTGCGCATCAGCGTCGCAAAAATCTGGTCGCGCGCCCGGTCACCGCCGCTGTAGGCCTCGCCCTGCAGGCGTATCTGCTCCGCCAGCGGCACTTCCTCGCCGCGCGCCCACTCGTCTGCGATCCGCGTGAGCAATCCCACGTAGGTCTCAAGGCTTATGATCCTGAGCCCGGCTTCGGCAAACGCGTCGGCGGATGAACCGGCGACCAGCTCGGCGCGGTGCTCCTCGAGATACGCGCTGATGGCCGCGAGGGCCTGCAGACAATCGGCGCGCTCGACAGCACTGTAGGTGAGTTTCCCAGCACCGCGGCGCTTGAAAGTATCGGCCAGAAATTCGTTGTTGGACCGGAACTGACCGGAGCCGGCCCTGCAGGGCGCCGCGCGTTCCTGAAGGCCGCTGCGTGCGAACCCGGGCAGCGACTGCATGTAGGTCCAGAGGGCGATGAAATCGGTCACTGGCTGCTCGGGCTGATAGCCGGCAATGCGGATCTCATCGTCCGGGTGAGCACGGTTCCAGTCGCGGATCCAGATCAGCAGCTCCATGGTCGACGGTGAATTGAAGGCGTTCAGAAACAGCCCTTCGTCGCCCTGTATGGTGGTGCGATCGGAATGCATGAATTGCTGCAGTCCTTCCTCTATCCCCCAGGCAGATTCGAACACGAACAGACGAAAGCCATGCCTGGCTACCAGATACCTGAATGCATCGGCGACGAAGCGATGAACGCCCGGCATGCCGTGCGAGTCCTCGCCGAGGCTCACATAGCGCGCATCGCCGACAATCGAATCAAGCTGTGTCAGATCGGCGCCGCTGCCTGCCTGGGCGGATTGCCCGGCGTCGGGAATCGGTGCGCCGGCGCTCCGACATGCTCCGACTGATGCCGCAACCGCAGCTACGGCTGCAAGCAGCACCACGACGGAACGAATACCTGGCCCACGGCGAGCGACGGTGACAGTGTTACTGAGAATCATGATGGCGGCAATCTCCGTTGATGACGACTGGATTCAGTCCACGCCACAGTGTGGCAACGACCGTAAAGAGCACAAGTTCATCGGCAGCTCACGCTACGCTGGACCCGGGGTGGACACGACCAGGTAACACCGCAGGGTGTGGAAAGTTGCACTGGCGTTACCTTGAATGCGCGCAGGCGGCGAGCAGCCGCCCGAAGCGTTCGATTTCTTCGGTGGTATTGAAGTAATGCACCGCCGCGCGCATCACGGAAACACCGCCGTCGGGTTCCAGATCCAGCCGTGCGTCGGCCAGCTCGATCGCGCCCAGCACTACTTTTTCACGCTGCAAGGCCGCTCTGAGCTGCAGCGCATCCCAGCCGTCGACAACAAAGGTCACGATACCGGTTCGCAGCCGGCCGCGATCGCGCACGCGTACGCCGTTGATACGCTGCAGCACCGCGCGCAATTGTCCGGCCAGGGCGCGCACCCGCTGCTCGATTCTCGGCAGACCCAGCGTCAGCGCATAGTCGATCGCGGCCTTCAACCCGAGCCGTCCGGCAACGCAGCTGTCCCAGGTCTCGAAGCGCCGGCAGTCCCGCCGGAATGCGTAACGGTCGCGGGCGATCCAGTCCGCGGAGCGGATGTCGATGAATGGTGGCTCGAACTGCTCGAGCACATCGGCTCGCAGGTACAGAAAGCCGGTGCCCCGGGGCCCGCGCAGAAATTTCCGCCCGGTCGCCGATAATGCGTGGCAGCCGATGCGGCGCACGTCGATATCGATCTGACCAATACTTTGGCAGGCATCGAGGAAGTACAGCGCCGAGTGGCCGCGAAGCGCCTCACCGACGGCAAGCGCATCGTTGCGCAACCCGTTACTCGTAGGCGCATGGCACAGGTTGACCAGGCGCACACGCCCGTCCAGACGCGCACGCAGGCAGTCCACGTCGACAGCGCCATCGGGTCCATCCGGTACGATTTCGACCGTGACGCCGCTTTTCCGCGCCAGGCGCATAAACGACAGGTAGCTGCTGGCGTACTCCGCGCGGCTGGTCAGGATGCGATCGCCGGGCCTGAAGGCGATGCCGTGAAACACCATGTCCCATGCACGCGTGGCGTTTTCCGTGAATGCGATCTCAGCGGCGTCGGCGCCGATCAGCGTGGCGATGCTCGTGTACAGCGATGTGATCTCTTCATCGGCCGCCCGGGCCGCCGCGTAGCCGCCGATCTCCCGCTCCAGCTCCAGGTGCTCCACCATCCGGGTGAACACCGGCGTCGGCGCAGGGGATGCGCCGGCATTGTCGAAGTGAAGCAGGCGATCCAGGCTTGGCGTCTGTGCCCGCACCTGCCGCAACGTCCCGTCGGACCATAGTTCGGCCACCGCGTCTTTTGCGGCCTTCCTCCAGGGCAACAGATGTTCAACAGTCATGGTTCGGCACTACCTTACCGTCGCTCCGAGCACCAGGAATACGATGATCGTCAGCGCACCGGCCACCAGCGCGAACGGAAGCTGGGTGGCCACGTGATCGACGATCCGTACCTCCGCACCCATGGCGGAGACGATGGTGCTGTCGGAAATGGGAGAGGTGTTGTCGCCAAACAGACCACCGGCAATACAGGCGCCGAACAGCAGATGCGCATCGAGGCCGGTGGCCGCCGCCAGCGGCAGTGCGATCGGAATCATGATCGAGAACGTGCCGTAGGAGGTGCCGGTCGCGAAAGACATCACCGCCCCGGCCACGAAGATCAACGCCGGCACGATGAACAGGGGCAACGCGCCGGTGAGCAGTTGCGCCACGAAAGGGCCGGTCCCGAGCGCACGTGTCAACTCGCCCAGCGACAGCGCCAGTACGATCAGGATGCCGACGTCGAGGAACTTCGCCATGCCAGCGATAAAGTGCTTCTCGACCTCGGCGGCGCGCATGACCTTGAACGCAAGCAGCAGTCCCGCGGCCACTGCCGAGGCCGCCGCGACGGCGTAGGTGATGGACAAGCCGGCATCGCCCGCCAGCAGGTTCCTGCCCCCGGTGAAATACAGCGCCCCGAATACCGTAACGAGCAGCACGCCGAGCGGAAGCAGCATGAAAACGACCCGCGGCGTCACGCCGCCGACGTTTGGCTCCGTCGCACGGGATTCGGGCGCCGCCAGACCCCGTGCGCGCGCCTCGGCCTCGAACCGGCGCAACGGTCCGAACGCAAGACCGCTCGCCATGACCACCGCAACCAGCAGCAGGCTCACGCCCTGGTAAATCATGAACGGCAGCGACTCGACGATGAAAGCGAGCGGCCGTTCGACACCCTGGACGTTGAGCAGGCCGACGTAAAATGCACCCCAGCCATTCATGACCGCCATCGACACGATGCAGATGCCGATTGTGTGCGTGAAATAGGCCAGGCGCAGGCGTGACAGGCCCAGCCGGTCGTACAGCGCGGAGGTGGCAGCGCCATTGATCAACACGTTGCTCCACCCCTCCAGGAACATGCCGCAGCCGATCACCCAGTTGAGTCCGAATACGGTACGCCTGCCGCCGTTGCCGCGGCGTACCACATGGGAGGCGAATGCCTCGAAGCCGCGCCCCTGTTTGATCAGCTGCAGCAATCCACCCACCATCAGACTGAAGACGATCAGCAGCAGGTTGTCGCGGTTGGCCGCCGTATCGAGCATCTGTTCGATCGCAACGAACGGCACCGTGGCGAAGTTCGGGGCGCTCAGTACCGTATGCGAGGCGAGCACTCCCGCAAACAGCGCGGGCAATACCCGCCTGGTCCCGAGCGCCAGCGCAATCGTGAGCGCCGGCGGAGCCAGGCTGAGCCAGCCGTATTCCGGAATCGCCAAGTGCTGCTACCGACACACGCCGCACGGATACCGCCAGGGCGCCTATGCGGCCTCCATGAGCCGCAACAACATGATCCGCAGCAACCGGACATCTGTTACATATACTTTGATCATCTACTGAAGCCTTCCGGCCACCTCCGGTGGCATGTAGAACAAGGCGTCGAACTGCCGCTCGAGGACAAAGCCATCGAAAACCAGCTTATGATGATTGGCATAGAGCGTGCCGGGTTCGAGAAGCGATCGCGCCCGAATGCCCGATCCCGCAAGCCGCAGATCCACGAAGGCGGGCGACTTCCCAAAGTGCCGCGCGAACCGCGGTTCAAGCGAGCCGGGAGGCTCGGCGCAGGTCGAACCACAGGGCACGATGTTCCCCAGGGTGACCAGTCCCTCGCCGTAGCGTCTCGCCAGACGCTCGCCCAGGGAAACGGTGCCGTAAGGAATAGTCAGCACGCCGGAGCTGTCGCGGTTGAGCTCCGAAGCATGCTCGGCCGCGTGCCAGTTGTGCATCCACAGAAACGCCTTCATGCCGGCGTAGCGCGTCTGCATCAGCGTTGCGAAAATATGCTCCCGCGCCCGATCCCCGCCGTTGTAGGCCTTTCCCTGCAGCTGTATCTGCTCAGCCAGCGTCACCTCCTCGCTGCGCGCCCACTGATCTGCGATCCAGGTCAGCAGGCCCACGTAGGCCTCGAGGCTAACGATCCTCAGCTTCGCTTCACGAAACGCGTCGGCAGAGGAGCGGGCGGTCAATTCGGCACGGTGTTCGTCGAGAAATGCATCGATGGCTGTGATGGCGGCCAGGCAGCCGGTGCGATCTTCCGCGTTGTAGGTCACCAGCCCGGCGCCACGGCGTTCGGCAGTATCGGCGATAAACGCCATGTTCGACCGGTACTGGCCCGAGCCTGCCCGGCAGGGCGCGGCACGCTCTTCAAGAGCACTGCGCGCAAACCCGGGGAGCGCCTGCAGGTAGGTCCACAGTGCGGTGAAGTCAGTCACCGGCTGCTCGGGCTGATAGCCGGCAATGCGGATCTCATCGTCCGGGTGAGCGCGGTTCCAGTCCCTGATCCAGATCAGAAGCCCGATTGTCGACGGTGAGCTGAAGGCGTTCAGGAAGAACCCTTCATCGCCCTGCACGGCGGTTCGCTCGGAATGCATGAACTCCTGCAATCCCTCCTCGATCCCCCAGGCGGACTCGAACACGAACAGACGAAAGCCGCGGGTCGTCACCAGATACCTGAATGCATCGGCAACGAAGCGATGCACGCCCGGCATGCGATGGGAGTCCTCGCCGACGCTGAAGTAACGCGCCTCGCCGACGATCGAATCGAGCGGGCTGAAATCCAGCCTCTCGTCAATGGCCGCAATAACCGCCTGGCTTGCCGATGGCTTTGCCGGGCTCATCCCTGAGCAGGCAGAAGCCAGCGCGGCCGCGCATAGCGTCAGCAAGCGGATGGAATACGTATGCATGACGTCAATCCTGCCGGCTGCCATGTGACCTAGAAACGCGCGCTCAACCCGGCAAAGAAACTCCTGCCCTGGCGTGAGTCGATGTTGGAGAACTGCCGCAACTGAACGACTTGATCGCCCTCGAATATGTTATTGACGATGAGCCGAAGACTGATGTCGGAGTTCAAATCGTAAAGCACGGACAGATTGTGCGTGGTCAGATCCCGGGTATGATCGAATTCGAAAAAGTCCGTCGTTCCGTCCCGATCGCTTTCACTGACGTAAGCGCCCTGGGTGTAGTTCGCCGCCCAGATCGCGGTGAACGGTCCCCGGCTGTAGGACAGGGCGAGCTGGTCGCGGAATTTCTCGCGACCGATCAGATCGACGGAATCCGACACCGCAACGCCGTTCACCGAGATATCGTACCGGTCGAGATAAATGAACATGTTGGACAGGGCTATCCGGCCGAGATTACCAGCGGAGCCAAGCGCGAACGAGTACTGCAGGTTCGAGGTCAAGGCCTCGAAGTCGATGAAGCCGACATTGACGAATCCGCCACGAAAGGAGTTGATGAAGAAATTAGCCGGATTGCGGGTGAACTGACTGCATACCGCCGCACCCGGGAATGCGGAGTTATCGTAACAATCCGCTATTACCTGGCTGCCGCTGCGACTGGTTATCGCGCCCTCGATGCGAATTCTGTTCCAGTCGAAGCTGGCGGCGAAGTCCGGCAGAAAATCCGGCGTCAGCATCAAACCCAGCGTCCAGGCGTCGGCTGTCTCGTTGTCAAGATCCGGGTTGCCGCCGATGGAACCGTTGATACCCAAGATCTCCCCGACATAGCCCGCCAGAAAGGCTTCCGCGCCGGCCTGGTTGGCCGCGAGACCGCGGGCGATGACATCGGCGATGCAGTTGGCGCGCCGCATTGCGGGGTTCGGTCCAGTGTCGATGATTCCGCTCTGGCACGGATCGGGAAACCCCAGGAACTGTGGCGTCATGCCGGAGAAGAACTCCGTCACCGAAGGCGCGCGCACCGAGCGGGTCCTGTTGCCGCGAAGCATGAGGCTGTCGTTGAAGCGCAACCGCCCACCTAACGTCCAGACGTCATCGGTCCCGGCCTGGCTGTTGTCGATGATCCGGTAGGCGCCTTCGAACTGCAGCGAATCGAACAGCCGCACATTCATCGTCCGCTGCATCATGTCGCCGGTGAGCACGGGAACGATTGTCTCGGCGTAGTATTCCTTCGATGTGAACTCGCCTTTCACCGGGGGCGTCGCGGTCACTTGGGAGAAGCGACCCGCAGCGGTGTCGGCGTCCGCTGCGAAGGCGCTCTTCTCTTCGCGCCACTCGGCGCCGATCCCGAAGCTGAGTGCGCCGGCCGGCAAAGTGACCAGTTCGCCGGTCAGGTTGGCTTGAGCGTATTGCTGATCAATCGTGGTCCTCAGGATCGATCTGCCGGAGACCGAATCCAGGACCGCGGCGGGATTGCCGGCGCCGAAGATATTGAACGGCAGGCAGGCCGATGCGGCGTTGGTCACGCGGCCGCGGCACCAGATGCGCTGTCCGGCGCCTGTATTGACGAAACCGCTGGCGGCGGCATCGAAGCTGAAGCTGCCGGGCGGCGCGTATAGCGCGCTGTCGGTAATGATGGCGCCGCTACTGTTGACCATGACCGCATCGGCAGCCTGATTGAAACCGGCGGCGAAGATGCCGATCACGCTGTTTTCCGTGTCAACCGTGCCGCGACTGTAATTGAGATCCCACCTCAATGGGCGACCGGCGATGTTGACGTCCCCGTCCAGTCCGAGGACAGCCGACCAGTTGCGCGAGTCGGCCATGCCGCCCTGCTCCGAGATTTCATCGAGCGTCTTGCCGAGAAAAAAGGTCCCGCCCGGATCGGCGATGAACGCGGCCGGCACGCCCGCCGTGTCCGCGCCGAGCAAAGTCGCGCGCGAAGCCGCCGACAGGAAGGGATTGTTGACCGAGGTCGGCAGATCGGCGAAGCGGAACACCGGCTCGCCGATGGGCTGGCGGGCCTGCAGATCGGAGTAATTCACCCGGAACGTGGCGCGCACCGCGGCGGTGAGATCCAGATGGCCGATGGTGGAAAGAGTGAGCCTTTCAGACTCGTTCAGCAGCGCGACATGATCACGCAACCGGTACAGCCCGGGGAAATCGGGCTGATCCTGAGTGAGAACAGTGGTGCCGTTGGGATCGCCCAACGGTATAGGCACAAGGTCGCCGGCCGCGTTGAAGGCCAGTGGCTGGCCCGCGCCGTTCACCGCGAATCCCAGCGGGCCGCCGGCGGTGACGCCTGCAATGGCAGTGAGAGAACTGGTCGGCACGCCGAACGCGGACAGCCCCGGGAAACCCGTGTTGCGCTGGTACGTCTGCACCGGCCCGCCGGGAGCGCCCATCAACGGGCTGGTGTGTATATCGTTGGCGCCGGGACGATCGGTCTGCCGCAGACCTTCGCGATTGGAGTACTCGGCGGCAAAGGTGATATTGCCGCGCTGATTCATGAAGCTCGTACCGTAGAGGCCGCGCAACCTATAGTGCTTCACGTCGCTCTCGTCCGTCATGCCGTACTGCGCGTCGAAGTCCAGGCCTTCGAAGTCGTCGCGGAGAATGACGTTGACCGTTCCGGCGACCGCATCGGCGCCGTAGATCGGCGCACCGCCGATCGTGACCGTCTCTATCCGCTGTACCAGCGCGCTGGGAATCGCATTCAGATCCACTTGCAGGCCCGGCGCGCCGGCCGTCCTGCCGCCGATCGGCGACGCGGAGGACGGAACACGCCTGCCGTTGACCAGCGTCAGGGTCCGCTGTGTGCCCAGTCCGAACAGATCGACGAAGGTGAAGCCGACGTCCGCCCGATTCTGGTTGAAATCGGTATCGCTGTTGCTCGACTGGGAGAACATCGGCAGGTCGTCGATGGCCTCGCCGATATTGAAGTAGCCTCGCTCGTCGACGAACTTCTGGTCGATCGTGGTCGTCGGCAGTAATCCGTCACCCAACCTGCGGGCGATACGCGAGCCGGTCACGGTGATCTCTGCATGGTCGCCGGGATTTTGCTGGCTGTCAGCCGCAACCGCTTCCCCGGCGGCGCCCGGGTCCTGCATCGTCAGATGGATCGCCCGATATCCCCCGGTTCCCTCCTGCGCCTTGCGGTCGCCCTGCCCGATCTCCTGCAGAATGGTCGCAGTCGTTTTCCGGTCGGCAGCATCGCGCACGAGAATGGCGTTGGATTCGGTGATGGTATAGGTCAGGCCGGTATCAGCGAGGATGGCGTTCAGGGCGGCGAGGTCGTCGTGATTGCCCTTGACGCCGTGCGTTTGTTTGCCGCGGATCAGCTCAGGGGCGAAGAATATCTCCCGCTGGCTCTGGAAGGCGAAAGCCTTCAGGGCGCTGCCGAGGTCCTGGGCCTCGATCCTGAAGGTTCGCGGGGCCGGTTCGGCTGCCTCTGCCGGTAGGCTGCCCAGGGTCAGAACGAGTGACGCTGCAAGCGCGGCCAGGGAGGCTGTCGCTGCGGATCGGGTATACATGGCTGTCCCCCTCGAATGATTTCGCCGTACACGTGCGATGGGCGGCGATTCGAACGCGCCTGCCCTCATCCGGTAAGACGCAGGGGATTGGGAAAGTGACAGTAAACCGGCGTCGCGCCAGGCCCGCCCTACGCGCCCGGAGTCTCCTTGCCGACGAACACGATGCGCCGGTCGGTGTGTTCGGCCACCCTGATGGGGTAGTGACCGGTGACAGTTTCCACGAAGCTTTGGCTGTGACCGGCTTTGAATACGCCGCTGACCCGCAACGCCGCCAGAGCGGGATCGGCCAGGATGATCTGCGCGGTCGAGTAGCGGTTGATCTCCGCGATGGCGCTGTCCAGCGTGTCGTCATCGAACACGATCTGACCCTCGCGCCAGCTGCCGATCTTCGCCAGATCGGCGCGGTGTTTAACGGCCGGCGCGGACGGCGAAACAATATAGGTTTCACCGGGGGCAAGCTCCGTCGGCGCGCTGCGGGACGTGGCCAGCTGCGCCAGCGGCGAGGTCACCGACTCCACAGTGACCCGTCCTTCCGCCAGGGTGACCCGCACGGATTGCAGCTGCTCGCCGAGCCGCACGTCAAAGGCAGTGCCGAGCGCGGTGATGCGTTGCCCTGCGGCTTCAACGACGAAAGGGCGCGCGGGATCTTTCTCTATCTGAAACCAGGCCTGACCACGCGCCAGACGTACGCGACGCTGCCCGGGCGTGAAGGCCACATCGATGCGGCTGTCGGTGTTGAGCACCACCGAGGAGCCGTCCGGCAGCGCCACAGTCGAGCGCTCGCCGACGGCGGTCCTGAATGCCCCATCCTCGTCCTGGCGGGACACCGGATCTCCCGGATCGGGAGCGAGGTCCCGTAGGGCGGGTATGGCCAGGAACGCCGTTCCGGCAATGATACCCATGACCACTGTCGCTGCGATCGCACGCCTCCACCCGCCAGGTCCGGCCGACGCCGGTGCTGCAGCCGACAATGCTTCACGTCGAAGCTCCAGGACACGCGGGTCGACGCTGGCCCCCTTCATCTGCGACCACATCCGGTCGATGGCCTCGTAGGCGGCCTGATGGCGCGGGTCCGCGGCCAGCCAGGTTTCAAACTCCGCCCACACCTCCGGTTCGGTCTGAGGATCGTCCATGCGCTCGTGCCAGGCGGCGGCAACGGCGTTGAGATCGTCCCCGGCGGTTGCAAAGTTCAGTTCGTGCCCGTCCTTCATGCGTCCTGCTCCAGTACCCGGATCAGCCGTGCCTTGGCCTCCTTCAGGTGAAAGCGCACGCCACTGACGCTCAGGCCCAGGTGAGTGGCAATCTCCTCCTGTTTCATTCCTTCATAGCAGCGCAGTACGAACACCTGCCGCATACGCGCCGGCAACTCCTGCAAGGCCTCGATGGCCCGGGCCAGGAGCTGCCTGCCCTGCAGGACGCGGTCAGGAGACAGATCGTCGGCGGGCAGAACGGAGTCTTCGACACTGTCATGCTCGGCTGCATGGCGCGCGAGCCGGCGCCGCAGCCGGTCGCGCATGACGTTGGCTGCGGTCTGGAAGACATAACCCTCCAGGTAGTCGATCCTGTCGAAAGCCGCGCGACGTGCAAGACGAGTGAAGACTTCCTGCACCAGGTCCTCGACGTCGTAGGCTTCGCGGATGCGCTTGTCGAAATACGAGATCAGCGGCCGGCGATAACGGCAGTCCAGGTCCGTCAGGAACGCCGCCGGATCCTGTGCAATGTCAGGCAGCGCAGTCGCGGCAGATCGGTTTGATTTTCGCCAGGTTGTCATTGGATTGAACGGGTAGCGCCACGCAGATTAGTACCGGTCGGCAGGTCAGCGCAAGGTTGTCCACTCCGGAGGATGAGATGGACGGGGAGCGCGGTCTGAATTTGACGGGGGCGTGCTTGCAGTTCAAACCATTCGCGGGCTCTTGCCAGGCGAATTGGAGTATCGGTGAGAGGCATTGAAATCCTTCTCTATCGTGCCTGGGTAACTTTTCCGAAAAATGGTCTGTCCGCGACGAGTTACCCAGGAAGTTACCCGGTCCGGATTTAAGCTGTCACGAGATGACGTGATGCAGCCAGTGCAGGGAAAGCCTATAAAAGCCGAATAAAAAGCGCAGCCATTGTTATTTTGTGTTACGCGCTGAAACTCGATGAAAAGGTCCTCTGGTGCCGAGGTCGGCATCCAACGGATACCGATAAGAGTTTGACCAAAAAGGAATTTGGCAATTCGAAAATTCCCCGTACCCCCACCGGTACCCCATGTCCGTCGCGCGCTGCTCGGTGCGACTCCGGATTGCGCGCGCATGATACAACGTGGGACCTCCTGAGACGCCTTAGAATCGACGCATCCGATTGAGGGAGATTTGCAGGTGCCAGTCGAGTTCAAGCGCGAGGAGCTTTATACGGAGGTTTGGCAGACCCCGCTGACCAAGCTCGGTGAAAAGTACGGTCTCTCGGACAACGGAATCCGGAAAATCTGCAAGGCCATGAAGATTCCCCTGCCTTCCGCTGGCCACTGGGCCAAGGTGGCGGTGGGGAAGCGGGTATACCAGCCGCCGCTACCGGCGAAGGCGGATCTTACGACCTACCTCAGCCATCCGCCGCCGAAGCAGGAGCGTTTCGCGGAACCCGAGGATGCTCCATGGCTGGCGCAGCGGATCGCCTTCGAGGACCAGCCCGACAACCAGATCGTTGTGGAGCCCGCGCCTTCGCGCTGGCATCCCGTGGTCCGCCCCCACCGGGACAGGATTCGGGCAGAAGCGAAGAAGCTCCTGGCCTCGAAGAAAGCCAACGAGCGGTACGAAAAACTCTCGGATCGTCTGCGCGGTATCCAAAGCAATTCGGAAGGGTCGTACTGGGCCTCGCGAGAGGATCGTGGCCAGCGTGTTGGCAATGACCGCGGCCGGACGGTGATCGCCGCGTCCCTGGGCGCTTATGAACGGGCATTGGCGATCCTCAATGCCATTGCCTCGGCGGCCACGGTGCGGGGATTCGACTTGTGTGACAGTCCGAGCGGAGAAGTGATGCTGGTTGGGCATCAGGCAGAAATTCGGCTTCGCATTACCGAGCAACTTGAGCGAAAGACACGCCAGCGCCGTCGATATGACGGTGCTATGGAGGCGCAGAACTATTTGGTTCCAACCGGACGGCTACGGATCACCCTCGATGAGTCGCGGACCTTCGAGGACTCAGAGAGGGGAAAACTCGATTCCATGTTGAACCGAGTGTTCATCGCCATTCACAGGCAGGTTGTCCAGTGCTGGCATAGGGCGCGTGCAGCCGAGATAAGGCGCCGTGAATGGGAAGAGAGCGAGCGCCGGAGGGCAGAGGCAGAGCGACTCCGGCTTGAGCGGGAGCGGAAAGTGGCGGAGGAGCAGAAGCGGCGGAATGCATTGCTCGCCGAGGCTTCCCAATGGCTCGAAGCTCGAAAGATTCGGGCTTACGTGCGACACATCGATGCACAGGCGCGGGCGCTTGCCGTTGAACAAACAGCGGCGCTGAAGGAATGGAAGGATTGGGCGCTCGCTGTGGCGCAGGATCTTGATCGAACCGAGGCCAGGATCGCTGGTGCTCGTTAGGGATATCCCAGATAAAATTCAAGAGCCTGATAGATTCGATCGCGGTACGAATCCATGTTCAATTGACATCAGTGAGCTTACTCACAGTAACCTTCATTAGTGAAACTCGATAGCCAAGCGCATATCGCAATCTCCTATATGCATTTCTGAGCGTGACTTGGCTAAAGAATGGTAGCTTCAAAGGCCCGGGTTGTGAGCTGCCAATGGCGAAACAAACCTCATGCTCTTCTGGGTCAATTCGAACCTTTGGGTCTTGGAAGCGGTGGGTTGCTGGAAGCTTTTGATTTACGGCATTCCTGAAGTCAGCATCCGACAAGGCGGCATCGGCGGCTACGGTACCTTGAGCAAACAGATGGCTGAGTACACTGGATTGGCCGTAACGCTTAACATGCACCATTTCCCCTGACGATGAAAATAGGTCGCAGAACTCAACCGGACTGGCCATTCCGGGGTGCATTACCATGACACGGTCCATTAGATGGAACTTTCCGGCGCTCTTGGCCGCGATTCGAATGTTATAAGCAGCCTCGGTCTCATCGCCCCAATCTCCCAGTTTGAGGGACGCTTGCGGTATCTCGTCGATGTCCGCTCTCACTTTAGCCGCAAAATCTGCATCTACTTTGTACCAGACGCGCGAATTCAATAGATAACTTTCGCCATCGAGCGATATATCCGCTGTTAAGCAGTCCAGGAACGTCCATTCCATTACCGGCTGCGCGCTGCCCTTCGAAATGCAGAACACGCGCTTGCGCTTGAGTAAGTCGAGCGTGGGTGTCCCATCACCGAGCGCGTCTAGCAATCGCCCGAGAGTAACGTCGTCGTGCTCAATTTCGGAGTGAAACGTCCCGAACCGGAAGTGGTCAAAGCTAGTCCAGTCGATTACAACAGGAATTGCAGCCCATACGTTTGACTGTCCGGCTCCAAGCTCGTCAACGAGCTTGTTGAACAGTTTCTGCTTTAACGCCGCATCTCGCACTTCGGCAATATGATCTATCCACGAAAATCGTTCTTTGTATTTATCTTCCTTGCTTTTTGCCAGGTACTTGGATAGCAGTTTTTGCAGGCCACGTAGATCGGTGCGAACACGGACGGACAGCGAATCCGCTCCTGTCATCTGTGTCGCAAGGCTTTCCTCGATGGGCTTTCCTGTGACGCCACGCAATACATCCTGATCCAAATTGAGGCCGAAGTCGCCGAGTGGGGCGGCTTGGGAGGGTTGTCTCTTTCCGTGTATTGGATTTGCGTCCAGTGTGGTTACATCGACACTCCGAAGCTCGTCCGGGTTGACAGAGTTGAGCGTAACTCGCAAACCGAAGCGCTCCTCAATCCCGTTGGGATTAAGCAGGTGCCGTCCGTGCCCAAAAGAAACCGCGAACAGTCGGCCAGATGCATGTGTAAGAAAAACGGCAGATACTGAAGCGCTGCGGACATTGCGCTTCTTCAGGTCTGCGGCTTCGGCAAAGAATTTCGTCCAGCTTGGTGGGTGTTCGGGTGTTTGCTTGATGGACAACGTTCCTATCTTCTTATCGTCAAGCTCAATTGTCAGCGCTTTGACGCCCCCCTCTGCAAGCGGATCAAGAGCGTCATGTTCGGTCACTTCCTCCTTTAGGAGGATAATTGTTAGAGGAACAACCTTTTTCTTCTCAGTCTTTTTGGCTGCTGCGGCCTTCTTAGCCATGATCCCTGCACCCCACATCGTCAGAGTTCGATCACTTTACGCGCCGATATCTGGCTCTTCTGTGAACTCCTGCAAGCGTTTTGGCTGAGGATCTTGATCCGTGTCACATCTAGGCGGGCCGTGGCTGTACTGCCGGCCGCGATGCGATCCAGGTATTTACGTCATCTTCCAGCCAGGCTACGGAATTCATTCCTAGCGTCCGGCGGGCGGGAAATTTGCCGTCCTTCTCCAGTCGCCAGATGGTCATTCTCGAAAGACCGGTCGCCTTGACTACTTCCTTTGCTCTTAGCAGCTTCATTGCGATTCCCTTGTTCGAAGAGTGGCTGTGTGTGGATGACGGATTGAAACGCTTCGTTCGATGCGCAGAACAGGGTTCTTGGTGGCGCAGCGGCAGAGGCATTTGCCCGGCGCGGCGGTGCGTATCGGCGCGCGTGTTGTCTTCAGGCCGTAACGCCAACCCATGCGCCATCCACTCCAACACTTCCGTCCGCCGCCACCCCAGCGCCCGACCACGAAACCGCGCCTTCTTCGGAAAGCGGCCCACAAGGCACAGCCCCACCAGCACCCACCGTGGCCGGCGGGTCAGCCGCGCCACGTCGTGCGCGCTCAGAATGTCATGGATGGGCGGACAACGTTCGTTGACCCAGGGAGAGAGCGCGACACGGGGCCGGGGGTGGCTGGTCGACGTCTCGTTTCTTTTACGATTCTCGACACGCATGACCCGGAATCCTTGTGGTTAAGTGTGGCGAGGAGGTTCGGCTAATACGGGTGGCGGTGCCAGATTAAAAAACTGGAAGATGTGGCCCTAATACCGGGGGCGGTTTATATGTGGTAATAGATTCCGGTGCATGCCGGGAGAAACCGCCACGCCGGCCGATTAGGTGAAGCCTCAGATGATGTTCGATGTGCAACGTCTGGTTCGACCATTTGCTGCCAGCCATAATTGGCGGGTTCTGGAAAGACAAGTCCATTCATTGGAGAGTCAGTTGCGAACCGGATGCACGAGGGCTCACTTCGGCTGCAAAACAAGATCGACTTCCCCGACTCGCTCACCGAAGTCGCCAAAGAGATGAGTCTGACTTGGGCCTTCGATTGGGCGTCGCCGAATCGACAACGATTTTGCTGGAAACGTCCTGCGCAGCGCGTCGATGGTGGTGTCGCGGGTGAACTTCCGTGCATCAGTGCGCACGTATACGACAGCGTCGCGATGCATCACGCCCTTCGCATGCCGGAATATCTGCTCCAGCAGCGCCTTGTAGTTCTCCCGATGCTCGAACTTTCCACATCGACCGTTGCCGCTGCGCTCCGCACCCGGCGGCCCACCGAGCAGCCACAGACGCAACCACTGGTCGTAGTGATAGTTGGTCACTCCATAGTACGGCGGTGAGGTAAACAGCAATTTGGCCTTGGGCAAATCTCCGCGCTTCGTCCGGAGGGCGAGGCGCGGTAGTAGCTGCAAGCTGTTGCCGAGATATACCGACGACTGCTCGCAATCTGGCGTTCCGCGTGCGTAGCGCCAGTTCAATCGAGAGTCGAAGAACGCTACTGGGTCAAGCTCCGGTGGTGACAAGCCGCGCTCATCCCACCACCGGATTGCGTAGTCGGGCGACATGGACTTCGTTTGGCGCATCTGATTCGACAGTGCCGCGCCCCTTTTGCCGTGGAGGTAAACGAGGATCATTGCCATCGTCGTCCGGTCGATGCTAGAACTGCGCCAGGCGAGATGACGGCGGGCAGAGACTAGGAAGCGCCGCACATTAACTGAGAAGCACCTAGTAAAGAACTCCGGGAGGTCACTTGCCGCTTCTGCGATTGTCCTGCTTGCAGCCTTCCTACCGATGGCCTTGATACGCTGCTGAATCAATTCTTTCTCGGCGGGCCGTAGCTTTGTCCGCGCATATAGGAAGCCAACGGGGCTAATTTCAATTCCGACAGCCCTTCGCTTCTGTGTCGCCGCGCTGAAAATTGACGTGCCGCGTCCCGCGAACGGATCGAGCACCAGGTCGCCTTCGTCCGAGTGCTTGCGAATCACTTGGTCTGCAAACTCGGTCGGAAACATTGCATAGTACGGGCCAAAGCCCGCCCAGCGGCGCGCTGGAGTGTCATAGGCAGCAGGCCCCGCCATGACTTACGTACCTCGCATCAGTGCTTTGGCAAGCTGTTCTAGAACCTTCGCTCCCAAAGTCAATGGGATTGCCGCCTGAGCATGGGCGGAGACGATAGGTGCCATTGCATTGGGGAACCGTGAACACACCAGCTTGTCCAGCAGTGCGAACGTGACCGGCAGGACTGGATAGAGCGAGCTGTCATTGGTGGCGAGAGTGTCCTGCTGATCGTCGAGGAACGGAATGCTCGCAACGATTCTTGCGCCGCTCTGCGTCTTGTAGAAAAGCTTGCGCCCAAAATATGTATCCAGACCGTACCTCTTCTGCGAGTTCGAGAAGATCACTCGCTCCTTGATGTAGCTGTCGGTCAACAACAAGTAGTCGCGCGCATTGAACCGTACCGAGCCAGGAGCCTCAGCTTGGTCAAGTTCTTCGAAGTGCGCGACAAACTGCCCAGATTTCTCGATGCCGATGATGATGATGTCCTGCCCCGTCGAAGCGCGGACTTTTGCATTCAGCCGCTTTAATTCCGATGAAATCGCTGCGGATAACCACGCGGGATGTCCGAACAGCGCTAGCGGGCCGTCTAGGAAGAACGCGAGCCGGTGGACGCGCCCGAGCAAGTTCCGCCGCTCAAACGCACGCAGAAGATGAATGAGCAAGACTCGCTCCCACACTTGCATCACTTCGCCGTACGCCTCGCCGTTGGTACCCGAGTCCCGAAACGATTCATGGCTGCGAAGTGCGTCAGTCGACCAGATCGGCCGATGTTCGCTGCATGGGCAGCTCGTCAGTCCTGCTGGCACCGAGAAGTGTTCGGAGCAACCGCTGTCCTCTCGGTATGGACACGCCTGCTCGCGGGCAGTTGGTTTTAGTGCAAGTAGCGCCTCGTAAGTGTCAAGCAGCGGCGTGCGGTCTTCCACGTCCACAATGCTGTTGTGTAGAACATCATAGACCTCTTCCCGGAACGCGACTCGTGCCGACGCGTGCGTGCGCGTTACAACATTGCTACCCGGCAGTGCTGCGTCGATAGTAGCGGCCTGCTCTGTCTTACGGAACTCCGCCGGGTCGGCCGGCCGCTGCTCATCGAGAGCATCGATTGCAGCTAGGTCCAGCAGCACGCTTGCTACACTCAGATACCCAACCTTTGCGCCGGGGTAGCCGTTCTTCACATCGACTTCTGCTTGGCTCCCGTCGATTGCGACCACGAATTCCGGCATCGTACCGGAGAAAGTCGGCGCCGCCTTCGGAGGATTGGTCGCCGACCGATCGGGGGTGGCTTGCACCCTAGAGCGCGACAGCAGTTGCTTGACGCGCTCCGAGTCAGCGAGGCGCTGCAATGAGCGGTAGCCCGCGAATTCGTTTTCGTATGGCATCGCTCATGCCACCGGCGAGGTCGTCGTAATGGAGAACAGCGATACCTGAACGGGCACGACGTATGGGTTCGAAAGTGTCTTAACCCGCAAGAAGCCCTTGTCCTGCGCCCGCAGGATGCTGGCCTCAAAGTCGGCGAAGTCGTAAAACTTCCGTAGCTCCCTGGTCTCGTCCGAGTTATTCAAGTGACCGATAAACCAGTTCGCCGTATTCCGCAGGATGTTCTTCTGGATCGTGCTGACTTCCTGGGTTGCGTAGACCAGCCCGATGTTGTACTTCGCACCTTCCTTGGCTGTGCGCACCCAGATGTCGGAGAAATCTTGCTCGTTCGACGCCGGCAAGATGTTGTGCGCCTCTTCCAGATATACGAGAATGTTCGGTGGCGCCTGAGCAGTACGAAATAGTTCTTGGTTCCGTTCGAAAATTTTCCACATTACGCGGTCAGCCGCCGCCTTATTGAGCTGCGGGTCGCCGCTCGACTGATCCACGATGACGAGCTTGCCTTCGGCCAGCTGGAGGTAGATGTCGTCGGCGTAGTCGGTGCTCGTATCAGCGGTGTGCTGCGTCTTGACGCGGCCAATCAGGCGCGAGCCATTCGAGTACGCGAACATTTCGAGAATCTTGCGGAAGTCATCGTCCGCCCACGAGCCCGACGAACTGGTCTGTACGTACTCCTGGTCAAAGGCTCCCCAGGCCGACGTGTTATCGAAGATGAATTCACGGAGTGTCGCCAGCGCCTGCGTAAGCTCGGCCCAGCCTGGATTCTTCTTGGCGAGGATGACGCCGCACGACCGATAGGCCGCTTCGTCCTTTCCCTGGGGGGCGGCGAGAGCTGCGAGCAGGTCTTTGTTGAACAGCCCCCCGGTCGTTGGCTTCATGGAAGCGGGCGGCGCCAAGCCTGCCTTGAACAGCAGCGCGCGGTACGCAAGCACGCGCCGATCATGACGCTTCGTTGCCGAGCGGTCGGTTCTCTCGGGTGCTTCGAGGCGAACGTCGCAGAAGTTTCCGATGTACTTGGAGCCGCGATCTGGTGCGAGTGCAGCTTCGATTATGCTCTTTCCAATCTCGAGGTTGGCATCCATGTAGAAGTTGAGCAGCATCAGTCTGCGCTCTGGATCATGTGGGTGCGCCATGATTCCGTACGTGACCACGTCGCTTTTGAGCTGCGCGTGTTTGTCAGTGGGGCCACAGGCCCACACGTTCTTGATGGCGGTCGGTTGTTTCGCCTTCGTTGTCGCGTCCTGGGTGTTTTCGTTAGCGTACTCGCCGTTCGGATCGAACACGAGCTGGCCGATCCGCTCACTCGAACTGCGCCAGCGCAGCTCGAATATCGACTTCAGGATGATCTTCGTCGTGTTCGATTTGCCTGTGCGGGTCATGCCGAACAGCGCAGTCTTCTGTCCCAGTAGGTCACGCGGGGCGATTGCAACGGACACATCCGAAATCATTTGGAACGGACGGTTCGTGGAGGCGTATCGGACCTCGCCAATGGTCACCTGCGCACTCGGGTCGTAACTCTTCGGGTCGCGGGGATCACGATAGTTCACGATACGCGCGAGCACGTCAGCGCGGGGTTTGTACACTTTCAGGCCGCGGTTCGGGTAGTAGTTGCTGATATCGGATCCGAAGATCAGCGCGTACTGATCCGCCAACTGCTCGACGTAGAACGTGCCGAGTACGCGACACCGCACGCCGGCATAGCTCAAAAGATTGTGTGTCGTCGGATCCATCACCGACTTGTCGTCCCAGTGCGTCTTGACCTCGCCACTCACGCGCTGCGCCGTCTCGACGCGCACACGTAGCGCCTCCGCTGCGTTGGGCAGGTCGGAATGGTCCAGGACACGAAGCAGCAGAACCGACGAATCTTCTTCGCGCACGTCGGTCTTCCCGGCCGGCTGGATGCGGCTTGCTAGCAGGAAAGACAACGCGGGGACGCCGCCGACCTTCGCGCGGTAGTGGTCGTGAATCTGAACTAGAGTCTCGGCGTAGGACAGCGAATAAACGTCGCCGACGTAAGCGGCAGCGTCTAGTAGTTCGGTCAGCCGCTCGCCAGCTTGCGCCAAGTCCGGCGCCAGCTCATCGGCTAGCGTTTTCGACACTTTCGATACGATGTCCATCTATCCCTCTCCCCGACAATTATCCGGTTAGGATGCCCGCCCGGCCACCTGCCGTCCACCCAAATACGCGCGTCTGCACGGACCGGAAATCGGCTGACGCATACTCGTGCCGAGACGATCGTCGGCTTTGTGCCACTCAACTTGGACCAGTCCGCTGTCAGAACTGGGTCGAAATCGGCCAGCGCCTGCCGATCAGTCTTGAGATTTATATGCATGAGAGGGATTATTGGTGGGGTGATTCCCGGTCTCTTGTCCAAGTCCTTTATCCCTCACCCCTCACCCCTCACCCCTCACCCCTCACCCCTCAGCTACCTTTCCGCATCCCCGATCACTTCCGCCATCCTGCTCCCCAATCCGGCGCAGACGCGCTCCAGGGTGGAGAGCTGGAGATTCTTCTCCCCGCGCTCCAACGCGCCATAATAGGCCCGGTGCATTTTGATCTGGTCGGCGAAGGCTTCCTGGCTAATTCCGAGGGCTTCCCGGCGGGTGCGGACGGCTTTACCGATGCGTTTCTGGAGGGCGTGGCTTTTCATCGGCAGCCACCCTAAAGGGAGGCTACTTGAGAGGCTACGCAGTTACCGGTAGACTGCCTAAAGGTAGCAGATTCTCAGCGACTCACGGAGGAATCCTCAATGCTCGTACTGACACGCCGTCTCGGCGAAATCGTAATGATCGGAACCAATGTCACCGTGACCGTTCTGGACGTAAAGGGCGGCCAGGTGCGCCTTGGCGTGGAGGCCCCCAGGGAGATTCCCGTGCATAGGCACGAAGTCTACGAGCGCATCCAGATGGAAAAGGCCGCCCATGAATAGGGCGGTCCTTATCGGCTGGCACATCCTGCGCGCCCCCATCGGCACCGTCCTGGTGCTGCTCGAACCCCTCGTCCGCACCCTCTGCGCAGGCGCCATGGTGCTCGGCGTCCTGGCCGCCGTCCTCTTCGAGCTGTCAGCCGTCGGCCCGCGCTTCCCCTTCCTCCAGATCGCCGGTATGTCGCTGGGGTTCGGTGTCGTCCTGTTCCTGTACTACGGGCTGCTGTCGCTGTTCATCGCCGACAGACTACCCCGGCGGCTGTAGCCGCGCCAACGCACGCCGAAGCGCCGCGCCCTCATCGTCGGGCAAGTTGAGCTGCGCCAGGAGATACTCTTTCAGATTCACTCCCGGCACTCCCCGCACCGCAACTGCGCAATCCTGAGCTTGTCCACCACTAGCGCGCAGCGGCACCCCGCACAGCGCATGAGCTCAACCTCATCCCCCTTGGCGGCACCGTGACCGAGCAGCACGCACTGGTCGAACTCCAGGACGGCACGCGGTTCCCACGCCCGGTAAATCTCAAAGGCGGTGCAGAAGCATTCCGCGGCCTCCAGGACTGACTTCTTCAGGTACCCACCGATGGCGCGGTAGATGCCGACGAAGATCGCGGCGTGGCTTGACCGCTCCTCCGACTTGAAGAACGGCAGGTAAGAGCTTGGCGCAGGCCCCCGCGGGCCATCATCGGCGCCACACATCCAGCGTTTCCGCAAGGTGCTCAGCTGATCGAGGGTCAGCTCGCTTAAGGCGCTCGCCACTTGTGCCCGCGCGCCATGCGACATCAAACGAATACCGGTGTTGATGCGCCGGTGATAGCGGTCGTATCTCACATCCCCCACTGTAACTTCCATGGATCCTCCTGTTGGGTCGAGGTTTCTGCCAAAAGTAACCGGAAAATTGATTCGTCAACTCCTATTCACTTCGTGGACAATGCGCGCCTCGACGTTCGTGGAGGAGCGCATGGAAACCGTTAAGGCTGACGAGAGTAGTGAATCTGGCTTTGTCCCGCCGCGCTGGGTCGGCTTGTCGTCCATCGAGCGGGCGCGAGAGTACAACGTGCAATGGATTGGGTGGCTGTGTCTGCGCGCCATCGAGGGCGGGGCTTCTGTCACAGCGTCTTTCCTGGCCCGAAACCGCGATCTGTGGGGCCGAATCGATGTGGAGGCGCAGGCCCGCGCCGCGGAGTTTCCCTTTCTCATCTTGGACCTGCGACTCATTGAGGCGACCGAGACGGTGCGTCTGGCGCCGCGCGACTCCTGCGAGGATCTGCTGCTCGATACGCTGCTGACTGCGCGGCAGTTTGCCGAGGCCGATCGCACCACGGCACAGATGATGTTTGGCGTGGACGCGGCGGCCGCCGCGTCGTTCGCGTCCATGAGCGTGCCACAGGCTCGCCCGTGCAGGGCAACCGCGCTTCCGTTGGGAGGACGACGCGCAATTCTGGCGCGACTGGCTGCTGGCCTGTTGGAAGGCCGATCTTCCGGCCATGGAATGCCTGCGGCATCGCGCAATCCGGCGCTTGTGCGCGGACCTGGGCGACGCAACGTGAAGAGCCAACAGTATGTTCAGTTCCATTGATGCATGTATTCAGCGTGCTGCTGAAATTGATATAAAGAGTGACCAAAGGCCTCACCCCGGGGCTAAAAATGATCCCTTATTTAGACTACGACGCAGCTCTCCAAAAAAGGGGAACCCCTCTCGAAATATAGTTATTCAGGGTGTAAAACCGCTTGCAGGAGCCGCGTGGTTGGGCCATCGTCGGGGCGTAACCTTATGGCCAAAGACGCAAAAGCTAGGTCCTCGATCCTTCCTGGCCGGTTGGAAGCCGCCGTGCGCGAGTATTACAACCCGTTGCGGGCATTCTTCCGCAAGCGCACACAGAACTGTTCCGAGGTAGACGACCTGGTCCAGCAGGTGTTCATGCGCCTGACACAACATCTGGACAAGGATACGGTCGAGAATCCGGACGCCTATATCTTCAAGACGGCGTCGAACACGCTTCGGGACTACAGGCGTCGAGAAGAAGTACGGGAGCGCGTCATCGACCATCGTTTAGGCGAGATCACTGAACGTGATGAGGTCGATTCCGACTTCTCGCCCGAGCGCGTTTTGATCAGTCGGGAGGCGATAGACATCATCGCCGCCACCTTACGCAGACTCCCGGATCGGACCCGCCAGGTATACATACTCAGCACTTTCGAAGGACTGAAATATATGGACATCGGACGTTTGCAGAATCTCTCGGTGCGGTCGGTCAAGAAACACATGGCCAAAGCGCTTGAAGCGCTGAATGAAGATATGGAGAAGCGTCATGAGCGCTCCTGAAAGCTCTGTCGAGCTCCGTGGCGCCTCGCTCCGGGAGGCGGCGTCCTGGTGGTATACCGAAATGAACGGGGGCAAGGTATCAGGTGATGTTCAGTCAAACTTTCAGCGCTGGCTGGCAGAGAGCCGGGGGCACAGGGAAGCGTATGACTCTGTAGCGCGGACGCAGGGCAGCGTTCAGCAGGCGGCGAGTCATCCGCACATTCTGGCGCTGCGTCATCAAGTGGCAATCGAGCTCACTCAGCGGAACGGCCGCTGGAGCCGGGCTTCCTTTCGCGTCGCCGTGGCTGCGGTTGTAATGGCGGGCGCGGTGGGGTTGGCGATGGTTATGGATATGCCGGGATGGATGGCGGGCAAGGGCCGCTACTCCACCGAGATCGGGGAACGTATTCAGGTCGTACTTCCGGATCAGTCGCAGATGACACTGAATACGCAAACGCGCATCAAGACGGCATTTTCTGCCGACGAAAGGCGGGTGGTTCTGAAGGAAGGGCAGGCCCTGTTTGAGGTTAGCAAAGATCCTCGACGTCCGTTCATTGTTGAAGCGGCTGGGCGTCAGTTCATCGCTGTGGGAACGGCATTTGATGTCCGGGTGAATGGAGAGAGGGTGCAGGTGACCATGGTGGAGGGGTCGGTGAAGGTGCCGGCTGGCACAGCCGGAGCAGAGGCGGTGCTCATCAAGGCGGGCGATCAGCTTTCCGTCGGACACTCCTCCCCCGATCCAGCGCCGCGAGCCATTGGCAGTGCGGGTGTGGAACGCGCTATCAGCTGGCGTGAGGGGCGGGTGATCTTTGAGGAAACGGCCTTGTCGGAGGCGATTGCGGAGATGAACCGCTATTCGGAGCAGAGGATTTCATTGGATAGCCCGGAATTGGAGAAGTTGAAGGTCAGCGGAGCATTTGCCACGGGCAAGACACAGGCGTTTGTTGAGGCGGTGATGGTGTATTTTCCGGTTGAAGTGGCGCGTTTGGATCGACGCGGGATCACGCTGCGGGCGCGTCAGTAGTTAATTTGTCATTGGAGTTCCCCTTTTCTGAAGAGCCGCGTCGTAGTCCTTAAGGGTTATCCTAAGGGGGGGCAGCGATGAAACATCTAATTAGAGCAGCCGCTACAAGCCTTGTGGTAGGCGTGGTAAGCGTGTCGGTGGCGGGAATGCCGGAGGCGCGGGCTGCGGAGCAGCGACCGGAGCAGTCGTTCAACATCAATGCGCAGGCGCTGTCTTCGGCCCTAAGCGAATTCACTCGGCAAACCAAGAAGGAAATTCTGTATACGACGCAGCTGGTGGCGAATAAGAAAACGGCGGGCGTGAAGGGAAGTCTCGATCCTCTGGCGGCGCTGTCTCAACTGCTGAAAGACACCGGGCTGAATTATTCCACGACGCCGAGTGGCGCGATTATATTGTCTGAGTCTGAGTCGGCGGGGGTTGCGGGGCATCCAGCGGATCAGATGCGGCTCGCGACGGCAGTGGAAGATGACGTCCAGCAGGACGTTGCAGCTACCAGTACGAAGAAGAAAGTGGATGTGGTGGTCGAGGGGCAGCGGGATCGTCCCGCGCCGTTCAGCACCGCCAACCTTGACCTTACGCGCACCGAGGATGACGCACTGCCGTTTCAGGTCTTCGATGCCAGAGACATTGAACTCTCCGGCGCCTCGGACCTGCAGGAGTTTCTGCAGAACCGGCTGCCGCAGAATTTCACATCTGACGTTCTCGATGAGTTGGATGGATCAGGCACCAGCCCCAGTGCTCGTACGGGTCAGGTGGATCTGCGCGGCTGGGGCGCCGTCGAAACCGTGTTTCTACTCGACGGCCGGCGCATGCCCGCCCACTATCAGCAACTAGATTCGGATACCTCTAACGCCACCCCGAATCTGCGGGGCATTCCTTTGGGGTCCATCGAGCGGATCGAGATTCTCTCCTCCGCCGGCAGCGCCATCTATGGTGTGAGCGCCACCGGCGGGGTGATCAACATTATCACCCGCCAGGATTTCAAGGGCGGACAGGTGGGGGTGAACTATGAGACGCCCTCGGACGCACACGCGCCCCGGCGCGGCGTGAACCTGAGCTACGGCCTGCCGTTGCCGTTGGGATTTGGCCTGAGGCTCGGCGTCAGCTACAGCGACAGCGAGCCGTTGAGTGCGGGGGATCGCGCGGCTGTGTCCATAGCGCGCTGGCGGCGACTGGCCCTGGAGCGTGTTCCGGCACAAGTGGTCAATCAGGTGTCAGGCAATCCCTTCCTGACGAGTTCGAGGGTCTATGGCGCCACGCCGAATGTCCGCTCTATCACCACCACGGGGAATCTCTTCTCAGATCTTCCAGGAGCGCAGGCTTCGAACTACACCACCGTACCGGCGGGCTCCTCCGGCAGCAATTCCTTATCCGCCTATCAGCCCGGGGTTTGGAACCTGGATCTGGCGGAGGGCGCAGCGGGAGATTCGCTGTTCGCCAAAGGCTCTACTCTCGGAACGGCCAATTCGAGCCGGGTGCTGAATCTGGGTTTGGACAGGAACGTGGGCGAGCATTGGCGTTGGTCGTTGGATGTCCGTCATACAGAGACCGAGAGCGAAGGGCGAACGTCAGGGGCATCGACGTTTACCTCCGCAAACTCACTGTCTACCGGGCCCCATGTGCCGGCCGATGCTCCGACCAATCCCTTCAATCAGCCGGTTCAGGTCCGCTTGGTGGATCCGAACTTGGATCGCCCAGAGCTGCGCAATTGGCCGCGCAACGTGAGTTGGGAGCTGAATTCCACCCTGCGAGGCGCGCTCGGCCAGTGGCGCGGCTTCCTCGATGTCAGTTACGCGAATAATCGGTATCTATCTTTGTCCTCAGCATTTGTTGAGCCTAATGGCGGCTGGACCGCGGCCTTTCTCTCGGGCGCCTACAATCCCTTCGTGGATCCGCGCGTGGCCGCACCGGCGGTATCGAGCTTCTACGAACAGTACATCGCAGAACGAATTCTCTTTAGCAGCGCCACTCGCACATATCAGTCGGCGCTCAAGGCCGCCGGTCCCCTGCTGAGCCTGCCGGCTGGTACACTGCAATTGACGGCGGGCGTGGATGCGTCTCGTACTGATCGCTATCGCAGTGAATGGTTCGGGCAGTATCAGGATGGCCTGACTGGACAGCCCAGAGTGCCGGTGGGCAGTGCCTCTGATGTGGCGATTCCGCTGATTGGCAACCCGAACCTCCGATTCGTTTTTGACTCGTATGCCGGCTATGCGGAGGCGACCATGCCCCTGCTGTCCGCCATGCAGGGCATACCTCTGGTGGAGCGGCTGGAGCTGTTCGGCTCGGGCCGTCTCGATCGCATGGTGGGAGCCGGCTTCAGGTCCCAGAGTATTGCGGCTCAGCGGGCGGGTGTGCCGCCGGAGCCCGTAAAGTACACCACCACCTCACGCCTCTACGCCTTCGGCCTGCGCTACGAGCCGGTGGAAGGAATAGCCTTCCGCGCCACGCAGAGCATCGGTTTCAAGCCTCCGGGCATCTCCCAGATCACCCCCGCGGCCAGTCCGCCGACCTTTACCACCACCGGCCTGACTGATCCGGTACGGAACGAGGGTGTAACTCTTCTGCCCTCAATGTACATCACTGGAGGCAATCCCGACTTGATGCCCGAAACCACGAATTCGACCAATTTCGGGTTCATTTTCACGCCTCGCCGGGTGCCGGGTCTTAGGTTGTCGATGGACTATCTGGAGAGCGTGCGTGACGATGCGATTTTCTCGCTGGGCGCGCAGGATGCGATCAACCTGGAATCGGAGCTGCCCGGGATCGTGCAGCGCGGTGCCCCGGATGGTCACCCCAGCGGGGTAGGGGAAATTGCCTTCGTAGACCGGCGTTTCGTCAACTTTCGCCAGATTGCCTCCAGGAGCATGGACTTCTCCGTGGAGCAGCGGTTGGAGAATATCGTCGGTGGCCGCCTGGTATTGACGGCAGCGGCGACCAGAAACATCAGCTTCAAGGTGCAGCTCACCAACACCGGCCCGGCGGTGGAACAGGTGCGCAACCCGGCCGGAGCTTTTTCCCAGCAGATTGCCTGGAACGGCAACGCCCAGGTTCGCTGGGAGGGCCCGCAGTGGAGCGTGGGCTGGAGCGTCCGTTACTTCGACTACCTCTTGGTGCCGCAACCGGTGGCCAATCCGACCCAATGGTTCCTCCTGCAGGGTGGCGACCGCGCCCCGCGCGCGCTCAACCACGATCTGAACGTCAACTACCGCGCGCCGGCCGTGCAGAATTCACGCGGCCTGCAGGGGTTACTCTCCGGCACCTCCCTCACCTTCGGCGTGAAGAACGTCTTCGACCGCACGCCCCGCTTCTGGGCTCCCAGCACAGACCGCGGGGTCGCGCCGTACGACAGCATCTTGGGCCGCAGCGTCTGGATGCAGATGAGGAAAGACTTCGGGCAGTAGGGCATTCAGCGCTGAGCGGGGTCCGGCGGGCATACCCCGGGTCCGTACTTCGCCGGTCTGGCCGGACGCCGCGCGCCGGTTAATCCGAAATGCGCGGTAGCCCGGTTCCGTCCCTGCACCCCCAGGCCTCGGTTCTGGACCCGCAGGGCACTGCGGACGAGCCGTTGCGGTTCCAGCAGCTGGCGCCCGGTTTCTTCGCCGCGCAGTGGATGGCGGACGCCTCAGAGGAGCTTCGCGTCAACGCTGGAGCAATGGATATCGGTGGTACGCCGCCGCCGTGCGGCGAGACGCGCCTGGTGTCGATGGCTTCGGCCGATGTGGCTGATGAGTACCAGGTCGATCCGCGGCTTTCGCTGAATCTTGAAGCCCTCGCCGCGGCCACCCGGGCTCATTGAGACTCTACTCCCTGGTGGTGGCATGCCCTGCTGCTGGGACTGTTGCTGTATGTGGCCGAACTGGTCTATCGGCGCTGGCCTCGAAACTAGGACCGGATGAACTTATGAACGACACGACTCACATTCGCCGCCTGTCACTTTCCTTTGGGCTGGCTCTGGTGCTGGCTGCGGGTGCTGTGTCCGCTGCAGCTCCGCAGGCGCAGCTGCAGGCACTGGTCGCCACCCGGCAGATCGATTTCTCAACGGTCGATCCGCTGTACCGCGAAACGATCAAGCGGGACGGCACGCTCGATGAGGTGATCGCGCAGTTGCAGGCCATGGCGCAGGAGACGGCGCGTAACAGTCGCGAGCGCGCCAACGCGCTGCTGCTCGTCAGCCATCTGCAGTGGCGTTTCGGTTTGCGCCAGGCCGCGCAGAGCTCGGTTGAGGAGGGCCTGAAGATCGAAACCAATGCGGATCTCGCCTTGCAGCAGGCGCGGCTGCTCGAGGCGGCCGGTGAGCTGCAGCAGTCCCAGCGCTGGTACGACCAGGCCTTCGCGCTCACCACCGACCGGACCCGCAAGGAACAGATCCGCCTGCGCATGACCTTTGTCGCCGTGGGCCAGCAGAACATAGAGGCGCTGGTGCGTCTGGCGCAGAACCGGGATCGGGATTTCCGCAACCGCGCCGCCGTGGCGCTGGCGGTGCTGAACCGCTATGACGAGGCTACCGGCCTTTACGAGGTGTATGGAGAGGGGAGCGACCGGTTCCGCCAGCACCTGCGCCTGGCGCAGTGGGCGCTGGAGGCGGGCGATGCGACCGGCGCCCAGGAAGAGGCTTGGAAGGCGGTGCAGGTGGCCACCCTGGACCGCGACCAGCGATATGCGCTGAGTGTGCTGGTCGATGCGCATGAGAAGGACGACTCGATGGAAAAGCTGCTCGAGCGCTTCAAGCGCAAGGGCAGGCTTTCCGCCGACGAGCAGGACGTCCGTATCGACCTGCTGCAGAAGTTGGGCCGGTACGAGGAAGCCATTCGTTTGTTCAACGAGGCCGACCGCACGGACATCACCCCGGCGTCCCGCCGCCAGCTGCTGCGCATGTACAGCGAGGCCGGCCAGACCGCCCAGATGGTCACCGAGTACCGCAAGCTCATTGCCTCCCAGCCGGAGCAGCCCGCCTGGTCGGAGGGCCTGGCCCAGCATCTGATGGAGCAGGCCGATCGGCCGGGCGCCAGGCAGGTCTGGCAGGACTTCATTGATCGCAATAGCCATGCCGGCGCCCTGATGGCCGGCGCGGAAGTCATGGCGCGCTTCGGATTCGACGATCTGTCGGCCGCCGCCACGGACAAAGTGGTCGCGGTGCAGCCCTCGGCCGCCAGCCAGGCGCTGCTGTTCCGTTTCGAGCTGGCCCTGCGCCGCGGCCGGACCGCGGAGGCGGAGGAAGTGCTGGTGGCGATGGACCGCACCCTGGCGCCGGACTCCGTGGATCGCGTGGATCTGGCTGATGCCTACGAACGTCTCAAGAAACCTGCCGAAGCGCTGCAGGTGATGTCCACCCTCGACGGCAATCGCGCCGGCGGGCTGGGCACCGACGAGCGCATGCGTATGGCCTGGCTGTATGACTCCACTGGCCAGCGCGAGAAGGCGCTGGGGGTGTGGAAGGACATGTGGAACGGGCAGGTGTCCGATGCGTTCCGCCGACTGGTGGAGGACCGGCTGGTGACGCTGGCGGCCGAAACCGGGTCGCTGGGCGATCTGGTGGTGGAGCTGGAAACAAAACTCGCCGATGGCAGCGCGACCCGGAAGGACGCCGGGCTCCTGATCCGCATCTACACCGGCACCAACGACTCCGCCTCCGCGGTGGAAGTGATCCGCGAGTACTTCAAGGCCGCCGGCCGGGGCGTCTCGGACGTGGAAAGCCTGCGCGAGCAGGCGAATGTCTACCGTGCGCTGGGCCGCACCAAGGCTTATCAGACGCTCATGCAGAAGCTCCTGGCGAGCGATCCGGACAACAAGGTCGACTACCTGCAATCCCTGGTGCTGAACCATTTGGAGAGCGGTGGTGAGGCGACCGAGGAGCGCAATGAGCAGCTCAAGCAATGGCTCGACCAGTTGCGCGGCACGGGCGGGGCGGCCGCGGGCGCGGAATTCGAGGCGGGCATCATGGTGCTGGCCGGCATGGAAGAGCAGGCGATCGCCACTTACCGCAACGCGCTGGCCGAGAACCCCGACCACAGCGACAACTACCTGCTGCTGGCGGACCTGCTGAAGAAACGCGGCAAGGAGGCCGAGGCCATCGGCGCGCTGCAATATCTGATCGAGACGGCCGAGCAGGACGATGCCTTCATCGTCGGCGTGGATGGCATTCTCAACATGAAACCGCGGGACAAGAGCATCATCGAGTGGGCGCAGCGGCGCGTGCTGGAGCGCCTGACCGCGCGCGACGACAAACTATACCTGTACGAGCTGCTGGGCGAACTGGCTGAAGGGTCGGGCGATACCAACATGTATTTCTCGGCCCTGGAGAACTCCCTGGCCTACGCCAACAGCCGCCGCTCCAACGTGCTGCGCGAGCTGATCTCCGCCAGTGCGCAGAAGTCCCCGATGAACGGGACGATGGGTATCGGTTCGGGCGGTGAGCCGGATTCGCAACGGAACCTGCGCTACAGCCGGCGTCTGGTGTCGCTGGGCGAGGAGCTGCCGCCCGAAATCTACACCGACATGGGCAAGGCGTTTCTGAAGATGGGTGATGCAGAGAATGCCGCGGACGCCTTCAACCGGGCTATCGACCGCACCGGCGAGCCTGGCCTAGTCGAACAGACCGGCGACCTGTTCAGGAACGAAGGGTTCAACCGCCAGGCGAGCGCGCAGTACGAGAAAGCGCTGATCTCCGATGCGGACAACGCGTCGGTGATGCGCAAGCTCGCCGAGGTGCGTGTACGCCAGGGCGCCAGCGATAAAGCCGAAACCCTCTACACGCGCGCACTGATGAAGGTGCTTAACGGCCTGCCGCAGGAGATCGAGAAGACGGACCAGAGCCGCCCGCCGGCTTTCGATACCACCACGAGCTACGAGTACCGCGAGAATTACGCTTGGCTGCTGTCCGGTTTCCTGTTCACGCTGCCGGCGGACGAGGATCGCCTGGCGGCCGCGGAGGAATCATTCAATGAAGTGCTGCGCCAATCGATGAAAGGCATGGAAGGTCCGGCGCCCAAGGCGCTGGCCTTCTATCCGCGCCTGAACGCTTTCTCGCGCTTCATGCGTGAGGCGGCGCTGCGTAGCGGCCGCACCGCGCTGGCCGATGCGGTGGACAGCCGTCTGCTGAGGTACTTCGGTGGCGACGCCGATCTGGTGGCGGAGGTGACTCAACAACGCAAGGCGTGGGGCCTGCCGGCATCGGCGGTGCGCCTGGCTGCCCAGGCGCAGGGTCCGGCCGCGCAGGCAGCAGCGGTGGATGTACCCGACGCGCGGGGCTCCGGCCTCGAGGCTGTGCTGCCTTCCAGAACGGCCGCCACCCATGCACTGAGCCGCCAGGACTACCAGCTCGCTGTCGGGCTGGCCCTCTACAACCAGGACTCCTCGCTGGCGCTCTCCAGCTACCGCGAATGGGTGAAGATCGCCTTGTCGGATGACCGGGCGCCCACCCAGGAGATGATGATGCGGGGAGAGATGCCCCAGGATCCCGGCTCCATTCTGAACGAGGCCAGGGGCAAGCTCGACGCGGCGGGGTTCGCCAGTCTTTCCCGCTACGTCATCGACTTGGTGCGCGGCCGGCCGGAGTATCAGCGCAAGCTCCTCTATGCCGGCGGATTCCGGATGTTCAGGGGACGGGCAGAGACCTCCTCGCTCCTGCTCGACGTGGAGAAGGCCGCCGGCCGCCCCGCCATCAGCGAGCGCGAACTGGGCGACCTGCTCAACGCGCCGGCGCAGCCAGGCCGGCAGCAGTCGCGTATGCAGGGCATGCTCGACATGGTGTACGTGAAGCACCGGTTGTCGGGCGCGGACCTGGTCGATCTGTTCGAGCGCAACATGGGCAGTGCGGATACCGAGAATTACATGCGGATGGCCGTGGCCATTCCGCTCTTCGCCGCCGCGCTTTCCAAACCGCTGAATGCACAACAGTCCGCACGGCTACTGACCTCTCTCAATACAGGCATACAGAAGCAGATGACCGAGGGGAGGTTCAACGTGGGGAATCTCACCAGTCAGCTCCAGCGTGCCGGCCTCGTCCAGGACCTGGCGCCGGCCAATGCCGGCATTGTCGAGGACTTCGACAACTTCCTGGCGAGCACCTATCCGAAGGTGTTTACCGCCGGTGCGCTC
>JAJFKF010000149.1 GCA_021773365.1 Gammaproteobacteria bacterium | reverse complement strand
GTACTGCATGTTCCAGCCCAGATCCACGTTACCCAGTGTCCAGCGCAGTCCCGCGTTGGCGCGCGTCTTCATCACACCATTGCTGTAGCCCGCATCATTGAGCTCGGCGCTGGCCGGCGTGAGCCGCTGCAATCGCGTCGGCGTCAGTGTTCCCGACAGATTGGCGGCCAAGGATCCGAAGCGGGTGCTCCAGTCGTAGGTGGCCTGCACATCAAACGCCTCCACCTTCATCTCGGCGATATTGACTGAACCTGAGTGGAATTCGAGAATCACGCCGCGTTCGAATCCCTGGCTCGCCTCGCCGGGCGTGAGCGGAGCGCGCACCACAGAGCCTGGAAACAGGTCCTCGTTGTCCAGCAGGCTTTGCGCGTCGATGAACCCGATCTCATTCGTTTTCTGTATGTTGGTGTAGTCCACCGACAGCCTGAAACCTGGCAGGACCGCGGGTTTGAATATCACACCCACCGACAGGCTCTCGGATTGCTCGGCGACCAGGCTCATGTTGCCGCCGGTCGTGTAAAGCCCGATGGGACCCTGAACGGTGATGAAGTTGTCGTTGCGTCTGGGGTCCGTCAGGGTGGGGTTGGGCTGCAAGCCAAACTGTCCAATGTCGGCGGCAGACAGCTGGGTGGTCGACGGCGGCAACACACCCTTGCCAAAACTGGCCCGCAACGCGACGCTCTCCACCGGAGCATAACGAAGCCCCAGCGTGTACTGGTTGGCCGTCACGGATGTTTCTTCAAACGGAACGTCCGGGAACGGTCCGTCGGGCGACAAAGCGGTCGCGAAGCTGCTGAAGAACGGCGCAGCGCGAGTGGTGGTGTCGTCGTACCGGTAGGAGGCCAGCAGTTCCAGCGACCGGATCCCAGGCCGGGCGTTGGCGCGGGAAATCAGCGGAGCCGTCAGCTCCGCATAAGCGCTATCGGTACTGGAGCCGACTTCAGCGAAACGGGTATACGTGAGCATGCCCCCCTGGTACTGGGAACTGATTCTCTCTCCAGTGAATTCCTCCCGGCGCTCCAGCAGCGCCGCCAGCTGCAGCCGTCCGCCCGGCAATTTCATCAGTGGACCGGAGAGGCGCAATGTGCCGCTCTCATGATCGGTGGGAAAAGACGTGCTGACCGTTCCAGCACCGGCGGCGTCCGCCGGATAGTACGACGAGAAATTGAAGGGATACAGATTGACATCCCGCAGTGGATCGAGGGTGCCATCCGTCAGTGCGGCAAGACCAGCGGGCGTCAGTGCGTTCTGCATGGGCAGCGTATTGGTCCATTCCGCGACGCCCATGCTGTACTCGGCCTGCGCCATCCAGTCCCCGGCCAGGTGAACGATGACGCCACCGCCGATCCCTTCGTTGAGCGAATCGGAGGGCATTTCCAGTCTGTCGTTATCGAAGCCCACCAGCGGCACCGAGATTCTCACATTGGTGGTGAACGGATTGGCTGGATTGGCCGCCTGCAGAGTGAACACGGGAGCTGTCAGATTGGTGGTCCCTCTGCGGACCGTGTTGTTCTCGAGGCGGCTGGCATCCAGGAAGGCCGACACGCGCTCGGAGAATTCGTGCCGCAGGTTGATCTGCAAGGAGCGGGCCTTCGGCACGGTCAGGATGGAGTACTCGTTCCCAAACGTCGCCTGCGCCAGATCCAGATTGTAGCCGGGCTGGAATGCGAAGGCCCCGTCAACGGCATACCCGTCGGAACCCACCGCCACATGGGCGATCCTGGAGCCCAGCGAAGTGTTGTTCTTCAGAACCAGGGGCGCGGCGACGGTGTTCCTGATATTGGTTGTATAGCCGAATATCGGATCGTTGGCGGTGAGAAAGGCATCGGGATTGTTCCGGTACAGCAACTCACGTGAGCGGCGGGCAAAGTCGCGATCGCCCACATACAGCGGTTCGCCATCCCGGATATTGCCCGTAATCATTACGCTGGTGCGACCCACGCTGAAACCTGCCAGGGCATCCAACCGCCGTTCGGCGCCACCGCCGTCAAAAGTACCGTCATACCGGGCTGCCAGCGATATGCTGTTGTAGTCGCGCTTGAGCACGACGTTCACCACTCCACCCGTGGCGCCACCGCCGTAGATTCCGCCGGCGGTGGAAGGCAGCACCTCGATGCGCTCGATGGCCGACAGCGGGATGCCGTTGATATCCGCCTGAAGGGTGCCAGACAGATTGGCCGCGCCGGGCCGGCGTCGGCCATTGACCAGCACCAGCGTTTCTTCCGCGCCGAGGCCGCGCAGGTCGATCCGGCTCATGTTGCCCTGGGAGGCCGTCTCACCTGCAAGGTTGTTCTCATCCACCCGGTTCAGTGACTGATTCATGGGCAGGCGCGTCCGGAGGAAATCGTCCACGGACGCAGCCATGGAGTTCTCCAGCTCCTCGGCATCGAATACCATGTAGGGCTGCACGTCATCATTGGTGCGGCGGATGTCGGCGCTGGCGCCGCGGGCGCCTTTGACGAGTATCTCCGGGATGCCCCTGGTGTCTTCGTCGGACTCTGCCACCTGCCGAGCGGCGGGGGGCGCATCGGATTGCGCGAGCCGTACGGCGTCCATCTGGGCGATGCCCGCACCCTTACTCACGGTGGCGGATGTCGGTGCCTTCTTGCGCACGGCGACAGTTTCGTCTTTCGACGTGTACTCCAGTCCGGTATCGATCAACAGCCGATCGAGGACCTGCAGCGCGCTTTGCCGAGCCTGGATCGCAGGTGCGCTCAAACCCCGGACGACTTGCTCCTCGAACAGAATCTGGATGCCCGCCTGGTTGGCCAGTTGCTTGAGAGAGGTCCCCAGGGATTGCGCGGGAATGTCGAAGCGGACCTGAGCTGCGAGCTTCTCGCTGACAGGAATGGCGCCGGTAGCGGTGGCGCCAAGAAGCAACATAAGGACCGTAGGAGCCAGACGATGCATGGACATTGAAGATACCCCCGCTCGAGAGTGAATGCCGTTGTGGTGTGTAACGGATGGGTGCCGCACACCCGACAATTGCTGTTGCACAGCATCTGTGGCCATAAAACCACGGAACGCGGTTCTGTCGGGTTGGGGCCTCTCAGCCGTTACACTCCTGCAAGCGAAGTACCGAGAGGTTGGAAGGGTCCTGAATGGCTGAAGGGTCACAAGAGATTCATCCCGGGTTGACTGGCCCGGATCCACGCCAGCCGCTCACCGCGGCGGAGAGCGAGTTCGCGCGCGAGCTGTTCGAGAGCCATCGCCTCTCGCTCTACCGATACCTCAAAGGCCTTCTGCACTCACGGGACGAGGCGAGCGAGATCCTGCAGGAGACTTACCTGCGCCTGTTGCGCCAGCCCAGCTTCGAGCACGTGCGCTCAAACGCCCGCGCCTATCTGTTTCAGACAGCGACCAACCTCGCGCGGGATTTGTTCAGGCACAAGAGCTTCAGGGGTGTCAACGCGGAGCTGGAGGCATATGCCTCACTCGGCCTGCAGACACCGGACTGGAACAGCTGGCCGGAGCTTGCGCTGGAAGGCGACCAGATGGCCGCGCAGGTCATCCAGGCGCTGCAGGAGCTGAAGCCGCCGGTGCGGGAAGTTTTGTTGCTGTACCGGTTCAGGGAGATGTCCCACCACGATATCGCAACCAGGATGAGATTGAGCACGCGCACGGTGGAGCGTTACGTGAAGGAAGGCCTGGATCACATCGGGCAACGTTTAAAGGCGGTGTTATGAGTATCGGGGATCCAGCTTCACAGAAGGCATGGGATGCGCTGGCAACGGTGCAGGGACACACGCAGGTCCGGCAATGGCTGGCCGAGTCGGACGCGCGTGCCGGATCACGCCGCACGAACTGGCGGCGCTGGGCCGTAGCGGCCTCCGTGGCGCTGGCGGTGGGCATCGCCGCGACGTACGGCTATTCCTGGTTTGTCCCCCGTTCCTACGAGACAGCCATCGGTGAGCAGCGCGACATCGTGCTCAAGGACGGATCGCTGGTCACGCTGAACACGGACACCGCCATCGCCGTCCGGTACACGGACAACCGCCGCCACATCGAGCTGCGCCGCGGCGAGGCGCTGTTCGCCGTGAAACAGGATCGCACCCGCCCCTTCGAGGTCAGCGCGGGCGCAACCCTCACCCGCGCCATCGGCACGGAATTCAACATCGACATGCGGCAGGACAAGGTCACCGTCAGCGTGATCGACGGCGCCGTGCGCGTGTCGGCCGGACAGAACGGCAGGGTGTCCACTGCTGACCTGACTCCGATCGCCACGCTCGGCAAGGGACAGGCCGTGGAGTTCCCCGCGCAGCTGCCCTCACTGCAGGTTGCCCGGGCCGCCGATCTGGACCGCATCGACGCCTGGCGCACCCGCAGGCTGGAGTTCAGCGACACCCCGCTGGCCTCGGCCGTCGAGGAATTCAACCGCTACTCCACCACCCGGGTCACCATCGGCACGCCTGGTCTGGAGTCCGTGCGTGTCAGCGGCGTATTCCGGATCGGCGACACGGAAGGATTCCTGTATTCACTCAGAGAGGCGCTGGGTGTGCGCACGCACGAGGGAACGGACGAAGTCGTGCTGATGCGCTGAAACGCACGCCGGTCTTAGGCGTACGCGTCCAGCGCCCTGCTGCCGGAAGAAGCAGTCCGCACAGGCGTGCTAAACGAAGCGGACTCCGCCTCCTTCCCCTCATAACGCGCCCAGGACTCCGGCGCCTGTCCCTGCTGCGCCGGTCTGTCTCCCGGGGACTGATGCTGGATGTTCACGTTCACCGAGTTTTGTCCATGGGCGCCCAGCATTTCCCGCAGGCGCGGCGCGGCGGCTTCCAGGGCATCGCGCGTTGCGGCGTGATGCGCGGTGATCGAGATAGTGGTCTCATCGCCGTTGACCGACACCTGCACCTCGATCGGGCCCAGGTGCGCCGGGTTCAGCCGGATGCTGGCGTTCTGCTGATTGTTGGATGTCATCCAGGTGATGCGTTCGCCGAGGCTGTTCGCCCATTCAGCGCGGTTCTGCAGGGGTGTCTGCAGCTGGAATACGGGCGTGTCGGTGGCAGTGGCTGCCGTCGCAGCCGGTTGAATTGAAACGGAATGCGTTGCCGTAACCGGTGCTTGCGTAGTGACCTCGGAGGTACGATCGAACTTCAGCTCACGCAGCATGCGATCCACCGCGGTAGCGGGAGTCTCGGCGACTGCGATGGCAGGCGGCAGAGCCGGGGGCTGCGGAGTGAGCGCCGCCTCATTCCCGCCAGGCGCCTTCGGCGCGGCGGTGCTTGAAGAATCCGCGGTGGAGGATTTCTGCGCGCCGGTGCTGCCGGAGAGAGATGCCAGCAGGCGGCGCATCTCGCCCTCATTCAGGCCCTCATTCAGGCCATCATTCAGGCCATCATCGATACCTGCATCGCTGTCCGTCATCCGGGCGATCAGCGAGGAGGTTGAAGACTCTGCATTGGTGTCCGCGCCCGCGGTGTTCGCGTCAGCCGCGCCGCGCTGCGTGACACCATCTGTCGCGGCGGATTGCGCCTGTACCGCAGCGGGCTGGGGCTGGGCGGACTTAGGTGGGATGGGAACCGGTATCGCGGCAGCCGTTTGCTGAGCCGCGTCGGCGGCGCCGTCCGCGACCACCTGGGCTGGCGCCGGATCCGTAGGGACGGCGACCTGCGGCGTGGCAGGCTTGACCACAGGAGTAGCTACGTCAGCAGCCGGGGCCGCCATTGCCTCGCCCTCAACTGCCGGCAGGGTTATGCGCGTCCCGGCCGGCGGCAACAGGGGCGATGCCAGCGGCAATGCATTGCCGTCCGGGGGCGAATCTTCGCCGCCATCATCGGCGCCCGAGGCCTCCTGCCCGGCCGCTACGGTCTCACCGGCGGCCGCGGCAGATCCCTCGGTCCCCGCCGCGAATAGGCGGTACAAATCCGCCCCCTCACCGGGTCGCGGTTCCTATATCGGGTCTTATGCCAGTCCGACCGCCGCCCCGGAGCGTGGAATTCCAACCCTCTCCCCGCTCTTGCACCCCGCCTCCGCCCCGAATTTCCCCGTCAAACCCGACAATCCCACGCTCGAGTCGTCCGCTGC